>JBBIOL010000061.1:0-20100 GCA_037443385.1 Anaeromyxobacteraceae bacterium
TGCGGCGTCCCGCGCCCCGGCGGGGAGGGAGACCCGGGTGGGCCCGGGCCGGTCGATGCCCAGGGGGCGCAGCACGTCGGCGTAGAGCCGGGTGGCGTGCGGTCCCCGCACCGGGGGGTCGACGCCCAGGATGGCGAGCGCCGCCTGGCGCGAGGTCCGGCGGCGGAAGACCAGCTGCCGGCGCCCCGCCGCGCGCGCCACCACCGCGCTCTTCACCTTGTTCTGCAGGTCGATGGCGAGGTCGAAGCGCCCGCGCAGCGCCACCGCGAGGTCCAGGGCCTCCCGGAGGCCGCCGCGGCCCAGCCGGTGCACGCGCTCGACCCCGGGGAGCCCCTCGAGGAGCGGCGCGTAGGCCGGGGCGGTCACCCACGCGATGCGGGCCTCGGGGAAGCGGGCCCGGAGCGGCTCGAGCACGGAGGTCGCGAGCACCACGTCGCCGAGCGCGCTGTACCGGATGACCAGGATCGATCGCAATCGGTGACCTTGTACCGGCGCGGACGCCCGATAGGCAAGGAGCCGCCGGGCCGCGCCGGTGATAGGTTCGAGCCATCGTGCGATCGAGCCACCACCCCTTCACGCTCCGCCAGCTCCAGTACGCGGCGGCCGTCGCCGACCTCCGCTCGTTCCGCCGCGCCGCCGAGCGATGCCACGTCTCCCAGCCCTCGCTCTCCGCCCAGGTGGCCCAGCTCGAGGAGCAGCTCGGGGTGCGCCTCTTCGAGCGGGGCTCGCGCAAGGTGATCGTGACCGCCGCGGGCGAGGTGGTGCTGGCCCGGCTGCGCCGGCTCCTGCTCGAGGCCGACGACCTCGCCGACAGCGTCCGCCAGCTGGGAGACCCGCTGGCCGGGACCCTGCGGCTCGGGGTCATCCCCACCGTCTCCCCGTACCTGCTCCCCGAGGTGGTCCCCGAGCTGCGCGCGCGCCATCCGGGGCTCTCGGCGGTGTGGGTGGAGGACAAGACCGAGAACCTGGTGGACGCGCTCCGCGAGGGTCGCATCGACGGCGCGCTCTTGGCGCTCGAGGCGCCGCTCGGCGAGGTGGAACGGGAGGTGGTCTGCGAGGATCCCTTCGTGCTCGCGGCCCCGCCCGGCCACCCGCTCGTGCGGTCCAGCACCCCGGCCACGCCCCAGGATCTCCGGGGCGCCGGCTTCCTCTTGCTCGACGACGGCCACTGCTTCCGCGACCAGGCCCTGTCCTACTGCGCCAGCGCGCGGGGTCGCGAGCTCGACTTCCGGGCCACCAGCCTCGCGACGCTCGCCCAGATGGTGGCGGGCGGCGCCGGCGTCACGCTGCTCCCGCGCATCGCGCTGCCCGTGGAGAACCGCCGGTCGGAGCTCGCGGTCCGCCCGCTCGCCAGCCCCGCCCCGCACCGCACGCTGGCGCTCGTCTGGCGTCCGCGCTCCCCGCTGGGACCCGCCCTGCGCAGGCTCGGCGCCACCATCCGCGACGCCTGCGCCGCGATCGAGGGGCGGCTCGCCGCGGCGGTGGCCCCGCGCGAGCGCAGGAGCGGAGGACGTCCGGCCCGCGGCGCGTCGGCCCGGAAGGGCGCTCCGTGAGCCTGGCCTGGATCCTCCCGGCGCTGAACTGGACCATCCGCCTGTGGGCCATCTGGGCGGTGCCGCGCCGCCGCAGCCCGAACGCGGCGCGGGCCTGGCTGCTCCTCATCCTGGTCCTGCCCACGGTGGGCGTCGCGCTCTACGCCGTCTTCGGGAGGGCCTACCTGCCGGCCCGGCGCCGGGAACGGCAGGAGGAGGCGAACCGGTACCTCGCGATGGCGCGGCTCGCCGACGGCGCGTCCCCGGCGATCGCGGTCCCGGACGACCGGGCCGCGACGGCCCGGCTCGCCGAGGGGCTGGGGGGGTTCCCGGTGGTGGGCGGGAACCGCGTCGAGCTGCTCGACGACTACGGATCGACCATCGACCGGATCGTCCGCGACGTCGACGGCGCGCGCCGCAGCGTGCACCTGCTCTTCTACATCCTCGAGCCCGACGCCACCGGCCGGCGCGTGGCCGACGCGGTGCTCCGCGCGGCCGCGCGGGGCGCGACCTGCCGGGTGCTCATGGACGGGATGGCCTCCGCCCCCGGGCTGCGCAAGCTCGCCCCGGCGCTCCGGGCCGGTGGAGTGGAGGTGACGTCGCTCCTCAGCCCCGGCACGCGCCGGGCGCGTCGCGACCTTCGGAACCATCGCAAGATCGTGGTCCTCGACGGCGCCGTCGCCTACACCGGATCGCAGAACCTGGTGGACGCCTTCGACTACAAGGGTCGCGGGCTCACCAACGAGGAGCTCATGGTCCGGCTGGAGGGGCCGATCGTCCGGCAGCTCCAGGCCGTCTTCCTGACCGATCGCTACCTGGAGACGGGCCGCGGGCTCGACGGCGACCCGTCCCTGCCGGTGCCGCCGCCGGCCGGGTCGGTGCTGGCCCAGGCGCTTCCCAGCGGCCCCACCTACGAGGTCGAGAACAACGAGCGGACCTTCGTGCAGATGCTCTACGGGGCCCGCAGGCGGATCGTGGTGACCACGCCCTACTTCGTGCCCGATCGCCCGTTCGTGGACGCCATGCAGGCCGGCGCCCGACGCGGGCTCGACGTGCGCCTCGTCACCCCGTTCCAGGCCGACCAGTGGCTGGTCCGGCTCGCGCAGGAGTCCTACTACGGGGAGCTCCTCGCGGCGGGCGTGCGCATCCACCGCTACCTGCCCCGCTTCCTCCACGCGAAGCATGTGTCGGTGGACGACGACCTCTGCGCCATCGGCTCCTCCAACCTCGACATGCGCTCGTTCACGCTGAACGAGGAGGCCATGGTCTTCTTCTACGACCGGGGCGTCGCCTCCGACCTGGCACACATCCAGGAGCGATACTTCCGCGACTCCCGCGAGCTCACCGAGGCCGAGTGGAAGGCGCGCCCCGCGAGGCGGAGGACGGCCCAGCAGCTGGCCCGCCTCGTCGACTCCGTCCTGTAGCCCGCGCCCCTCCGGAAGCGGTCGAAATCTCGACAGCCGACCCGGTCCGCTCGATCATCCTACATGTAGGGTCAATGTAGGATGAGGTGGTCCGGGAGGTGGGCGTGAACGGGCGAGACGGGGCGGGGCGTGCGGACATCGAGCGGGCGCTCGACCTGCTCTTCGGCGCGAATCGGCCCACCCGGCGGTCCGGGAGCGGATTCCGGTCGGACGTCCGCGAGGCGTTCCGGCGCCGGGCGCTCGAGTCCCACCCCGACCGAGCCCGGGCCCTGGGCCGGAGCGAGGCCAGCCTCTCCGCCGAGTTCCGCGAGATCGTGGAGGCCTACGAGCTCCTGTCGCGGGAGGGGGCCCCTCCGGCGCCGCGCCCGGCAGCGCAGCGAGCCCGGGAGCGTGCCTCCCGCCCGCCGCGGGACCACCTCGCCCGGTCGCCGCTGCCGCACCGCCCGCTGCTCTTCGCCGAGTTCCTCTACTACTCGGGGCGGGCGTCCTGGCGGAACCTGGTCGAGGCGGTGGCCTGGCAGCGCCGGCAGCGGCCCGCCATCGGGCGGATCGCCGTGGAGTGGGGCCACCTCTCCGACGACGAGGTGCGCGAGATCCTGGACCGACGCCGGCGCGACGGCGGCGGCGAGCCGTTCGGCGAGTACGCGCGCCGCCAGGGCTTCCTCTCCGGTGGGCAGCTCCTCGCGCTGCTCGGCCGGCAGCGGCGCCTGCAGCGGCGCATCGGCCAGTACTTCGTCGAGACCGGGATCCTGGCCGAGCGGGAGATCCCGGGGCTCGACGCGGACCTCTGCCGGCACAACGCGCTGTGGAGCCGGGCCTGCCGCGCGCCCGGACCGGGTCCGGTGGCCGGAGGCGCGGCCGGGGCGTAGTATCTCCGCATCCCCGCGCAGCCCGGAGGCACGTCCATGGCGACCAGGGCCGAGTGGTTCCGCTACAACGCCGAGCGGTCCGGACCGAAGAAGGCGAAGGCCGAGCCCAAGGCCAGGCCGGGCCCGAAGGCGCACAACCTGTCGGGCAAGGATCGCAAGGCGCTCTACGCCTACGAGGACTTCGCCCCCGGGGCGCGCCCGTCCCGCAAGTCGTCCCGGAAGGCGTCCAACCGGCAGAAGACCGACGCCAAGTTCCGCCTGACGCGGACCCGGACCGAGTCGGCGCCCCGCAGGCCGAGCCGCCCCCGCACCAGCGGTGGAAAGCGGTAGGCGAAGCGGACCGCACCGGTCCGGGGAACCCTGCCGGGCCGTCCCCCGCCGCCCCCGGGCGGTCTAGACTGGCCGCGAACGTCGGGCACTGCCCGGGGAGGCGCGTGATGGTGGCTCGGTCCGGACGGCTCGTCCCGTGGATGGTTCCGCTCCTCGCCCTCCTGGCCGCGCTCTCCGGGGCGGGGTGCAGCTCCGCCCCGCTCTCCTGCCCGGCCGGCCAGACCGCCTGCGGCGGGACCTGCGTGGACCTCTCTTCGGACGCCCTCCACTGCGGGGCGTGCAACACCACCTGCGACGCCGGCGCGAGCTGCGTGTCGGGGCTGTGCGGCTGCCCGTCGAGCGCGCCGCTCACCTGCGGCCTCCGCTGCGTCGACCCCCAGACCGACGGTGCCAACTGCGGCCGCTGCGGCCACGCCTGCGGGCTCGGCCAGTGCAGGACCGGGGCCTGCTCCTGCAACACCTCCCCGGGCTCGGTGGCCCTCTGTCCCGACGACCCCACCACCGGGACCTGCGTGGATCTCGCCGCGAGCGCCTCCAACTGCGGGGCCTGCGGCAACGTGTGCACGTCGGGCGAGACCTGCGCGTCCTGCGCGGTCGGCGAGGGCTGCGTGGGCAAGTGCGTCTGCAGCCCGCCGAAGCAGGTGTGCGGCACCGGCTCGGCCGCCGTCTGCACGAACGTCTCCACCGACCCGGCCAACTGCGGCAGCTGCGGGAACGCCTGCGCCGCCGGGCAGGTCTGCTCGGGGGGGACCTGCCAGCAGACCTGCGCCGCGGGATTCACCCTGTGTGGAACGAGCTGCGTCGACCTCCGCACCGACCCCCAGCACTGCGGTTCCTGCACGAACGCCTGCCTCCTCGGCCAGTCCTGCTCCGGTGGCACGTGCCAGGCGGCCTGCACGACCCTGACCTGCGGCGGGAGCTGCTGCCCGGCGCCCCTCGGGAGCGCCACCTGCTGCGGGACCTCCTGCCCGGTGCAGCACAAGGACTTCGTGGGCACCACCTCCGAGATCACCTACTACAACTGCGCGCCGGCGTTCGTCTGGACGCTCGAGACGGCACGCACGGCTGCCCGGGCCTGGGCGCCGGGTGGCAACGAGATCACGCCGACCCAGTCCTGCCCCAACCTGGGCGGATCGCTCTGCCTGGTCTGGCAGAAGGCGCTCCTCGCCACCGACGTGGGCTGCGCGGTCTTCTGCTACAGCGGGCCGTTCCAGGGGGCCGCCACGGTGACCCGCGACTACACCTGCCCGTGCCCCACCACCCAGCAGCTCGACTGGTACTGACGGCCGGGCGCGGGCGGGAGCCGCGCGCTCAGGGGGCGAGGACCACCTGGTCGTAGTACGCGGCCGCCGGGACTCCGCTCGCGCGCGCCCGGGTCCGCTCGGCGTCGATGCTGGCGCGGAAGACCGACGCCGGCTGGCTCCCCACGAGCCGGATCCCGTTCACGGCGAAGGTGGGCGTGCCCGTGACGCCCAGTCGCGCGCCAAGCGCCATGTCGGCGACCACGTCGGCGTCGGCCGCCGCGTCCGACCGGCAGGCCTGCCACGCAGCCACGTCCAGGCCCGCCTGCGCCGCCACGGACGCGAACCCGGCCTCGACGTCGCCGCCGAAGATGGCGGACTGCCCGGCGAGGAGCAGGTCGTGGAAGGGCCAGAACAGGCCCTGGGCGTGCGCGCACCGGGCGGCCACCGCCGCGGGCCGGGCGTACCGGTGCAGGGAGAGCGGGTAGTGCTTGTAGACGAGCCGGACGTCGTCGCCGAACTCCGGGAGCACGGTGGCGAGGGTGGCCTGCGCGGTGGCGCAGAACGGGCACTCGAAATCGGAGAAGACGACGACCGTGACCCAGGCGTCGGACGGTCCCCGGACCGGAGAGGTGCCCACCGGGGCCTTGAGGAGCACCGGTGTCGTGCCCCCGCCCTTCACGGCCGTGGTGGTGTCCGTGCCTCCACACCCGGCCGTCGCGAGCGCGGCGAGGAGCAGGAGAGGGAAGGGCGAGCGGCTGCGGACGGGTGTGGGCACGTGGGGTCTCCAGGAGGGTCAGGGACGACGGTGGATAGGCTCCGGCGGCCCGAGACCGAGCCGCTCGAGGTCCTCGGGCGCGTTCACGTTCTCGAGGGAGCGATGGCCCGGATCGACGACGGCCCACTCCGCGGCCGGGACCACGCGGGCGTGGATCGCCGTCGCGAGCTCCCGCAGCGAGGGGTCCCCGGCCCGGAGCATGCGGTCCACGACGGGGAGCGCCCGGCGCGACCAGAAGGCGTGCAGGCCCTCCGGCCCACGGGATCCCTCGGGCAGGACCGCGTCCACGCCCTCGCGCCGGCCGGCCAGGTGGCGGATGGCGGCCTCCGAGAGGAAGGGCATGTCGCAGGCCACGGCGAAGACCCAGCCGGTCCGGGCCGTGGAGAGCGCGGCGTGGAGCCCGCCGGGCGCGCCCTTGCCTGGCAGGACGTCGGCGACCACCGCGGCCCCGAGGCCGGACCACGGCGCCGGGTCGTTCGCCACCACCCGAACCTCGTCGAAGAGGGAGCGGAGGAGCGCGAGCGACCGGACCGCGATGGGCTCCCCGTGAACGCGCACGAGTCCCTTGGCCGCGCCCCCCATGCGGCGGGCCTGGCCCCCGGCCACGAGCACGCCGGTGCAGTCGCCGATCCGCTCCACGGGGGCACCTTACCCCACCCGGCCCCCGGCCTGTGGCGGGACGACCGTCGCTCTGCTACACCCTGTCGGCATGAACGGACTGATGCAGGGGAAGCGCGCCTTCGTCACCGGCGTGGCCAACGATCGAAGCATCGCCTGGGCCATCGCCGAGCAGTTCCACGCCCAGGGCGCCGAGCTCGCCTTCTCGTATCCGGGCGAGGCCATGGGGAAGCGCACCATCCCCCTCGTGAAGACCCTGAACCCGGCCGCCGTCCTCGACGTCGACGTCTCGAACGACGCGCAGATCGAGGCGGCGGTGGCCGAGGTCCGCAAGGTGTGGGACTCCGTCGACGTCCTCGTCCACGCCATCGGCTACGCGCCCCGGGAGGCGCTCGACGGGCGCTTCACCGACGTGACCACCCGCGAGGCCTGGCGCATCACCATGGACGTCTCGGCCTACTCGCTCATCGCGCTGGCCCGCGCCTTCCGGCCCCTCATGAAGCCAGGCTCGAGCATCGTCACGCTGAGCTACTACGGCGCCGAGAAGGTGGTCACGAACTACAACGTGATGGGGGTCGCCAAGGCCGCGCTGGAGGCCTCGGTGCGCTACCTGGCCGAGGACATGGGCCGCGAGGGCATCCGGGTGAACGCCATCAGCGCCGGCCCCCTGAAGACGCTGGCCGCGGCCGGGATCAAGGGCATGCGCGCCATGCTCGGCGAGAACGCCGCCAAGACGCCGCTGCGCCGCAACATCGACCACGAGGAGGTGGGGAAGGCCGCACTCTTCCTCTGCTCGTCCATGGGGTCGGGGATCACCGGCGAGACCCTCTACGTGGACGCCGGCCAGAACATCATGGGCGTGGTGTCGATGGGCTAGGGCGACCGCCCGCCCACGAACGGGTTCGACCGGCGCTCCTCGCCGAGCGTCCCGCCCGGACCGTGACCCGGGAGGAAGCGCACGTCGTCACCGAGCGGGAAGAGCCGCTCCCGGATCGACCGCACGAGCGCGTCGCCGCTGCCGCCCGGCAGGTCGGTGCGACCCACCGACCCGGCGAACAGGGTGTCGCCGGTGAAGAGCAGGCGGTCCACGGGGAAGAAGAGCGAGACGCCGCCCGGGCTGTGACCCGGGGTGTGGACGACGCGCGCCTCGTGCCCGCCCACCCGGACGACCTCGCCGTCGACGAGGTGCGAGGCCACCTCCGGGACCCGGGCCGCCCCGAAGCCGAGACCCGCCGCCTGGGCGGGCAGCGCCCGCAGGAACGGCGCGTCTCCCTCGTGGATCCGGAACGGCGCACCGGTGCGGCGCGCCAGCTCCTCGGCGCCGAAGACGTGGTCCACGTGGCCGTGGGTGGCGAGGATGGCGCGCACCCGGAAGTCGGGCTGGGCCAGCCCGAGCACGCGGGCGGTGTCACCGCCCGGGTCGATCACCACCGCGTCACCGGTCCCGTCGTCGGCGACGAGCCAGGTGTTCTCCGCGAACGGTCCGACGACCGCCTGGCGGACGACCAGCAAGGCCGGTCAGGCCGAGAAGGACGAGCCGCAGCCGCAGGTGTTCTTGGCGTTCGGGTTGTGGAACTTGAACCCGGCGCCCTGGAGCCCCTGGACGTAGTCCACGGTGACGCCCTGCAGGTACATGGCGCTCATGGGGTCGACGTAGAGCTTGAGGCCGCGGGCCTGCTCGAGGACGGTGTCGCCTTCCTTGGCGTCCTTCTCGAAGTCCATCGTGTACTGGAAGCCGGAGCAGCCGCCCCCGGCCACGCCGATGCGGATGCCGTGGCCGGCGAGCCCCTCCTGCTCGATGGCCGCGAGGACCATCTCGACCGCCTTCGCCGTGAGGGTCACGGAGTTCGGGGTCTCGGTGGCGGGGGCCGGTGCGACGGGGGTGACGGTGGCGGTGTCCATGCGTGCTCCTCGGGTTCAGGTGGGTCCAGGACGTGGCCAGGACCGTACGCCACCATTCATAATGGACCGGGACGGTCCAGGCAATTGGCGCGGCAAGCTCCGGCCGTCACGGGGAGATTCCCAGGTGCCTTCCACCGTCCACCGGGACTGTCGCGCCGGTCACGAACGGCGCGTCGGCCAGGAACCGGACCGCTGCCGCGACGTCCTCGGGCGTGCCGACGCGGCGGAGCGGGATCCGGCGGGCCAGCCGCTTCCGGGCACCGGCGGTGTAGCTCTCCGGCCAGAGCACGGTGCCCGGGGCCACCGCGTTCACGCGGACCGCGGGTGCGAGCTCGAGCGCGAGGGCCTCGGTGACCGCCCGCAGCGCCGCCTTGGATGCCCCGTAGGCCGAGTAGCCGGCCCAGGGGACGAGCGCGCCGCCCACGTCGGCGACGTTCACCACCGAGCCGCGGGCGCGCCGGAGCAGCGGGAGCAGCGCGCGCGCGAGCAGGAGCGGGGCGCGCGCGTTGAGCGCCATCTGTCCGTCGAAGAGGGTGGCGTCGGTGTCCTCGACCGCCCGCCGCTCGAAGACCGCGGCGCCGTTCACGAGCAGGTCGAGCCGGTCGAAGCGCTTGCGGAACGCGCGGGCCAGCGAGGCGGGGCCGTCGGGCGTGGAGAGGTCGCCCCGGATGCCGAGGAGGGTGCGGGGAGGCCGGTGGACGTGGAAGTGGGCCACCACCTGCCACCCGTGGCGGGCGAGGTCGAGCGCGACGACCCGCCCCACGCGCGTGCCGGCGCCGGTCACGAGCGCCACGCGACGGCGCGGCGCCATGCCTAGCCCTCCCTCCGGGGATGCCAGGGCGTCTCGGCGACGCCGGCGCGGAGGTTGGCCAGGCGGGCGGCCTCGAAGAGGAAGTCGGAGAGCCGGTTCAGGTAGACCACCACGGCCGGGTCGACGGGGGCGACGTGGGAGAGGGCCACCACGCGCCGCTCGGCGCGGCGGCAGGTCCCGCGCGCGACGTGGAGCGCCGCCGCAGCCGGGGTCCCGGCGGGCAGGACGAAGGCCGTGAGGGCCGGCAATTCCAGATTCCACCGGTCCATGGCCCGCTCGAGCGCCTCGGCCCACGCGGCGCGCACGCCGGGGAGGGAGCCGCGGGCGCGCGCGTCCACCGGCGTGGCGAGGTCGGCGCCCACCGCGAAGAGCTCGTCCTGGACGCGGGAGAGCTCGAGGTCGATCTCCTCCACGGGCCCGAGCGCACGCACCAGCCCGAGCGCGGCGTTGAGCTCGTCGACCGCGCCGTAGGCCTCGACCCGCGCGTCGTCCTTCGGGACGCGACCGCCCCCGAAGAGGCTCGTCTCGCCTCCGTCGCCGGTCTTCGTGTAGATCTTCATGACCCCGCCTTGCTATCAGCGCCCGGCATGCACCGCAACGGTCCCTTCGACGACGCCCAGATCGCCCGCATCGGCGAGGAGGCCGCGCGCATGGCCTGGGCGGGCGGCATGACCGTGCTCCGCCCCGACGGCGAGGTCGTGCCCATCCCCCTCGTCGCCGAGCCCGAGGTGGAGTCGCGGGAGCGGCTCGCCTGGCTCGCCGCGGAGTCGCGGGCCATCCTGTCCGGGTCGGTGAAGCTCGCGCGTGCGCTCGTCGCGCGCGGACACCCCCGGGACCGGGAGGCGCTCCTCGGACCCTTCGAGGGGCTCGAGGCCGAGGCGATGGCGCGTCTCTTCGACGGGGCGCCGTGTCCCGCCGTGGTCTCGCGGGTGGACTTCCTCCCGCCGTCCGACGGCGGGCTCCCGCGCGCGCTCGAGCTGAACGCCACCATCCCGGCCATGCCGGCCTACGCCGATCTGGCCGCACACTCCTGGATCCGCGCCGCGGCCCGGCTCCGGGGCCTGCCGCCGCACCGGGAACGCGACCTCCTCGCGCGCGCCGGCGGCCACATGGAGGCCCTGCGGGAGACGCTCGTGGCCTTCCACCGCTGGCGCGGAGGGGAGCGGGTGCGCCCGTCCATCGCCATCGTGGCCCGCCCGGGAGACGCCCAGGTGGGAGAGCTGCGGCGGCTCGCCGCCCACTTCCGGCAGATGGGGCACGCGGTCGAGGTGCTCGTCCCTTCGGAGGCGGATCCCGACCGCTGGGACCTGCTCTACCGCCACGTGTGGGCCCACCGCACGCCCGCCGACGCGCCCTTCGCCCGGGCGCTCCGGGACCCGGGACGCTGGCACCTCGTGAACCCGGTCAACGGGATGCTGGAGGCGAAGGCGCTCTTCGCCCGCCTCTCCGAGGCCGGCGAGGACGCCGCGCTCGCCGGCCTGGCCGGGCTCGACGCGGGGGAGCTGGCTGCCGCCCGCCGGTTGCCGTGGACCCGGCTGCACGGGGAGGACACCGTCGACCGGCTCGTCGCCGGGCGGGAGGGCTTCGTCCTGAAGCGCAGCTGGGACTACGGGGGCAAGAGCGTTCACCTCGGCGCGGAGACCGAACCCGCCGCCTGGGAGCGGGTGGTCCGGGAGGCCGCCCGGGACCGGCGAGGGGGCGGGTTCATCGCCCAGGAGCGCGTCTTCGCCGCTCGCCGTCCGGCCACGCGCGTGCTGCCGACCGGGCTCGACCCGGGCTCGCTCTACCGGGACGTATCCACCTACGGTGGCCTGCTCCCGGTCCACCCCGGGGGGAGCGTGGTCCGCGCCGCGGCCTCGCCGATCGTGAACATCCTGGGCGGCGGCGGGCTCGCCCCGGTGATCCCCGCCGACGTCTGGGAGGCCTTCTGACCGAGTTCGAGGTGGTGCTGCGCCGGGAGGTGGCGCGCGCCGTGCGCTACCGGCAGGCGCTGGCCCTCCTCCTCGTGGAGGGCCCGGCCACCACCGACGCGCTCGGGCGGATCCGGGACGCGGTCCGGCTCTGCGACACCGTGCTCCCGGCACCGGAGGGGTCCGTGGCGGTCCTCCTCCCCGAGACGCCGCTGCAGGGCGCGCTGCTCGTGGCCGAGCGGGTGGCGGGTGCGGCCGGACCGGGGGACCCGTCTCGTCCTCCCCGTTCCGTGGGGGTTGCGAGCTACCCGTCGCAGCCGGCCACCGACGCGCCTGGCCTGCTCCGCGCGGCCGCAAGGGCGCTCGAATCCGCGAGATCGCGGGGCGGCGGGATCATGACGTCCCTTTCGAGGTAGGGCCCCAACGGGGTCAGATCCATCGCGCGCCCGACTGATTCGGGTAGGACCCGGGTTACGGGATACCCATCCCGTCACCGGGTGAATACCCTGGAATCCTGCGGACCCCGGGTTCCGTCCACCTGGACCGGGTCGTGCATTTGCCTACAGGGTCGCCATGGACAGCGTCGCCGAGCCACGTTCGAGGTCCAGCGCCCCGTCCCGCGACGCGTCGGTGCTCGTGGTCGACGACGACGAGCACGTGCGCCGGTCGCTGAGGCGCGTGCTCCGCCGGGCGCGCTGCAACTTCCTCGAGGCCCCCGAGGCGGCCACCGCGCTCGACCTGCTCGCCAGCGAGCCGGTCCAGGTCGTCGTCTCCGACTACCGCATGCCCGGCATGGACGGGGTCGAGTTCCTCCGGATCGTGAAGGAGCGGTACCCGGCGGTCCAGCGCGTCCTCCTCACCGGGCAGGCCGACACCTCGGCCATCGAGGAGGCGGTCAACCGTTCGGAGATCTTCCGCTTCATCTGGAAGCCCTGGGACGAGAACCACCTCCTGCTCACCGTCCAGGACGCCATCGACCAGTTCTGGATGATCGAGGAGAACCAGCGGCTCCAGTCCATGCTCACGGCGCGGCAGGCCGAGCTCGAGCGGCTGAACCGCGAGCTCGACGCCAAGCTGGAGGCGCGCACCGAGGCGCTGCGCCTCGCCGCCCAGGAGTGGCGCACCTGCTTCGACGCCCTCGGGGATCCGCTCGCCATCATCCGGGGCGGCTGCGAGGTGGTGCGCGCCAACACCGCCTTCGCCCGGCTGGCCGGCGTCCCGGCGAGCAGCCTGCCCGGGCTGCGCTGCGTGGGCCACGCCTTCGGGCAGCTCCCCTGCCCGCGGGCGCACCTCGACGACGCCGGCGAGCGCGTGGTGTCGTTCGGCACGCGGGTCTGGCTCATGCGGGCCTTCCCGTTCGGTCGCGACGCGCTCGTGGTGGTCTACAAGGACGTCACCCAGGAGCGCGAGGTGACGCGCCGCCTCTTCCAGGCCGAGAAGATGTCGGCGCTCGGCCAGCTGGCGGGCGGGGTGGCCCACGAGATCAACAACCCGCTGGGCGGGATCCTGGCCTTCGCCCAGATCATGGCGCAGGACGAGCGCACCGCCGAGGACCAGGAGAGCCTGCGGCTCATCAGCGACGCGGCCATGCGGGCCAAGCGCATCGTCGAGTCGCTGCTGCGCTTCTCGCGGGTGCCCAAGGAGCACGAGCGCGGCCCGGTGGACCTGGCGCGGGTGGTGGACGAGGCGCTCCTCATCCTCCAGCCCAACCTCCGCGACGGGAAGATCGCGGTCGAGCGGGACCTCCAGCCGGCCCGCACGCTCGGAAACGCCAACCAGCTCCAGCAGGTCGCGGTGAACCTGATCGTGAACGCCACCCAGGCGGTGTCCGGCAAGGGCAAGATCGCCGTGCAGACCGGCCCGGGCGGCCCCGGCCGCGTCGTGATGAGCGTCGCCGACGACGGGCCCGGCGTCCCGGCCGAGATCGCCGAGCGCGTCTTCGAGCCCTTCTTCACCACCAAGCCGGAGGGGCAGGGCACCGGGCTCGGCCTCTCCATCTGCTACCGGATCGCCGAGGAGCACGGCGGATCGATCCGCCTCGAGAACCGCACGGAGGGAGGGGCGCGATTCGTCGTGGACCTCCCCGCCGAGACCGTCCCGTGACCGGAGGAGTCGCCATGGAAGAGACCGCCCGCCCCGCCCGCGTCCTCGTCGTCGACGACGAGCCCAGCGTCCTCCGCGCGCTCGAGGTGATCCTGCGCAAGAAGGGGCACGAGGTGGTGGCGCTCGACTCCCCCATCGCGGCCACCCAGCGCCTCGCCACCGAGGACTTCGACGTCGCCATGCTCGACATCCGGATGCCCGAGCTGTCGGGGATCGAGCTGCTGAACGCGGTCAAGCACCGCCGCCCGGAGATCGAGGTGATCATGATGACCGGGCACGCCACGGTGGACACGGCGCTCGCGGCAATGAAGGCCGGGGCGCACGACTACCTCATCAAGCCCTTCATCGAGAAGCCCGACGACGTGGAGCACGTGGCCTACGTGGTCGCCCGGGCCGCCGAGCGCAAGCGCCTGCAGGACCGCAACCGGGAGCTCGAGACCCGCCTCGAGGCCCTCGAGACCACCCAGGGGCTCGTGGGGACGAGCGGCCCCATGCGGGAGGTCGGGCGCATGATCGAGGCGGTGGCCTACAGCGCCGCCACCGTGCTGGTCCAGGGGGAGAGCGGCACCGGCAAGGAGCTCGTGGCCCGGGCGCTGCACGCGCGCAGCCCGCGCCGTGCCCATTCCTTCGTGGCGCTCAACTGCGGGGCGCTCACCGAGACCCTGCTCGAGAGCGAGCTCTTCGGCCACGTGAAGGGCGCGTTCACCGGGGCCAACCGGGATCACAAGGGGCTCTTCGAGGCGGCCACCGGCGGCACCATCTTCCTCGACGAGATCGGCGACATCCCCCTCTCCACCCAGGTCCGGCTGCTGCGCGTCCTGCAGGAGGGGGAGATCAAGCGGGTGGGATCCACCGACCCGGTGAAGGTGGACGTCCGCGTCATCGCCGCCACCCACCGCGACCTGCCCAAGCTGGTCCGCGCCGGCAAGTTCCGCGAGGACCTCTTCTACCGCCTGAACGTCATCGCCATCCCGCTGCCCCCGCTGCGGGACCGCCTCGACGACGTCCCCCTGCTCGCCCACCACTTCGTGCGCCGCTACGCGGACCGGCTGGGCAAGAAGGTGCGCACCCTCTCCCCGCAGGCCATCGAGCTGCTCTGCGTCTATCGCTGGCCGGGGAACGTGCGCGAGCTCGAGAACGCCATCGAGCGGGCCGTGGTCCTCTGCCGCGGCGACGCGGTCCAGCCCGCCGACCTGCCTCCCTCGGTCACCGGCCGCACCGCGCCCGTGCTGCGCGAGGTGTCCCAGCCCGGCGACGACTCCGAGCTCCTCTCCCAGAGCTACGCCACGGCGAAGGACGCGGCGCTGCGGAGCTTCGAGAAGCGCTACGTGGACGCGCTCATGAAGGCCAGCGACAACAACATCTCCGCGGCCGCCCGCAAGGCCGGCATGGATCGCTCGAACTTCAAGCGGGTCCTGCGCAAGTACCGGTCCGACATCGAGGACGACGTCGACGGGGAGACGCAGCCCCCCGAGCCGGCGCTCTAGCCCGGGCGGGAGGCGACCGGCGCGCGGAGGAAGGCGCGCGTCCGCTCCACCACGCGGGGGAGCACCGCGGTGAGCTCGTGGCCGTCGTCGACCACCTCGAGGATCGCGCCGGGCGTCCGCTCCACCCAGGCCCGGACGTCCTCGAGCGGCACGGTCTCGTCGCGACGGCCGGCGATGCAGAGCGCGGGGACCCGGACCTCGGGGAAGGCCGGATGGCGCGCCGCGTCGGAGAAGAAGCCCCAGCCGATGCGACGGGGCCGGTTGGTGGCGTGGTGGTGGACCTCCACCGACCCGTCCCGCTCCCAGGCGGCGAGCTCGGCGGGGGTGAGCCGCCGGCTCCAGCGCTCATGGAGGCGGAAGGCCGGGGCCAGCAGGACCAGCCGTTCCACCGCGGGGTTGCGCGACGCGGCCAGCGCCGCCAGCCAGCCACCCAGCGAGCTTCCGATCAGGGTGTGGGGCCCGGCCGCCGCGCGGAGGGCCTCCTCGGCCACGGCCAGCATGGACGAGGGCGTGCTGCGCTCGAAGCCGTCCGGCCCGGGCGTGAGGTCGAGCCGGACCGGGGTGATCCCGTCCTCGGCGAGACCCGCGGAGATGGCGGTGGCCTTGGTGGAGCCGGGGCCGGAGGCGAAGCCGTGGAGGTAGAAGACCATGTGGACACCGTGCGCGCGCGAGGGGCACCGGATATAGCCCCGTGCCTAGGGAGGAGTCCATGGACCTGAAGCCGGACACGCAGACCCCGCTGTCGCAGATCCTCGCCGGGAAGTCGCGCGGGACCACCACCCTGACCATCGCGCCCGACCTCACCGTGGCCGCGGCGGCCGAGGTGCTCATCCGGAACCAGGTCGGATCGGTCCTGGTCATGGACGGCGGGCGGCTGGTGGGGATATTCACCGAACGTGACATCCTGCGCCGCGTGGTGGGCGAGCGGCGCGACCCCGGCACCACCCGGGTGGCCGAGGTGATGACGCGCGAGCTGGTGGTGATGCGGCCGTCCTCGTCGGTGGTGGACGCCATGCGCGTCATCTCCGAGAAGCGCATCCGCCACATCCCGGTGGTGGACGGCGGGAACGTGGTGGGCGTGGTCTCGCAGGGCGATCTCAACCACTGGCTGGTGCGCAACCGCGAGGGGCAGATCCAGGACCTCGTGGACTACGTGACCGGAAGGTACCCGGCCTAGCCGCCTTCACCGTCCGTGCCGGGCTTGCCGGCGCGGAGCCGCGCCAGCCGCTCGAACAGCTCGCGTTCGCGACCCGTCCCCGACGGGACCACCACCGGCGTGCCGCGCAGGGCGTCGGGCAGGTATGCCTCGGCCACGTAGTGCCCGGCGAAGTTGTGCGGGTAGCGGTAGCCGCCGCCGTAGCCCATCGCCTCCAGGAGGGCGGTGGGCGCGTTGCGCAGCGAGAGCGGCACGGGAAGCGGGCCGCGCTCCCGGACCAACCGGCGTGCCGTGGCGTAGGAGGTGATGACGGTGTTCGACTTCGGGGCCAGCGCCAGGTAGGTGGCGGCCTGGGTGAGCGGCAGCACCCCCTCCGGCATGCCCACGAGCTCGAGCGCCTGCAGCGCCGCCGTGGCCACGACCAGCGCCTGAGGATCGGCGTTGCCGACGTCCTCGGCGGCGAAGATCACCATGCGCCGCACCACGAAGCGGGGCTCCTCGCCCCCCTCCAGCATGCGGACCATGTAGTAGACGGCGGCGTCCGGGTCGGAGCCCCGCATGGACTTGATGAAGGCGCTCGCCAGGTCGTAGTGCTGCTCGCCCGCCTTGTCGTAGGGCAGGGGCCGGTGCTGCATGGCCTCCTCGGCGTCGCCGAGGCCGATCTCCTCCCGCCCGGCGAGCCGCACCGCCGCCGCCGCCGACTCGAGCGCCACCAGCGCCCGCCGCGCGTCGCCGTACGCCGAGCGCGCCATCGCGTCCCGCGCGCCGGGCGCGAGCCGGAGGGAGCCGGAGAGGCCGCGGGGCGAGGCCACGGCGCGATCGAGGAGCGTCGCCACCTCCTCGTCGGTGAGCGCGCGGAGCGTCACCACCCGGCAGCGGGAGAGGAGGGCGCCGTTGATCTCGAAGGACGGGTTCTCGGTGGTGGCGCCGATGAGCGTCACCACGCCCGCCTCGACGTGGGGCAGGAAGGCGTCCTGCTGGGAGCGGGTGAAGCGGTGGATCTCGTCCACGAACAGGATGGTGCGCTGCCGCCGGAGCCGGCGCCGCTCGCGGGCCTCGGCCACGATCTCGCGGATCTCCTTCACCCCGCCCAGGACCGCGGAGAAGGGCACGAAGGTGGCGCCGGTGCGCCCGGCCACGATGCGCGCCAGCGTGGTCTTCCCGGTGCCCGGCGGGCCCCAGAGGATGAGCGAGGGGACCTCGTCGGCCTCGATGGCCCGGCGCAGCGCGCTCCCCGGGCCGAGCACGTGCTCCTGGCCGACGAACTCCTCCAGCCGGCGCGGCCGGAGCCGCTCGGCGAGCGGTCGCGCGGCGTCGTCCCGGTCGAGTGCGTGGTCGAACAGGTCCATCGGGCCGGGACAATATATATTGCCCCGGATGGAATCCCTCCCCTGCTCCGTGCCGCGCCGGATCGGCATCGTGCCGAAGAAGACGTCGGCCGAGGCCACCGAGACGGCCCACTACGTCGAGCGCTTCCTCCGGTCGAAGGGGGTCGAGGTCCTGCGCGACGAGGAGCAGGTGGGACGGGACGCCGACCTGGTCGTGGTGCTGGGCGGGGACGGTACGCTGATCCACGCGGCCCACCTGCTCGCCGGGCGCCCGGCCCCCATCCTCGGCATCAACATGGGGAGCCTCGGCTTCATGACCGAGGTGCCCCAGAGCGAGATGTACCCGGCGCTGGACCAGGTGCTGGCGGGGGAGGCCACCGTCTCCCCGCGCATGAAGCTGCGCATCCACCTGCACCGGGGCGGGCGCGACGGCGGCCCGGAGCTCGACGCCGAGGTCCTGAACGACGCCGTCATCTCCAAGGGGGCGCTCTCCCCCATGGCCGAGCTCGACACCTCCTACGGCGGGGACTACCTCACCACCTACAAGGCCGACGGCGTGATCATCGCCACGCCCACCGGCTCCACCGCCTACTCGCTGGCCTCGAACGGCCCCATCGTCTACCCCACCATGCACGGGGTCATCATCAACCCCATCTGCCCGCACACGCTGACGCAGCGGCCGCTCCTCGTCCCGGTGGAACGCTCCATAAACGTGGTGCTCCTGAACGACGCCAAGGTCTACCTGTCGCTCGACGGCCAGACCGGCGTGCCCCTGTCCCGCGGCGATCGCGTCCAGGTGAAGCCCTCGCCGAACCGGGTGCTGCTCGTGCGGAACCCGAGCTTCCACTTCTTCGGCATCCTGAGGGCCAAGCTGCGCTGGGGCGAGCGCTGACCCGGGACCGCGGCGGCGATCAGGGGAAGCGCACCCCGAACGTGGCGAGCACCAGCGCCCCGTCGAGCTTCATGGTCCCGAAGGCGTAGCTCGGGGAGAGCCAGAGCCAGGCGCCCTCGGCACCCAGCGTGAACATGTCGCCGAAGACCAGGTCCACGCCAGCGCCGGCCTGGGCCGTGAAGGCCACGGTGTCGTACTGGATCATGTCGAGCAGCGCCCGCGCCGGGGCGAAGCCGACGCCGCCGAAGGCGTAGGGCACGACCAGGCCCAGCGGGAGCCGTCCCCGGGCGCGGACCATCACCGGGAAGCAGGTCTCCTGGAGCAGTTGCCCCGCCGAGGTGGAGACGATGGCGGCCCAGGCCGACGCGCCCACGTAGGACGAGTCCCATCCCACCGACAGGGCCGCCATGGGGCGCGCCTGGAAGGACCCGTACACGGAGGTGCCCGTGGGAAGGTAGGCCCCGCCGGAGATGGCGGCGGTCCACTCGGCGCGGGACCGGGCGGGACCGGCGAGCAGGGCCAGGGACAGGAGCAGGGAGGCGGCGCGGGCGGAGGAGGTCACGGTTCCAGCCTACCGCCACCCAGGGGGTCCGGCAGCGGAACCGGCACCTGAACGGACCGATACCTGAAAGCTTGCGCAGTGTCAGGGAGCGGTGGCACACTTCACCCATGCTCACGACCCTGCGCATCACGGGCTTCGCGGTGGTGGATCAGGTCGAGGTCCGCTTCGGTCCGGGGCTGAACGTCCTCACCGGGGAGACCGGCGCCGGCAAGTCCCTGCTCGTCGGGGCCCTGCACCTGGTCCTCGGGGGGCGCACCAGCGCGGACGTCCTCCGGGAAGGCGCCGACGAGGCTTCGGTGGAGGCGCTCTTCGAGCTTCCCGCCGATCACCCGGCGCTGGCGCGCCTCGAGGCGGCGGGCGTCCCGGCCCGCGGGTCCGGAAGCCAGGGCGCCGCCGAGCTCCTCGTCCGCCGGGTCGTCTCCCGGTCCGGGCGCGGGCGGGTCTTCGTGAACGGGTCGCTCTGCACGGTGGCCATGCTGGAGTCGGCGCTCCGCGGCGTGGTGGACCTCACCGGGCAGCACGAGCACGTGTCGCTGCTCGACCCCGGCACGCACCTCGACCTGCTCGACGCCTTCGCCGGCGTGGGCGCGGCCGGTGGCCTCGCGGCCCGGTACCGCGAGGCGCACGCGGCGCTCTCCGCGCTGGTCCGGGAGGAGCGCGCGCTCCTCGTCGACGAGGGGGAGCGCGCCCGCCGCACCGACTACCTCACGTTCCAGCTCCAGGAGCTCGCCGCGCTCGACCCGACGCCCGGGGAGGACCTGCGGCTGGAGCAGGAGCGCAAGGTGCTCTCGGGCGCGGCCCGGCTCGCCGAGGCGGCGCGCTCCGCCGAGGCGCTCGCCTACGGCGAGGAGGGGAGCGCGGCCGAGCGCATCGGGCAGTCGCTCCGCGCCCTGCAGGATGCGGCCCAGCTCGATCCACGTCTCGAGGAGACGGTCGCCCTCCTCCGGTCGGCCGCCGCCGAGGTCGAGGAGGCGGGGAGGGCGCTCGCGCGCTACGCGGGCGGGCTGGAGGGCGACCCGGAGCGGCTCGCCGAGGTCGACGACCGCATCGCGGCGCTGCGCTCGCTCGCGCGCAAGCACGGGGGCAGCCTGGAGGCGGCGCTGGCCCGCCGGGGCGCCATGGAGGCCGAGCTCGCCGCGCTGGCCGGGGCCGACGGC
>JBBIOL010000062.1:0-19923 GCA_037443385.1 Anaeromyxobacteraceae bacterium
CGCCTGGGCGCTGGCGGCGGCGGCCTCGGGCTCTCCCGCCGCGACGGCCGGCGCGGGCTCCACGCCCTGCGGCTCCTCCGGGATCTCGGCCACGGGCTCCGGCTCGGGGCCGGGAAGCGATGCGGCGACCGGCGCCGGCTCGACGTGGGCGCGCTTGCGCACCACGAAGCCCGGGCCCGAGGGCCGCGCAGCCGGCGCCTTGGGCTTCTTCTCGGCGACGATGCGCTCGTAGGCCGACTGCGACTGGTCCTCCTCGAGCGAGGACGAATGGCTCTTCACGTCGTAGCCCAGGGCGTGGAGCTTCTCGACGAGCTCCTGGTTGGAGAGCTCGATCCCCGCCTCCTTGAGCTGCTTCGCCAGCTCGTGCACGCGCTTCTTCGACATGGAGCCTCTCTCCTAGACCTTGCCGCCGTTGCCCGTCAACTGCTGCCGGAGCCGCGATTCGTCGACCGATACGGGCTTCCGGAACGCCCGGGTGAACCCCTTCCGCCGCGCCGCGCGCGAGACGCAGGCCTCGCGCGCGTGCACCCACGCGCCGCGTCCGCCGGCGCGCTCCCGGTCCACCACCACCTCGCCGTCGGCGAGGCGCAGGCGCACGAGTGCCGTGGCGGGCACCTTCTCCCCGCAGCCGACGCAGGTGCGCTCCGGGATCGTCACGTTCAGACCGGGGACCCCGAACGGGCGCGCTCGGCGTCCAGGTCCTCGCGGAGGCGCTTCTCCTCCTCGAGGTAGACGCCCACCGCGTGCTTGATCTGCCGCGCCTTCTTGATGCCGAGGTCGGTGGAGTCGGCCAGCTTGTTCACGTCGGGCTCGGCGTGGATGGCCTCCACCGTCCCGTAGCCCGCGGACTTCAGCTGCTCGATGGTCTTCTCGCCCACGCCGCGCACCCGCGCCAGGCGCTCCTCCTGGGAGAGCGTGTCCGGGTGGCGCCGCGCCTCGGCGATGCGGGCCGCCTCGCGCTCCTGCTCGAGCCGGATCTCCTCCTCGGCGTCGGTGATGGCCTGCTCCCGGGCCTTCTTCTGCAGGGCCGGGATCATGTCCAGGTCGAAGCCGGGGAACTGGGTGAGCATGTCGGGCGAGGCGTTGGCGATGTCCTGCGCCTTGCGGAAGCCGTGGGCGTAGAGCATCTCCTGCGTGGCCTCGGGGACGTCGATGGCCGTGAAGCTGCGGGTGGCGAACTCGCGCATCTCGCGCACCCGCGACTCGCTGTTGATGTCGAGCTTCCAGCCGGTGAGCTGGGAGGCGAGCCGGACGTTCTGGCCGCGGCGCCCGATGGCCAGCGAGAGCTGGTCGTCGGGGACGATGATCTCCATGGCCCGGTTCTGGTCGTCGAGGAGCACGCGCGAGACCTCGGCCGGCGCGAGCGCGTTGCAGACGAAGCGGGCCGGGTCCTCGTGCCAGGGGACGATGTCGATCTTCTCGCCGCGGAGCTCCTGGACCACCGCCTGGACGCGGCTGCCCTTCATGCCCACGCAGGCGCCGACCGGGTCGACGTCGCTGTCGCGGGAGGAGACGGCGATCTTGGCGCGGCCGCCCGGCTCGCGGGCGGCGGCCTCGATGACCACCACGCCCTCGGCGATCTCCGGGACCTCCATCTCGAAGAGCTTGCGCAGCAGGTCGACCGAGGCGCGGGAGAGGATGATCTGGGGGCCGCGCGACTCGCGGAGCACGTCGAAGACGAAGGCCTGGATGCGGTCCCCGGCGCGGTAGCTCTCGCGGGGAACCTGCTCGCGGACCGGCAGCACCGCCTCGGCGCGCCCCAGGTCCACGATGACGTTGCCGCGCTCGAAGCGCCGCACGATGCCGGTGATGACCTCGCCCTTGCGGTCCTTGTACTCGTTGTAGACGTTCTCGCGCTCGGCGTTGCGCGTGCCCTGGATCATGACCTGCTTCGCGGTCTGGGCGGCGATGCGGCCGAAGCTCCGGCGGTAGGTCTTGAGCTTGAGGAGGTCGCCCCACTGCTCGTCCTGGGCGCGCGCCAGGGCCTCGTCGTCCGGGCTGTAGTAGATGGGGAAGTCGAGCTCGTCGCCGGGCTCGACCTCGATCCCCTTCTCGTGGGCGAACGAGACCGGGATCATGTTGACCGGGTCGGGCAGCGGGTTCTCCTCGGTGGGGTCGGCCACGATGGTGAGCACCTGGAAGGTGTCCACCTTGCCCCGCTCCTCGTCGAAGACGGCCTTCAGGGCCCGCTCCATGCCGAAGTGCTTCTTGGCGGCGGTGGCGATCGCCTCCTCGAGGATGGCCACCAGGGTGCCGCGATCGATGCCCTTGTCCTTCGCGACCTGGTCCAGGATGAGGCTGAGATTGACGTTGGGCTGCATGGCTAGGGCTTCCTCCTCAGATCGGCTTCGAAGTCGTACTCCAGGTGGGCCTTGGCGACCCGGTCCACCGGGATGCGGTGGACGGACCCGTCCACCTCGATCTCCACGGCGCCCTCCGCGAACCCGCGCAGGGTGCCGGTCCACTGCTTGCGGGGCGGCAGGCCGGCCGCGCTCTGGAGCGGGCCGAACGCGCGCACCTTGGCGCGATGGCCGGCGTACTTCTGGAAGTCGGCGGGGCGGCGGAGCGGGCGTTCGACGCCGGGGGAGCTCACCTCCAGGCTGTACGCCGGCTCGATGAAGTCCTCGACGTCCAGGATGGTCTCGACGAGCCGGGACGCCGCCTGGCAGTCGTCGATACCGACGCCTCCGGCGCGGTCGACGTAGAGGCGCAGCACCCAGCTGCCCCCCTCGCGCTGCCACTCGACCTCGACCAGATCGAAGCCGTCGCGCGCGAGCACGGGCTCGAGGAGCTGTCGCGCACGCTCGGCGACGGATTCCTGTGCGATTCCGGTCATGTGTCCAAAAAAGCAAAAAGTGGGCGCTCCAGCGGCCCACTTTCGTTTCCCGGCTACCCGGGGGCGAAAATGTGGGCTGTTCGTAACCTAGGGGGCCTCCATAGTCAAGGTTGGCCGGGGGACGCGGTGGCGGCGGCGAACCCCCCGGGCGAAGGCGCCGCGAGCCCCAGCAACCACTCCCGGTTCCCGGCCGGTCCCTCGATCGGCGACTCGGCGTGGCCCAGCACCTCGAACCCGAGCTCCCGCGCGGCCGCCATCACGCCCTCCAGCGCGGCGACGCGCTTCGACTCCTCCCGCACCACCCCACCCTTCCCGACCTCGCCCTTCCCCACCTCGAACTGGGGCTTCACGAGCAGCACGGCCCGCCCGCCGGGGCGGAGCAGCGCCTTCACCGCGGGGAGCACGAGCCGGAGCGAGATGAACGACAGGTCGCCCACCACGAGGTCCACGTCCTCGCCGAGCGCGCCGGCGACGAGCAGGCGCGCGTTCACGCGCTCGTGCACGACCACGCGCGGGTCGGAACGCAGCCGGGGGTGCAGCTGCCCATAGCCGACGTCCACCGCGTGCACCCGCGCGGCGCCGCGCTGCAGAAGCAGGTCGGTGAAGCCGCCGGTGGAGGCGCCGAGGTCGGCGCAGACCCGGCCGGCCGGGTCGACCGGCATCACCTCGAGCGCCTTCTCGAGCTTGAGCGCGCCGCGCGACACGTACTTCTGCGGCGCCGCGCCGTCCTTCACGCGGAGGGGGACGTCCGGCGGGAAGAGCTGGCCGGGCTTCTCGACCCTGGCCTCGCCGGACGCCGGATCGCCGGCCACCACCGCCCCCGCCATGACCAGCGCCTGGGCCTGGGTGCGCGAGGCCGCCAGCCCGCGCTCGACGAGGAGCAGGTCGACGCGCTGGCGGGGGGAGGACACGGGGGCGCCGACCCGCCTACCCCGCGCTCCGTCCCGCCGCTCGATCGCCGACCAGCTCCCGGCCGGCCCGCGCGATGCCGGCGGCGTCGATGCCCAGCTCGGCGCGCTGCCGGGCCGCGTCCCCGTGGGTGACGAAGGCGTCGGGGATGCCGAGGCGGCGCACCTGGATCCCCTTCTCCAGCAGGCCGGCGCGCTCGAAGGCCTCCAGGCAGGCGGAGCCGAACCCGCCGGAGAGCGCGTTCTCCTCCACGGTGACCACGCGGCGCGCCTGGACGGCGAGCCCGCAGATGGTCTCCTCGTCGAGCGGCTTCACGAAGCGGGCGTCGACCACGGCGGCCTCGATGCCCTGCCCGGCCAGCGTGCCGGCCGCCGCCAGCGCGGCGTGGGCCGGCGTGCCGGCGGCCACGATCAGCAGGTCGGGCTTGCCGGGAGGACGGCGCAGCACCCGCGCCTTCCCGACGGGCGCCGGCTCCGGGGTCGGCTCGAGCGCCAGCCCCACCGCGGAGCCCCGCGGGAAGCGGAACGCCACCGGGCCCTCGTGGTGCACGGCCGTGGCGAGCGCCACGCGGAGCTCGTTCTCGTCGGAGGGGGCCATCACCACCAGGTTGGGGATGGGACGGAGGTACGAGAGGTCGAAGGCGCCCTGGTGGGTCTTCCCGTCGGCGCCCACCAGCCCACCGCGATCGAGCGCGAAGGCCACCGGCAGCCGCTGCAGGGCCACGTCGTGGATGATCTGGTCGTAGGCGCGTTGCAGGAAGGTGGAGTAGATGGCCACCACCGGGCGCACGCCCTCGCAGGCCAGCCCGGCCGCGAAGGTGACCGCGTGCTGCTCGGCGATTCCGACGTCGTAGGTGCGGTCCGGGAAGCGCTGCTGGCACTTCACGAGCCCGGTGCCCTCCAGCATGGCGGCGGTGATGGCCACCACGCGCGGGTCGCGCTCCATCCGCTCGCAGAGGGCCTCGGCGAAGAGGTCGGTGTAGGCCTTGGGAGCCGGCTTCTTCGGCACCGGCTTGCCGGTGGCCACGTCGAAGAAGGACAGCCCGTGTCCCCGGGTGGCCTTGTCCGACTCGGCCGGGTGGTAGCCCTTGCCCTTCTGGGTGATGGCGTGGACCAGCACCGGGCCGTCGATCTCGCGCAGCTTCGAGAAGCTGTGGACCAGCTCGGCGATGTCGTGGCCGTCGACCGGCCCCACGTACTGGAAGCCCATGCCCTCGAAGAGGATGCCCGGCGTGATGAGCGCCTTGGTGGCGTCGATGCCGTGGCGGACCATCTCGATGGCGGTCTCGCCCTTCGGCATGTGGCGCAGGAAGTCCTTCACCTGGCGCCGCCAGCGGTTGTAGGTGCGGGAGGCGAACTTCTTCGAGAACCACTCCGAGAGCGCGCCCACGTTGGGCGAGATCGACATCTCGTTGTCGTTCAAGACCACCATGAAGTTGCGCTGCAGGTAGCCGGCCTGGTTGAGCCCCTCGAAGGCCACGCCGCCGGTGAGGGCCCCGTCGCCCACCACCGCCACCACCCGCCCCGCGTGGGCGAGGTGGCGCTTGCCCTCCACCATGCCGACGCCCGCCGAGACCGCCGTGGAGGCGTGGCCCACCCCGAAGGCGTCGTGCTCCGACTCGTCGCGCTCCGGGAACCCGGCCAGGCCCCCCTCGGTGCGGATGGTCCGGAAGCGGTCGCGGCGGCCGGTGACGAGCTTGTGGGCGTAGGCCTGGTGGCCCACGTCCCAGACGATGCGGTCGGTGGGGGACTCGAAGACGTAGTGGAGCGCCACGTTGAGCTCGACGGCGCCCAGCGACGACCCGAGGTGGCCGCCCGTCCGGGCGCAGGTCTCGATGATCTCGTCGCGGATCTCCTGGCAGAGCCGGGGGAGCTGGTCCACCGGGAGCTTCTTGAGGTCGGCCGGGGATTCGATGGTGTCGAGCAGTCTCGGCATGGCTCACTTCCTCCGGGAGACGACGTAGCGCGCCAGCGCGCGCAGCGGCTCCGCTCGGTCGCCCAGGCCGGCGAAGGCCTGGAGCGCCTCCTCACAGTAATCGCCGGCGCGCCGCCGCGCCTCGTCGACGCCGAGCAGCGCCGGGAGCGTGGCCTTCCCGGCGGCGGCGTCCTTGCCGGCGCGCTTCCCCAGGTCGGCGGTGGTGGCGGTGAGGTCGAGCAGGTCGTCGGCGATCTGGAAGGCGAGGCCCAGCCTCAGGCCGGCCGGCCCGAGCCCCTGGTCGCTCCCGGTGGCCGCCACCGCTCCCCCCACCACCGACGCGGCGAGCAGCGCCCCGGTCTTCCGCCGCTGCAGGTCGAGCACGCCCTCGAGCCCGGGCGGCTCGGTCTCGGCAGCCAGGTCGAGCGACTGCCCCTCGACCATGCGGGTGGCGCCGGAGGCGAGCAGCGCGGCGAGCAGCGCCGGACGCCCGTCGCCCGTTCCGCCGGCGAGCAGGTGCTCGAACGCCATCGACTGAAGCGCGTCGCCGGCGAGCACCGCGGTGGCCTCGTCGAAGGCCCGGTGGACGGTGGGCCGGCCCCGCCGCAGGTCGTCGTCGTCCATGGAGGGCAGGTCGTCGTGGACGAGCGAGTAGGTGTGGACCATCTCCAGCGCCGCGGCGAAGCGGAGCGCCAGGCTCCCCTCCCCGGTGGGCGCCCCGAAGGACTCGGCCGTCGCGCAGACCAGCGCCGGGCGGAGCCGCTTGCCCCCGCCGAGCAGCGCGTGGCCGATGGCGTCCCAGAGCCGCGCTGGCCCGCCCCGCCGGCCGGCCTCGATCACGCGGCCGAGCTCCGCGTCGACGCGTGCGACCACGCCGGACAGGTAGGGTTCCAGTGCGAAGGGGGACGGCACGGCACGCTTCTACCACTACTTGGCCGGGATGAGCCCCCGGATCCGCTCGATCAGCCGGTCGACGTCGAGGGGCTTCGTGAAGTAGTCGGCGGCCCCCGCGTCGCGCCCCGTGCGCTCGTCCTCCGGGCTCTTGCGGGCGGTGATGAAGATGACCGGGATGTCGCCGAAGGTGGGGTTCTTCTTGATGGCCCGGCACAGCTCGAAGCCGTCGATCCAGCTCATCATCACGTCGAGCAGGATCACGTCGGGGCGGTCGACGTGCATGGCCGAGATGAGTCGCAGGCCGTTCGCCGCCTGGGACACCTCGAACCCCTCCAGCTGGAGGGCGAGCGTGAGCATCTCCCGGGTGTCGCGGTCGTCGTCGACGATGGTCACCTTGGGCTTGCGCTCGCCGGTCATGCCCCCTCCTCCCCGAGCGGACGGGGCTCGACCGAGCCGTCGTCGGCGCGGAGGAGCTGCTCCACCTTCCGCTCCGCCACGTCGAGCCGGGCGCCCGCCTCGCGCGCCAGCCGCACGCCCTCGGCGAAGGTCTCGAGCTGCTTCTCCAGCGGGAGATCGCCCGCCTCCAGCTCCGCCACCAGCTTCTCGAGACGGCCCACCAGCCGGTCGTAGGGCTCCTCGGCGGGCTCGGTCGGCGTCTTCCTCTCGCGGGTCACGGGCCTACTCTATGCCTCATCGGCGCGGCCGGGGAGCCCCGGGATCGGGGCCGGCGGGGCGTCCCTGGATTCCACGCGGGTGTCGAGCCACCCCTCCCCCAGCACCACCCGGAGGGCGTCGCCGGGCTCGATCCCGGCGCTCGACCGGAGGGGCCGGCCGTCCCGCAGCGCCAGCGCGAACCCGCGGGAGAGCACCCGGGCGACGTGCACCGGCTCGAGACGGGCCGCCAGCGCGGCGACGCGCGCCGACTCCCGGCGGAAGGTGGAGCCGGCCCAGCCCGCGAGCCGGTGGAGCGCCTCGTCCACCCGCCGGCGCTGGTCGGAGAGCACCCGGCGCGGGTCGGCGAGCTCCGCGCGGAGCGCCCGCAGCACCCGGCGGCGCTCCGCGACCGCCCCCTGCTGGGCGCGGACCAGCCGTCCCCGCAGGGTGGCCAGCGCCGCGGCCAGGTCGTCGCGCACCGGGACCACCACCTCGGCGGCGTGGGTCGGCGTGGCCGCCCGGACGTCGGCCACCAGGTCGGCGACGGTGACATCCACCTCGTGCCCCACCGCGCTCACCACCGGGACCGGGCTGGCCGCGATGGCCCGGGCCAGCCGCTCGTCGTTGAACTCCCAGAGGTCGTCGGCCGACCCCCCGCCGCGGGTCACCACCGCGACGTCCACGCCGTGGTCGGTGAGCAGGCGGAGCGCGGAGACGACGGTCGCGGCGGCCCCCTCCCCCTGGACCCTGCATCCCGCAACCACCACGCGGGCCGCCGGGAAGCGGGACCGCACCACCCGCAGGAAGTCCTGGAGCGCGGCGCCGGAGGTGCTCGTGGCGACGCCGATGCAGCGGGGCAGGAACGGGAGCGGCCTCTTGCGGGCCGGGTCGAGCAGGCCGTCGGCGGCGAGCCGCTCCTTGAGCTGCTGCAGGGCGAGCGCCCGGGCCCCCGCGCCGCGCGGCTCGACCTCCTGGACCACGAGCTGGTAGCGACCGCGGGGGGCGTAGATCTCGATGCGACCCCGGGCCACCACCTCGATGCCGTCGCGCAGGTCGAACCTCACCCGGCGGGCGGTGGAGGCCCACAGGACCGCGTCGATCGAGGCGTCCGCGTCCTTCAGGCCGAGGTAGACGTGGCCGCTCGGCTGGCGGCGGAGGTTTCCCACCTCGCCCGCCACCCAGACGTCGGCGAAGGGTGGCTCGACGGCCACCTTGAGCCGTCGGGTGAGCTCCCCGACCGTGAGGACCCGCGGCTCGCGCGCCGGGGGGCGGTCGAAGAGGCCCGGGGTGGACGGTGGCGGGGGGCGGGGCACGGGGTCGTCTTACCGCGCGGGCGGCCCGGGGTCACCGTCCCAGGCGGCGCAGCTGGCCCGGGGCGAGGAGCCAGGCGAGGCGGGCCTCCCCCGCGCGCGGCGGGTCGCCGGTCTCGAGCAGGCAGGCGCCGGCCTTCCGGAGCTGGAGGAAGGGCCGGGACGGCCCCCGTTCCCCCACCGCCGGCCCGGCGAGCAGCAGGCTCCCGAGCGCGCCGAGGAGCGGCTCGTGGCCGACCAGGGCGAGCCCCTCCTCGTCCTCGCGCCCCTCGAGCCAGCGCAGGAGGCGTCCGGGCTCGCCCCCCGGGGCCAGCCCGGGGACCCGGCCCGGGGTTCCGGCCCCGAGCACCGCGCCGAGCAGCTCGGCCGTGCGGACGGCGCGGACGTGGGGGCTCGTCACCACCCGGTACGGGCCGTCGAGGAGCCGCGCCAGGCCGCGAAACGCCCTGCGGGTGCGCTCCTCCCCCTCCTCCGTCAGCGGCCGGAGCGCGTCGTCCTTGCCGGCCGCCCCCCAGGCCCTGCGGTCGGCGGCGGGACCGTGCCGGACGAGGAGCAGCCTCACGCGCACCCATCCGCGGCCAGGAAATCGTTCGACATCGCCCTTCAACGTACAATCCCGCCGCATGGCGCGCATCCTCCTCGTCGACGGCGACCCGTCCTCCCGTGGCGCGCTCGAGCGCGCGCTCGTGGCCGAGGGGCTCGAGGTCGTGGTCGCGGCCGACCCGGAGGCCGCGTGGGAGGCCGCCAGCGCGTTCCGGCCGGAGGTGACGGTGCTGGGCCGGCTCCTTCCCCGCACCGCGGTGGAGGAGCTCATCGGGCTGCTCCGCGAGGCCGAGCCGGGCGTGATCTTCGTCTCGCCCCGGGAGCCCTGGACCGAGATGGCCCGGGCGCTGCGCGTCCGGCTCGGGGCACCGGCTCCGCGAGACCTGACACCCCGCCCCCCGCCGGTGGGTCCCGGGACCGCCCGGGTGCTGGCCCGGCCGCCGGTCGCGGCGGGACCGCTCGAGTTCGGCGCGCTCGCCGACCTGCTCGTGCGCCTGTGGCGGTCGGCCGCCGACGGGATCGTGGCCGTGGACCTCCCCCCCGGCGTCGCGCACCTGTTCCTGCTGCGCGGCGCGCCGGTGGCGGTGCACGCCGCGTCCGCGCCGGACGAGGCCCCGCCGGACGCGCTCGCCGCGCTCTGCGCCGCCGCCGAGGGCGCCTTCGCCTTCCACCCGGGGTCCGAGTTCGCGCCGGAGGTCCGGGCGGTCCGGCAGCCCGCGCTCGCGCCCCTGCTCTCCGGCCTTCGCCGGGCCGCCGACGAGCTCTCGTTCGCGGCCGCGCTGGGAACCGGGCCGGACCGGGTCGCGGAGCGCTCGGCCGCGGCCGGGGCCGTTCTCCGCGAGCTCGCGCTCGACGCGGACGACCGGGAGACGATCGGCGGGCTCGACCGGGGCACGCCGCTCCACGCGCTCGCGCGGGGCCCGGGCCGCCCGGCCTCGCTCCTCTGGTTCCTGCTGCGCACCGGGGCGGTCGTGCCCGGACGCGCGGCGGAGGACGCTCCTACCCTCTCGGCGACGGAACCGCCTTCTCCAGGGTGAAGCGGACCACGTCGGCGAGCGCTCCCACGAACTCGGGGTGGACGCCGACCGCGGGCGCCCGGTGGTACTCGAGCGCCCCGCCCCGGAGGGCCGCGTCCCGCGCCAGCATGTCCATGTCGTAGAGCGTCTCCAGGTGCTCGGAGACGAAGGCGATGGGGTGGGTGACGACGGCGCGGCCGCGGGAGTTCCCCTCGAGCCACTCGGTCGTGTCCGGGCCCAGCCACTTCGCCGGCCCGACGCGGCTCTGGTAGGTGACCTGGTACTCCTTCACGCCGGCGCGCTCGGCGGTTCCCCGGGCGCTGCGCTCCACCTCCCCCGGGTAGGGATCGCCCTTGCGCACCTGGCTCATGGGGAGCCCGTGGGCGCTGAAGACCACCGTCACCTTGTCCCGGTTCTCCGGCTTCACCCGGGCCAGGGCCTCCCGCAGCGTCGCCGCCGAGGCCTCCAGGTAGCGGGGGTGGTCCGGGTAGCTGCACACCTCGAAGAGCGGCAGCTCCCGCGGCCAGAGGCGCCGCATCTCGCGGAGCGAGCTGGTGGTGGTGGCGTTCGCGAACTGCGGATAGAGCGGCAGCGACACCGCCTGCTCGGCGCCGGCCGCCCGCGCCTCGCGGATCCCCTCCTGCGTGCTCGGATGGCCGCAGCGCATGGCGAGGTGGACGGTGAAGTCCGGTCCCAGCGCGGCCTGCAGCGCGCGGGCCTGCGCCTCGGTTCCCTCGACGAGCGGCGACCGTCCTCCGATGAGCTGGTACTTCTCGGCCGAGGAGGGCGCGCGGAGCTTGCTCACCAGCTTCGCGAAGAGGGGCCGGAACGGGCCGAACGGCGCGGTGACCACGAGCGGGTCGGCGAAGAGCTCGTAGAGGTAGGGCTCGACCTCGTCGAGGTTGCGGGGCCCGCCCAGGTTCATGAGGAAGACGGCGGTCTTCCGCATGTCAGACCGTCCGGGAGAAGGTCTGCTTCTTGTCCTGGGCGCGGCGCGGCAGGTAGGCGTCGAACATCATCGCCACGTTGCGGACCAGGAGCTGCCCCACCGGCGTGACCTGGAGCACGTCGCCGTCGAAGGTGACGAGCCCGTCCGAGAGCAGCTCGGGCAGGCCGGGGCCCATGGACTCCTGGATCGCGGCCCGGGCCTGCGGGCCGAACCGCTCGGCGACCTCGCGCAGGTCGAGGCGCAGCAGGCACATGACGCGGTTGATGACGTGGCGCCGCAGGACGTCGTCGGCGTTCACCGACGCCCCCTTCACCACCGGCAGCACGCCGGCCTCCACCTTCTCGGCCCACTCCTTCAGCTTGTGGGCGTTCTGGGCGTAGGCGCCGCCCAGGTCGGAGATGGAGCTCATGCCGAAGGCGATGGTGTCGTCGGCCGGACGGACGGTGTACCCCTGGAAGTTGCGGGTGAGCACGCCGGCGTCCTGGGCCTGGGCCATCTCGTCGCTCTCCAGCGCGAAGTGGTCGAGGCCGATGAGGCGGTAGCCGTTCGAGGTGAAGGTCTCGACCGCCTGGAAGAAGAGCGCCACCCGCTCGGACGTCTTCGGCAGCGCCGCCTCGGGTAGGAGCCGCTGGTGGGGCTTCACCCACGGCACGTAGGCGAAGCCGAACACCGCCATGCGGTCGGGCCGGATGGCGAGGATCCGCTCCAGCGTGCGCTTCCAGGTGTCGGGGGTCTGGTAGGGCAGCCCGTAGATCAGGTCGAGGTTCACGCCCTTGAAGCCGTTGTCGCGGGCGGCCTGCACCAGGTCGGCGGTCTCCTTCTCCCCCTGGATGCGACCGACCACCTCCTGGACCTTCGGGTCGAAGTCCTGCACCCCCATGGAGATGCGGTTGAAGCCCATGGCGGCCAGCGCGTCGATCTGCGAGCGCCGGGTGATGGCCGGGTCGATCTCGATGGCCTTCTCGCCGTCCTTCGCGAACGTGAAGTGGCGGGTGACGATGTCGTGGCAGCGGGCCAGCTGCTTCTCGTCGAGGAAGGTGGGCGTGCCCCCGCCCCAGTGCAGCTGCGTGAAGCCGCGGCGGTTGGGCAGGTGGCGCGCCACGAGCGCCACCTCCTTCTCCAGCACGTCGAGGTAGGCGTCGGCGCGGCTGCGATCGTGGGTGGCGACCACGTTGCACCCGCAGAACCGGCACATCTCCCGGCAGAAGGGCAGGTGGACGTAGATCGAGAGCGGCCCCTTCACCGCGTCGGCGCGGGCCAGGTGCTCGGCGAACTTCTCCGGCCCGAGGGCGTCGGTCCACTCCGGCGCGGTGGGGTAGCTCGTGTAGCGGGGACCCGGTCGGTCGTACTTCTGGATGAGCTCGGGAGGAGGGATGGAGGTCACGGCTCACCCACGGGGCACGGGGAAGGCGTGGACCGCGTCGACGACCGCCTTCACGTTCTCCGGCGGCGTGGGCGGGGTGATGCCGTGCCCCAGGTTGAAGATGTAACCGGGCTTGCGGCTCCCCTCTTCCAGGAGCTTGCGCGTGCGCTCGAGGAGCAGCTTCTGCGGTCCGAGGAGCAGGATGGAGTCGAGGTTGCCCTGCATGGCCAGGCCCGGCGCCTGCGCGCGGGCCTCGGCGATGGGGATGCGCCAGTCCACGGAGAGCACGTCGTAGCCCAGCTTCGCCAGGGCCGCGACGTGGGTGGAGGTGGTGGTGGAGAACAGGATGGAGGGCACGCCCAGCGGGCGGACCGCCTCGGCGATGCGGGCCAGGTAAGGGAAGACGTACGCCTCCAGGTCCTCGCGGCCCAGCTCGCCGAGCCAGCTCTCGAAGATCTGCACGGCCTGGGCGCCGGCCGCGACCTGCGCCTGCAGCTGGACGATGGCGGCCCGCGTGAGCTTCTCGAAGAGCGCGTGGGCGGCGGCCGGGTCGGCGTAGAGCAACGTCTTCAGCCGCGTGAACCCCTGGCTGCCTCCCTCCACCGCGTAGCTCGCCACCGTGAACGGCCCGCCCACGAATCCGATGAGGGGGACGCGACCGGCGAGCGCGCGCTGGATGGCCTGGATGCCGGCCGCCACGTAGGGCAGGTCGCGCGCCGGATCGGGGATGCGCAGGGCGTCCACGTCGGCGCGGGTGCGCACCGGGTTCGCGATCTTCGGCCCGCCATCGCCCTTGCCCTTCTCTCCCTTCTCGAAGGAGAGGTCGAGCCCCATGGCGGGCAGGTGGATGAGGATGTCGGAGAACAGGATGGCGGCGTCGAACCCGAACTCGTCGATGGGGGACGCGGTCACCTGGGCGATGAGCTCGGGCGAGTGGCAGAGCTCGAGGAACCCGACCTTCTGGCGCACGGCGCGGTAGCTCGGCTGGTAGCGCCCGGCCTGGCGCATCATCCAGACGGGGATGCGATCCACGGGCAGGTTGCGGCAGGCGCGCAGGAAACGGAAGGTCGGCTCGGACGCGTTGGGGCTCATCGGGCGGGGTTCATAGCATGCCCCCCGGGAGGGGGCCACAACCCCGGATCCCCCTTCCGGAGGGGGCTAGGGCGACAGCGCGGCCCGCACGGCGGTGGCGGCCGGGCCGGCGATGCGCACCGTCTTCCTCCGGCCGGTCTCGCCCCGCTCGATCGAGACGTCGGCGCGCCTCGCCCCGACCGCGCCGGCGAGGAACGCGACCAGCGCGGCGTTCGCCTCCCCGTCCACGGGCGGCGCGGCCAGCTGGATCTTGAGGCGGCCGTCGTGGACACCGACCACCCGGGTGCGGGAGGCCCGGGGCTGGACCAGCACGTCGAGGAGCACCGCCCCCGGGGCCTCGCGCAGCCAGGGCATCAGCGCACGCCGACCACGGCGATCCGCGCCCGGTCGGCCCGCCGTACCATCTCGTCCAGGTCCATGACGAGCGTGCCCCCGGCCTCGACGGCGAGCACCTGGCACCCCGCGTCCTTCATGGCGTCCACGGTGTCGGGGCCGACGGCGGGGAGGTCGAAGCGACGGTCCTGGTTGGGCTTCACCGCCTTCACCACCACCGCCCCCTCCTTCGCGAGCTCCCCCCCGCGGCGGATGCAGGCGTCGGTCCCCTCGAGCGCCTCGACCGCCACCGCCATCCGGTCCTTCACCACCACCGTCTGGCCCAGGTCGAGACGGCCGATGGCCCGGGCCAGCTCGAGACCGTAGCGCGCGTCCTCCCACTGCTCCGCGGTGGGCTGCCGCCGGCCGAGCACGCCTTCGGGCGCCAGCCGGTCCTGCAGGAACTCGGACGGGTCGCCGACCGGGAGACCGCGCTCCTCCAGCCCGCCGGCGATGGCGCGGAGAACGCTGTCGTCCGTCTTGGTGGCGAGCCGTGCCAGCACCTGGACGCCGAGCCCGTCCAGCCAGGCGTCCCGGAAGAACCGGGCCTTGGTGATGGACCCGAGCATGACCACCTGGGTGCACCCGGCGGCCTTCAGGACCTCGACCACCTTCCCGAACTGGCCCAGCTTCACCCAGGTGCAGGCGTCGACCAGCTTCTCGAGCGCCGGGTCGGTCTGGTTCACGTGGGCGGCGGCGACCACGCGGTGGCCGGCGCGCCGGGCGCTCTCGGCGAACAGCAGCGGGAATCGCCCTCCCCCGGCGATGAGGCCGATGGTGGCCATGGCTACCGCATGATGCCGCGCTCGGAACCCTCGACGAACTTCACCCAGTGCGCGATCTCGGGGTGGGTCCCCATCTCGGCGCGAACCTGGGCGAGCGCCTCCTGGAGCGGGAGCTTGGAGCGGAAGACGATCCGGTAGGCGTTCTTGACCCGGTCCACCTGCTCCTCGGTGAACCCGGCCCGCTGCAGGCCCACCAGGTTGATGCCGACCACCTCTCCCCGCGGCCCGGAGACCATGAGGTAAGGGGCCACGTCCATGTTCACGCCGGTGAGGCCGCCCACGTAGGCGAGCCGCCCGATGCGGCTGAACTGCTGGACCGCGGAGACGCCACCGAAGATCACGCCGTCCTCGGCCTCGACGTGGCCGGCCAGCGCGCAGAAGGTGGCCACGATGCAGCGGTCGCCCAGGAGGACGTCGTGGGCCACGTGCGCGGAGGCCATCACCAGGCACTGGTTGCCCAGCCGGGTGACGCCGCCGCCGCCCACGGTCCCGGTGTGCACCGAGGCGAACTCGCGGACCACGTTGCCGTCGCCCATCTCGAGGCGCGTGTCCTCGCCCCGGTACTTGAGGTCCTGGGGCGGCGCGCCGACGACGGCGTGGGGGAAGATCCGGTTCCGCGCGCCCATCGTGGTGCTTCCCTCGACGACGGCGTGGGCGCCGACCACGGTGCCCGGCCCCATGCGGACCCGCGGCCCGACGACGGCGTACGGCCCGACCTCGCAGCTTTCGTGGATCTCCGCGCCGGAGGCGACGATCGCCGTGGGGTGGATGGCCACGGCTAGGCTTCCCGGTCCCGGTCGACGAGGACGGCCATGAACTCGGCCTCGGCGACGGTCTCCCCGTCGACGACGGCCCGGCCCTTCTCCTTCCAGATGGCGCCCTTCTGCTTCGTGATCTCGACGTGCAGCTCGACCCGGTCGCCGGGGACCACCGGCTTGCGGAACCGGGCGTTGTCGATGGCCATGAGGTAGGTCACCTTGCCGGAGGTGTCCTCGCTCATCGAGCCCTTGGCCAGGATCGCGGCCGCCTGCGCGAGCGCCTCGAGGAGGAGCACGCCCGGCATGACCGGGTGGCCGGGGAAGTGGCCGGCGAAGAAGGGCTCGTTCACGGTGACGCACTTCACCGCCACGAGGTTCTTCATGGGCTCCATGGTGAGCACCCGGTCCACGAGCAGGAACGGGTACCGGTGGGGCAGGATGGCCTCGATGGCGTTCACGTCCATCAGCACGCCCGGCTTCTCGCTCATGTTCCCTCCTGCAGCCTTCGAAGTGCCTTCTCCAGCTCGCGGACCCGCTTCACCAGCTCGGGCAGCTGGCGCAGCGCCCCCTCCTCGCGCAGCCACGCGCGGTGGGGCCGGGCCGGGTAGCCGCTGTAGGTCTCGCCCGCCGGGACGTCGTTCGTGACCCCGGACTGGGCGCCCAGGCGGGCGCCGTCGCCGATGTCGATGTGGCCGACCAGGCCGACCTGGCCGGCCAGGATCACGCCCATGCCGATCTTGGTGGATCCGGAGATGCCCACCTGCGCCGCGGCCAGCGCCAGGGGCCCGAAGTCGACGTTGTGGGCGATCATGACCAGGTCGTCGATCTTCGCGCCCCTGCGGATCACCGTCCGCCCCAGCGTGGCGCGGTCCACGCAGGCGTTGGCGCCCAGCTCGACGTCGTCCTCCAGCTCGGCGATGCCGGACTGGGGGACCTTGAAGTGCCGGGGGCCGTTGCCGTCCCCCTCCATGTCGAAGGCGAAGCCGAAGCCGTCGCCCCCCACCACCGCGCCCGGCTGCAGGATGCAGCGGTTCCCCACCACGCAGCGGTCGCGGACGACCACGTTCGGGTAGAGGATGCAGTCGTCCCCGACGCGGGCCCCGTCGCCGAGGACCACACCGGGGAAGAGGATGGTCCGGGCGCCGACGGTGGCGCCCCGGCCGACGTGGGCCAGGTCCTGCACCTCGGCGCTCGGGTCCACCCGCGCGCCCTCCGCCACCACGGCCCGCGGGGAGACCCCGGGGACCGGCTCGCGTGGCGGGTGGAAGAGCGTGGAGATGCGGGCGAAGGCGAGGTACGGGTTGCCGGAGCGCAGCAGCGTGCGCCCGGGAGCCGCCTTCTCCTCCTCCCCCACCACCACCGCCCCGGCCCGACTCCCCGCGAAGGCGGCCGCGTATTTGCGGTTTGAGAAGAAGGACAGGTCGGACGGACCCGCCTCCTCGAGCGGCATGACCCGCTCGATGCGCAGGGACCCGTCCCCCTCGACGCGTCCGCCGACCCGCTCCGCCAGCTCGGCGAGGCTGAAGTGCACGCGACCTCCTACTTCGCGGCGGGTGCGGGAGCGGCCTTCTTCGGCTCCGCCTTCTTGGCCGGGGCCGCGGCGCCCGCCTTGTACTTGGCGTTGTACCTCCGGACCAGCTCCTGCGTCATGTTGGCGCCCGGGGGGGCCACCATGAGGCCCGCGTTCTGCTGCTCGAAGACGTAGTTGTAGCCCTCGGCGGCGGCGATGTCCTTGATGACCGACTCCATCTTGTCGAAGATGACCTTCATCATCTCGCGCTCGCGGTCGGACAGGTCCTTCTGCATCTGCACGTAGACCTGCTGCATCTCCTGGACCTTGCGCTCGAACTCCATGGCCTTCTCGCGCTTGGCGTCGTCGGACATGACGACCATCTGCTTGTCGAGGTCGTCCTTCATCCGCTTGAGCTCGTTCTGCTTGTCGTCGAGCATCTTCTGCTTCTGGTCGAACTCCTTCTTCAGGGTCTCGCGGGCGGCCTTGCCCTCCTCGACCTCGCCGACGGCCTGCTGGAGGTTCACGTAGCCGATCTTGGCCTCGGCGGCCCGGGCGGCGACGGGAAGTGCGATCGCCAGCGCGAGGGCGGCGAGTACGGGGGTGATGCGCATGGTCTCTCCTCTTGTTTCGGTCAGAAGAAGCTGCCGATGGTGAACTGGAAGTCGACGGGGGCGTCGATGTAGGCGCCGGTGACGGGATCCTTCCGGCGGTTGAGCGGGAAGCCCCACTCGAAGCGGAGCGGCCCGATGGGGCTGAACCAGCGGAACCCGAAGCCCCAGGCCTTGTAGAGGCCCCAGGGAACGCTGGGATCGATGTAGGTCCCGGGCGACATGGCGTTGCCCATGTCGAAGAAGACCACCGCCCGGATGCCCATCTTCTCCACGATGGGGTACTCGAGCTCGAAGTTGAGCACGATCTGCTTGTTGCCGCCCACCTGCAGGAGCCGCATCTGGGCGTCCGGGTTGGTGCTGGCGCCCACCGCGGCGACCGGCGAGATCGAGTAGAGGCGGTAGCCGCGGACGGTGTTCACGCCGCCCACGTAGTAGAGCTCGGAGACCGGGACCGGGTTGTTCTGGTCCCACCCGCGGATGAGCCCGGCGAGCAGCCGGAAGCGCCCGGTCAGGCCCTGCCAGATCTCCTGGTAGAAGCGGAACTCGAGCACCTCGCGGTAGAACAGGTTGACCTGGTCCCCGAAGATCGCCGCCGGGGCCAGGAACGGCGGTGCCAGGTCGAGCGACGCCGACAGGAAGAAGCCGCGGGTGGGGAAGAGCCGGTTGTCGCGCCGGTCCCAGGCCAGCGACACGCGCGCGGCGCTGGTCCACCCGGAGCGGAAGCGGTTGTAGAGCAGCAGGTCCTGCACCGACGAGGTGACCCGGGTCTTCTCCAGCGTGTAGGTGAGGAAGAGGCGCAGGTCCTCGAGCTTGGACAGGCCGGGCAGCCACCAGGAGAGGCCGGCCAGCTCGTAGCCCCAGGTCATCGACCCGCCCAGCGCACCACGGGTGAAGTTGGTGTAGAGGTTCTCGTTGGCGTACAGGTCGAAGGCGAAGGTCCACTTGGTGTCGAGGAAGTACGGCTCGACGAACTGGATCTGTCCGAGCTGGCGCAGGGACGACCACTGCACCTGCAGCGACAGGGTCTGGCCCCAGCCGAAGAAGTTGTTCTGGCTGATCTGGGCGGTGAGGATGAAGTTCTCGTAGGAGGAGAAGCCGGCGCCCACCTGGAAGGTGCCGGTGGCCTTCTCCTTCACCTCCACCACCGCCACGATCCGGTCGTCGGCGCCGCCCTTCTTGGTGGTGATCTCCACCGTCTCGAAGTAGCCCAGCGCGGTGATGCGCTGCTTCGAGATCTTGATGGCGGAGGCGCTGTAGAGATCGCCCTCGTAGATGCGCAGCTCGCGCCGGATCACCTTGTCGCGGGTCTTCTGGTTGCCCTGGATCTCGATGCGCTCGAAGAAGACCTTCTGGCCGGGCTGGACGTCGAACCCGAGCCCCAGCGTGCGCGCCTTGGGGTCGAGCTTGGTGACCGGGTTCACGTTGACGTACGCGTAGCCCATGTCCTTGTAGAAGTCGGCCACCGCGAAGATGTCGTGCCCCACCTTGGAGCGGACGAAGAGCTCCCCCTCGCGGGACTGGAGCAGCTGGGGGAGGAAGGGGCGCATCCCGAGCAGCTCGCCGGTGAAGTCCAGCTTGCCGACCGTGTATTGCTCGCCCTCCTCCACCGGGATGCTGATGAAGAGGGCCGTCCGGTCCGGGCTGAGCGCGATGGTGGGACGGCCCACCTTGACGCCGACGTACCCCTTCTCGAGGTACACCGCCTGGATGGCCTGGAGGTCGCGCTGGAAGGCCTCCTCCTTGTACGTGCCCACCGAGGAGAGGAAGGCCAGGTAGCTGCCCTCCTGGGTCTGCATGTAGGGGAGGATCTCGTCCTTCGCGACGTTGTCGTTGCCGACGAAGTGGATGCGGCGGACCTGCACCTTGGCCCGCTCGTTCACCACGAAGACCACCACCACCTGGTTGTCGGGCTTGTCCTCGACCCGGAAGGTCACGTCGGCCAGGTAGAAGCCCTTCTCGGTGTACTTCTCCTGGATCTTCTTCACCGTCTTGCGGACCGTCCCGAGGTCCAGGATGGCGTAGCGCTTGACCTCGATGGCCTCCTTGAGGTCGTCGGCGGAGATCTCGTCGTTGCCCTCGATCCGGTAGTCCTGGACCGACGGCTTCTCGACCACCTTCACGACCAGGACCGGGCGCGACGGGTCCCCCTTCTCCTCGATGGAGACGTCGGAGAAGTAGCCGAGCTTCATGACCGCGCGGACGTCGGCCTGGATCGACCGGGCGTCGACCGGCGCGCCGGCCTTCGTGACCATGGCCGCCTTGACGGCGTCCACCTCCACCCGCCGGTTGCCCTCGACCTCGATCCCGGCGACGACGGGGCCGGCGTGCTCGGGTACCGGCTCCGCGGCGGGCTCGGAGGCGGGGGCCGGGGCGGGCGCGCCGGGGGGCGTGCCGGCGGCCCCGG
>JBBIOL010000063.1:0-19509 GCA_037443385.1 Anaeromyxobacteraceae bacterium
CTCGGCCTCCGAACCGCCAGAACACTCACACCATGAAATCCGGGGATCGCTCAGGCAGGATCCACAACCTGGAGGCGGCGCGCGAGACGTACGGTGAAACCCACATGGACCGCTTCGCGCCGAGGAACCCGAAAAATCGGGGACCGAGAAATCCGGTCGCCGGCGAGCCTTGCGCCGCCTACTGCGCAGGCGGTGCAGCGGGGATTGACTCCCTGTACGGCGCGTCCATGCTCCTCCCATGTCCCCGGCCACCGCCCTCGCCGCCGCGCTCGGCATCGCCTGGTCCTCGAGCATCAGCCTCTACGCCACGGTGGCGTTCACGGGCGTCGCCGGCCGCCTGGGCTGGGTGACGCTCCCGGAAGGGCTCCACGCGCTCCAGAGCCCGTGGGTGATCGGGATCGCGCTGCTCCTCACCGGCCTCGAGGTGGCGGCCTCGCTCGTCCCGGGCGTCGCGACGGCCTGGGAGGCGATCCACGCCGCGATCCGCCCGGTCGCGGCCGCCCTGCTCGCCGTCCTCGCCACCTGGGGTGCGAGCCCGGCCCTGGTCGCCGTGGCCGGGCTCCTCGGCGGCGCGCTCGGCACCGCCACCACGGCGACGAAGCTCAAGCTCCGCACCGCCATCGACGCCTCGCCGGAACCTGCCTCGAACGCGGCGGCCACGGGCGCCGAGCTCACCACCGTGGCCGGCATGGCGTGGCTCGTCTGGAGCCACCCATGGATCGCGCTCGGCGTGGCGCTCTCCATCCTGGTGCTGCTCTTCCTCGTCGCCCGGGCCATCTGGGCGGCGCTCCGGCGCGCGGCGACCTGGGTGAGCGGGCCCTGAGGTGACAGGCGGGTCCCGCCCGGGGCTCCCCGGGTCGCGGCACCCCTTCAGGCCGGTCACGTCCCGGGGGGTAAGTCGTCTCTCTCCTCAGGGAGGACTCACCCGATGAACTGCCGTGCTCCGAGGGGCCTGGCCCTTCTCGTGCTCGCTGGAACCATCTCCGCCTGCGGTGGAAGCTCGACCACGGGCGACGCCCCGACCGTCCCCCAGCCGCCCTCCGTCACGGTCGGCGAGAGCCTCGTCGCCGGCGACGTGAAGCTGCAGTCGGGCATCACGACGCTGTCGACGGCCGACCTGATCGCCGCCGCAAACGCATACCGGGCCGCGGCTTCGGCGACGGCCACGGATCCGACCGCGACCCAGGCGCAGAAGGACCAGGCGAACTTCTTCGGGGCCGCGGCGCTGCTCGCCGTCCTCGCCGATCCCTCGTCGAGCAGCGCGAGCGCGGGAACCCTGGCCACGCTCGGCAACCTGCTCGACGCCTACGGCCTGGGAGGGTCGGCGCTCGACCGTGCGCATCTCGACACGATCCGCTTCGTGGACTGCACGGGCTCGGGATGCCGCCTGAAGACGCTTCCCCCGGGCTGCCCCGGCTCCCGCGACCTTCAGGCCTTCCTGCTCGGACGGCTGGGCACGGCGCTCCAGGGCGTGGCCTCCGCGCTGGGAAGCGTCTCTCCGTCCTTCCAGCACAGGTTCACCGTGCGCAACGTGGTGGTCGAGTTCGACCAGACCGATGCGATCTTCCTCCGGGCCGTCGCCGAGGCCGGCCTCGGCCTCGTGCAACTCCAGAGGGCCTACGACCTGGGGATCGATCTCGCCGCGCTCCAGTCCGCGGTGCAGCCCGGCTCGCCCCCCCCGAGCGGCGACGCCTTCCTCGCGTCGTATCCGGCGCTGGGCACGCTCACGGACCCCGCGCAGCTCACCGCCGCCAGGGCTTCCCTCCTCTCCGCCATCGCCGACGCGCGAGCCGGCGTGGCAAGCCTCCGCGCGGAGACCGACGACCAGTCGAACGACTTCCTCAAGCTGGCCAGGCAGGCCTGCACGTACTCGCCAGGACCTCCATACACGTACACCTGCCAGACCACCTACAACGCCGCTGCCGACCTCGACGCGTTCCTGGCCGGGCTCGACCAGGCCGCGTCGGTGATCGGCGCCGCCGGGCCCGTCACGGTCAGCGGCCTGCTCGTCGACCCGACCCGCTTCTTCGCCGGCGTCGACCTGCGCTCCAAGCTGCCCAGCCACTGGCACGCGGGCCCGCGGGGCAACCTGCCCGGGCCCTTCCCCGACACCACATTCGGGGGGATCTTCGTGAACGGCCTTCCCCAGGCGAATGCGGACGCGAACGGCGACGGATCTCCCGACTGGCTGGCGAATCTTCACCTCCGCTTCTCGCTGCCGAAGCTCTAGGCGGCGGTGGCACCCCCGGCGAGCGCGATCGCGTCGACCCTGCTGGCGGCCGCGCTGGCCGGTTGCGGGGAGCCCGGCGCCGCGCCTCCGGGGGAAAGCCGCTCCCCGACGATCCGGATGTCGGAGGTTTCGTACGAGGAGTACGCGGGATCCCGGCTGAGCCAGCGGGCCCGGATCGCGGAACTGGCCGTCGCGCCGGCAGCGTTCGGCCCCTTCGAGGTGGCGCTGGTCGACGAGCTGGTCGTCGCCGGCCTCCGGCTCGAGCTCTTCGTGGACGGCGAGGGCGGGACCACGGGCCGGGTGAGGGGGGCGGTGGACGACCCGTGGCTCGGGGCGCTCCGCATCTCCCGGCTCCGGGGCGAGGTACCCCTGGGCGGTGCGCGGTTCGTCGATCCGGCCTGGGTGGTCTGGAGTCGTGGCCAGGTCGTCGCCCGGCTGGCCGCGCGGCAGGCCCGGGTCCGGCATCGTGCAGCGCCGCTCGAGTTCCTGGACGCTCGACTGGAGCTGCCCGGCGCAGGTCGAATCGTGTCGGCGCGGCGAGCCGTGTGGGAGCCGCGGAGCGGGACGTTCGCGCTGCGCGACGGATACGTGCTCGAGGAGCCCGCCGGCCGCGTGACGGGGGATCGCGCCCGCATCGCGCTCGACGCCGGAAAGGGGTTCGAGCCCGTTCCGGCTCGCCCCTAGGGCCGCCCTGCGGGGGTCTCCGACCGGTCGGCTCCACGACGCACCGTTTGCGTCCGGTCAACGGCCCGTTTCGCCTTGACAGGGTTCACCGGACTTGGTGTCTAGCAGGGCTTCATCCACGAAATTCCGGGGCGGCTCCGCGGTCCGGCGGCCGGCCCCCCACAGGCGCCCACGCGGTCCGCATCCTCCCTCCCGAGGTTCCCTCCGGGCAGCGTGGATCGGCAAGACAAGGAGACGGCATGACGACCAAGACGTCGAAGATCATCTGGACCCAGATCGACGAGGCGCCCGCGCTGGCGACCTTCTCGCTCCTCCCCATCGTCCAGGCGTTCACCAAGGGAACCGGCGTCGAGGTCGAGACGCGCGACATCTCGGTGGCCGGCCGCATCATCGCCAACTTCGGCGACTTCCTGAAGCCGGAGCAGCGCATGCCCGACTTCCTCGCGCAGCTGGGCGAGCTCGCCAAGACCCCCGACGCGAACATCATCAAGCTGCCCAACGTCTCGGCCTCGATCCCGCAGCTCAAGGAGGCCATCGCCGAGTTGCAGAAGCACGGCTACGCGGTCCCCGACTACCCGGAAGCCCCCAAGGACGACGCCGAGCGCGCCATCCAGGCCCGCTACGCGAAGTGCCTGGGCAGCGCCGTGAACCCGGTGCTCCGCGAGGGCAACTCCGACCGCCGCTCGCCGCCGGCGGTGAAGAACTTCTCGAAGAAGCACCCGCACAAGCTCGGCGCCTGGAAGCCCGACAGCAAGGCCCACGTCGCCCACATGACCGAGGGTGACTTCTACGGGAACGAGAACTCGCTGACCCTGGAGAAGCCCACCGACTACCGCATCGAGTTCGTCGACGCGGCCGGCAAGGTCACGGTCCTCAAGAAGAAGGCCTCGCTGCTCGCCGGCGAGATCATCGACACCACCAAGATGAGCGTGAAGGCGCTCCGCAAGTTCTACGCCGACCAGATCGAGGAGGCGAAGAAGGACGGCCTGCTGCTCTCCCTGCACCTCAAGGCCACCATGATGAAGGTCTCCGACCCCGTCATGTTCGGCCACGCGGTCACCGTCTTCTACAAGGACGTCTTCGAGAAGCACGCCGAGGCACTTCGCCTCGCCGGCGTGAACCCGAACCTGGGACTCGGCGACCTGTACAAGAAGATCCAGTCGCTCCCCGAGGCGAAGCGCAAGGAGATCGAGGCCGACATCCAGGCGGTCTACGCGAAGCGCCCGGCGATCGCCATGGTCGACTCGGACAAGGGCATCACCAACCTGCACGTGCCGAACGACGTCATCGTCGACGCCTCGATTCCGGTGGTGGTGCGCGAGTCGGGCTGCATGTGGGGCCGGGACGGCAAGCTCGCCCCCACCAAGGCCATGATCCCCGACCGCTGCTACGCCACCATGTACCGGGAGATCATGGACGACTGCCGGAAGAACGGCGCGTTCAACCCGGCCACCATGGGCAGCGTGCCCAACGTGGGCCTCATGGCCCAGCAGGCCGAGGAGTACGGCTCGCACGACAAGACCTTCGTGGCCCCCGCCGACGGCGCCATCCGCGTCGTCGACGACGCCTCCGGCAAGACGCTGCTCGAGCAGAAGGTCGACGCCGGCGACATCTTCCGCATGTGCCAGGCCAAGGACATCCCCATCAAGGACTGGGTCAAGCTGGCCGTGACCCGCGCGCGCGCCACCGGCTGGCCGGCCATCTTCTGGCTCGACCGGAACCGCGCCCACGACCGGCAGGTCATCGCCAAGGTGGAGCGGTACCTGAAGGGCCACGACACGAAGGGGCTCGACATCCGCATCCTCGCGCCGGTCGACGCCATGAAGGTCTCGCTGGAGCGCATCCGCAAGGGCGAGAGCACCATCTCGGTCACCGGCAACGTGCTCCGCGACTACCTCACCGACCTCTTCCCCATCCTGGAGATCGGCACGTCGGCGAAGATGCTCTCGGTGGTCCCGCTGCTCGCCGGTGGCGGGCTCTTCGAGACCGGCGCCGGCGGCTCGGCCCCCAAGCACGTGCAGCAGTTCCAGAAGGAGGGCTACCTCCGCTGGGACTCGCTGGGCGAGTTCTCCGCGCTGGGCGCCTCGCTCGAGCACATCGCCGCGCAGACCGGGAACGCCAAGGCCGCGGTCCTCTCCGAGACGCTCGACCAGGCCATCGGCAAGTTCCTCGACACGAACAAGTCTCCGGCCCGCAAGGTCGGCGAGATCGACAACCGCGGCAGCCACTACTACCTGGCCATGTACTGGGCCGAGGCGCTGGCGGCCCAGACCAAGGACGCGCAGCTGGCGGCCCGCTTCGCCCCGGTGGCGAAGGCGCTGAAGGACGCGGAGGCCAAGATCAACGCCGAGCTCATCGGGGCCCAGGGCAAGCCGCAGGACCTGGGCGGCTACTACCAGCCGGATCTGGCCAAGGCCGGCAAGGCCATGCGCCCCAGCCCCACCCTGAACGCCATCATCGATGGCATCGCGTAGCGCGTAGATCCCCGTAGCAACCCACCCAAGGAGACGACCATGGCAAGGAAGAAGATTGCGTTGATCGGCGGCGGGCAGATCGGTGGCGTTCTCGCGCAGCTCTGCGCTCTGCGCGAGCTGGGCGACGTCGTGCTGTTCGACATCGTGGAAGGGCTGCCCCAGGGCAAGTGCCTCGACATCGCCGAGGCCGCCCCGGTGGACGGCTTCGACGTGGTGCTGAAGGGCACGAACAGCTACGCCGACATCGCCGGCGCGGACGTCTGCATCGTGACCGCCGGCCTGCCCCGCAAGCCGGGCATGAGCCGCGACGACCTCATCGCGGTGAACTCGAAGATCATGACCAGCGTCGCCGAGGGCATCAAGCAGTACGCCCCCAAGGCGTTCGTCATCGTCATCTCCAACCCGCTCGACGCCATGGTGACGCTCTGCCAGCGTATCACCGGCATGCCCCACCACATGGTGGTCGGCCAGGCCGGCGTGCTCGACTCGGCCCGCTTCAAGGCCTTCATCGCCTGGGAGCTCGGCGTGTCGGTGAAGGACGTCAGCGCCGTCACCCTCGGCGGCCACGGCGACGACATGGTCCCGCTGGTCCGCTACACCTCGGTGTGCGGCATCCCGGTGATGGAGCTGCTCGAGAAGAAGTACGGCAACGCCGCCAAGGCCAAGGAGGTCATGGCCGCGATGGTGAAGCGCACCCGTGGCGCCGGCGGCGAGGTGGTGGCGCTGCTCAAGACCGGGTCGGCCTTCTACTCGCCGGCCTCCTCGGCCATCGGCATGGCCGAGAGCTTCCTCAAGGACTCGAAGCGGGTGCTGCCGACCTGCGTGTACCTGAACGGCGAGTTCGGCGTGAAGGGCATCTACGTCGGCGTGCCGGTGGTCATCGGCGCCGGCGGGGCCGAGAAGATCCTCGAGCTCAAGCTCGACGCCGAGGAGCAGGCCATGATGGACAAGTCGGTGAAGGCCGTGAAGGAGCTGGTGGCGGTGCTGGACAAGCCGGCCGCGTAGGCAGGACGGACGGTTTCCCGACGTGAGGAGGCCCCGGTCGCGCGAGCGATCGGGGCCTTCGTACGTCCGGGGGGTGGGGGCCTCGTCTATCGAGGCGGGTCCGTGGGTGGTTCTTGCGGCCGCTGAAGCGGCCGCAGTGGACTCGCGCCGGCTTTAGCCGGCGCAGCTAGACCCACGCGTTGTTCATCACCTCGCCGAGGCCGCCGGCCCCGGGGACGATGTAGTCGTGGTCGTTCAGCCCCTTCTCCTCGTCCCAGTACGTCCCGGGGACGGTGCCCTTCACCTTCGCGGGCGAGAGGCCGCGGTCGAGCCGGACCGCGTAGACCACCACCTCCGGGTGGTCCTTGCGCATCCGCCGCAGGTACTCGGGCGTGACCACGAGGTGGAGCGCGACGATCCGGCGCGGGGTCCCCTTCACCTTCTTCTTGTAGGTGTCGAGCGCCATCGAGAGCGAGGAGCCGGTGGCGCCCATGGGATCGGGGAAGAGCAGGAACGCGCCGTCGACGTCGCCGCCGATCTTCATGCCTCCGATGCCGGCGCCCACCACCTGCTCGGCGTCGCCGAGCATGCGGCTCATGATGATGTGGTCCTGCCGGACCAGCCGCGGCGTGAGCACCGTGTTCAGCATGTCGTACACGGTGTGGGAGGGGACCGCCCCGGCGCGGGCGATGTTCACGGTCACCGCGCGGGTGGCCGGCTCCAGCGTCTGCCCGCGCCACACGCCCTCGGGGGTGTGGTCGATCATGCGGGTGGGAACCTCCACCACCCGGCGCGGGAACTCGGCGTTCAGCACCACGCGGATGAGGCTGCGGTAGATGTCCACCACCAGGTTGTTCACCACCGGCTGCTCGGTCTCCTTCGCGGCGAGCTTGGCGAGCAGGTCGAGCAGGAACGGGTCGGCCAGCAGGTGGACGTTTCCCCCGTAGCGGTGCTCGATCTCGGGGACGTGGTAGGGGACGCTGTCGTAGAGGGTGTCGCGCACGGGCGCACTCTGCCCGGAGGCGCGGCCCCGCGCAAGGCGCCCGGCGGATGGCGCGCCTCAGCCCGGCCCACCTGGCGGCGACGGCCGGCCCGCGCGGAGGAGGGCCATCCGCCGGGCGCCGGTTCGCCGCAGCAGGGGAAGCAGCCAGCGCCAGATCCCCGGGAAGGCCGCGGCGAGCCGGGCCAGGAATCCCCCGCCCCCCGGGACGAGGACCTCCGGGGCGCCCGTGCGGATGGCCCGCAAGACGCCGTCCGCCACCACCGCGGGCGCCATCGGCGGGCTGGCGAAGGAGAGGGACGCCTCGTCGCTGCGGAGCTCCTGCGCGAGCTGGGGCGTGTCCACCGAGTCGGGCGTGACCACCGAGACGCGGACCCCGCTCCCGGCCAGCTCGGCGGAGAGCGAGAAGGAGAGCTGGCGCAGCGCGGCCTTGGTGGCCGCGTAGGCCGCCTCGAAGGGCATGGGGACGAGGCCGCCCAGGGAGGCCACGTGCACGACGGCGCCGCGCGACGCCCGGAGCGCGGCCAGGGCCGCGCGGGTGCCGAGGAGCGCGCCGGTGAGGTTCGTGTCCACCACCGCGCGGAGCGCCTCCGGCGTGCGGGTCTCGAGCGGCCCCACCTCGAGCACCCCGGCGTTGTGGACGAGGACGTCGAGCCGCCCGAGCTCGCGGAGCACGCGCGCCACCGCGGCGTCCCACGCCGCCGCGTCGCGCACGTCGAGCGGCACGACGAGCGGGACGGCGCCGCCGGGCACCTCCACGGTGGCGAGGGCCTTCGCGTCGCGTCCGGCCACCGCCACCCGCGCCCCCTCCGCGGCGAGCGCCCGGGCCAAGGCGCGGCCGATCCCGCCCGCGCCACCGGTGACGAGCGCCACCCTTCCCTGGAGCGACGTGCCCATGCGCGTCAGCTCTCCAGGTAACGCAGCGCCACCACGCCGACGAGGACCGCTCCGAGCGTCACCTTGAGGACGCTGCCCACGACGAAGCCCAGGAGCGCCCCCACGCCGGCCCTCGCGGCCCGGCCGAAGTCGGGGTCCTTCAGGTACTCGAAGGCCAGCGCCCCCAGCGCCGGCCCCAGGACGATGCCGGGCAGGCCGAGGAAGAGCCCCACCACGAGCCCGACGCCGGAGCCGATCAGCGCCCAGCGGGAGGCGCCGAAGGCCCTCGCCCCGAGAACGCTCGCCGCCACGTCCACCGCGGTGATGGCGAGCCCCATGACCCCGGCGAAGGCCACGGTGCCCCAGCCGACGACGGTGAAGCCGCTCCCCCAGGCCAGCGCGACCACGCCGGCGACGAGCAGCACCGCGCCGGGCAGGACCGGGAGAACGAGCCCGGCCAGCCCCGCCGCGAGGAGCGCCACGCCGAGGACGTCGATCGCGATGGCCACGGCCCGGTTCTCCCAGGTCCGGAGCCCCCGGCGCAACTCCCCGCACCGGCGGGGCTGCGCTAGAGTCCGGTCTTCCCGCTCGCCCGGAGGCCCCGTGCTCGCAGCCATCGCCCTGTCGGCCGCACTGTCCGCGACGCCGTCCCCGTCCCCCGCCGCGCCTCCCGCCGCGGTGCCGCTCCCGGACGCGCCCGCGGAGTGGCAGCCCGCCATCGCCCGCGCAGAGGAGGCCGGGCGGGCCTTCCAGAAGGCGCTCCAGGCCCGCCTCGGCGAGGCCATGGCCCAGGGTGGGCCCCCGGCCGCCATCGAGGCCTGCTCCGCCGACGCGCCGCGCATCGCCGCCGCGTCCGCCGCCGCCGGAGGCGTGCGGCTCGGACGGACCTCGGAGCGGCTTCGCAGTCCGGCGAACGCGCCACCGGAGTGGACCCGGGGCCCGCTCGCCGCCGCCGGCCGCAAGGCCGCCGACGTGCGGCCGCAGGCGGTGGACCTGGGCGACAGGGTGGGGGTGCTCCTCCCCATCCCGCTCGGCCAGGCCTGCTTGGGCTGCCACGGGCCCACCGACCGCATCCCACCCCGGGTGAGGGAGGCCCTCGCCGCCCGCTACCCGGCCGACCGGGCCACCGGCTACGCCGTGGGGGACTTCCGGGGATTCCTGTGGGTGGAGGCGAGCAAGTAGCCCCGCTCCCCGGCCGCGCCGAGGCGCGCCTCCGCGACCTGCCCTGGGAGGCGCTCGCCGGGGTCGCGCCCGCGCTCGAGCGCCCGATCGCCGAGGTGCTCGCCGCGGCACCGGCGGAGCGGGTCCTCGACCGGTTCCTCCGCTCCCGGAGGGATCTCTCCCGGGAGGAGCGGCGCGCCGCGGCCGAGTCGATCTTCGGGGTCGGCCTCTGGCGGGTCCGCCTGCGCCACCACGCCGGCGCCGGGGCCGGCCCGCTGGTCCTGCTCGCCTCCCTGCTGCGCGATCTCGCCGGGCGCGCCGACGCCGCGCGGCTCTGCGGGCTCCCCGCGGGCTCCCTCCCACCCCCGGTCCCGCCCCCGGCCGACCTCCCGACGCGCTTCTCCTTCCCGGGCTGGCTGGCCGCGGAGCTCGTCGGGGCCGCCGGAACGGAGGCACCGCTCCTCGCCGACGCGCTCGGGCTGCCCGGCCCCGTCTTCCTGCGGGTGAACCGGGCGCGCGCGACGCGGGACGCGCTGGCGGAGCGGCTCCGCGCGGAGGGGGTGGACACGCGCCCCACCCGCCTCGCGCCGGACGGGCTCGAGGTGCTGCCGCCCCACCCCGGCCTGCTCGCCCTGCCGAGCTTCCGGGAGGGGCTCCTCGAGGTGCAGGACGAGGGAAGCCAGCTCGCCGGCGAGGCGGTGGGCGCGCTCCCGGGCGAGACGGTCCTCGACCCGTGCGCCGGGGCCGGCGGGAAGACCCTGCTGCTCGCCGCAGCGGTGGGGCCGGCTGGCCGGGTGGTCGCCTGCGATCCCGACGCGTCCCGCCTGGCGCGCCTGCGCACCCGGGCGGCGCGGGCCGGGGCACGGGTTGAGATCGCGGGCGCGACGCCCCCCGCCGGACTGCTGGCCGACCGGGTGCTGGTCGACGCACCGTGCTCGGAGCTGGGACCGCTCCGGCGCGGACCGGACCTTCGCTTCCGGATCGACCCGGCCTCGCTCGACGCCCTGCCGGCTCTCCAGCTCGCGATCCTGCGCCGCGCGGCCTCGCACGTGCGCCCGGGCGGACGGCTGGTGTACGCCACCTGCACCTTTCGCCGCGCGGAGAACGAGGAGGTGGCGATGGCCTTCCGGGCCGCGCACCCCCATTTCACCACGAGTGACGCGCTCCCCGGGCTCTCCGATCCGGACGGCCGGCTCCGCCTCTTCCCCCACCGGCACGGCACCGACGGCTTCTTCGTCGCGGCCTGGACGCGCCGCTAGGCCTTCCCGGAGACCTCGGCCAGGTCCCGGGCGAAGGCCCGCACGTCCTCCGCGGTGGTGTCCCAGGAGCACATGATCCGGGCCCCGCCCCAGCCGATGAAATCGTAGAAGTGCCAGCCGCGCGCGTGCATGGCGTCGCGCGCCGCCGGGGACATCCCCAGGAAGATGCTGTTGGCCTGGCGGGGGTAGCGCACCTCCACGCCGGGCAGGTCGCGGACCAGGGAGAGCATGAGCTCGGCCATGTCGTTGGCGTGGCGGGCGTGGCGCAGCCAGGCGCCCCCCTCGAGCATGCCCACCCAGGGAGCCGCCAGGAAGCGCATCTTGGAGGAGAGCTGGCCGGCCTGCTTGCACCGGTAGTCGAACTCGCGGGCCAGGGCGCGGTCGAAGAAGACCACCGCGTCGCCCACCGCCATCCCGTTCTTGGTGCCGCCGAAGCAGAGGACGTCCACGCCCGCCTGCCAGGTGATCTCCTTGGGCGCGCAGGAGAGGGAGGCCACCGCGTTCGCGAAGCGGGCCCCGTCCATGTGGATGCGCAGGTCGAGCGACTTGGCGCGGGCCCAGATGCCCTTCAGCTCGTCGGGGGCGTAGACGGTCCCGAGCTCGGTGGCCTGGGTCACGCTCACCACCCGCGGCTTGGGGTAGTGGATGTCGCTGCGGCGGCGGACCGCCCACTCCACCGCCGCGGCGTCGATCTTGCCGAGCTTCCCGCCGGCGGTGAGGACCTTGGTGCCGTTGGAGAAGAACTCCGGGGCCCCGCACTCGTCGGTCTCGACGTGGGCGGTCTCGCTGCAGACGATGGAGTGGTAGCTCTGGCACATGGACGCGAGCGCCAGCGAGTTGGCCGCGGTGCCGTTGAAGACGAAGAAGACCTCGCAGTCGGTCTCGAAGAGCTCGCGCAGGAGGTCGGCGGCGCGCGCGGTCCACGGGTCGTCGCCGTAGGACTGCACGTGGCCCGCGTTGGCGCGGGCCATGGCCTCCCAGGCCTCGGGGCAGATGCCCGCGTAGTTGTCGCTCGCGAACTGGCGCCGTCCGTCGGGTGTCGTGGTCATGGGCGGCGGATTGTAACCGCGCCCTACCCGCCGGTCCCGCGCTTCGTGGAGACGACGCACCCGTCCAGGGCGGAGACGCCCTTCAGGATCTGCCGGGCCAGCGAGGACTTCCCGCCCTGGATGGAGAGCCCGACCACGCTGCCCTCGATGTGCGAGCCCTTGCGGTCCTGCACCCGGCCCCCGAGCGAGACCGCGTCCTTCCCGACGCGCGCCTCGGGCTCCACCACCAGGTCGCCCGCGATGGCGACCGCGTCCTGGCGGACCCGGGCGCCGGATCGCACGGTGACGTTCCCGCCCACGGCCACCGCGGTCTCCACCTCGGCGCCGGGCTCGAGCGTGAGGTCGCCGTGCAGGGCGATGGCGTTCTCGACCTTCTCCCCGGCGTGGATGACGAGCGGCTCGCCGCGGGAGACCCGGTCGTCCGGGCCGGCCTCCACCTGGCAATCCCCGGCGCGGGCGGCGGGCGGCACGAGGAGGATCGAGGCGGCGAGGAGGGCGAGGACGGACGCGTGGCGCATGGGGAACCCCCTTTGGGTTCCGCGTCCTACGGACGGGGGCGCCGCCTATTTCGAGCTATCTCGAGCCGGCCATCGCGGCCGCGATGACGGCCCGCACCTGGTCGGGGGTGTAGGGCTTCTGGAGGAGCCAGGTCCCGGGCACGTCGAGCGAGGGGTCGCTCTCGGCGGTGAAGCCGGAGGAGAGCACCGCGCGGACGCCGGGGTTGACCTCGCGCATCCTCCGCAGCACGTCGCGCCCGTCGACGTCGGGCATCATCACGTCGAGCACCACGACGTCGATCTCGCGCCAGCGGGCGAGGTAGGCGTCGATCGCCTCCTGGCCGCACTCGGCGAGCGTGACCACGTGGCCGTCCCGCTCGAGGATCCGCTGCAGCGCGCGCCGGACCACCCGCTCGTCGTCGACCACGAGGATGCGGACGGCGCTCGGGACGGTCGGGGCGGGGGCGTCGGCCATGCCGGGATGGTATGCGACCCGCAGGCCGGGGCAAGTCTCACGCGCCCCGGACGCCCGCCGAGGGCCAACCCTTCCGGGCGATCCTCCAGGCGGCGTAGGCGAAGGGGGGCGCCGCCAGGACGTCGACCGCGTAGTGGACGTGCTGGATCAGGACGAGCAGGGCCACACCCACCGTGCAGAGCAGGAAGAAGGCCCTCGCGGCCCGCCCGGGCACCGCGAGGAGCAGGAGGAACAGGGTGGAGGTGTGGCCGGAGAAGAAGAGGTCCCGGGTGAGGGGCCGGGACGCCCCGCCCAGGACCTGCACGAGCGGATCCGAGAGCACGATCATGCCCGGCGGGGGATCGAGCGGGGTGGCCCACATCACGAGGATGCGCAGGAGCGCCAGGACCACGTAGGCCTGCACGCCGAGGAGGAGCCGCACCGGGGTGCGCACGAGGAGCGCCACCGCGATCAGGATCCCGGCGTAGATGAGGGCGAAGATCGGCCAGGTGACGTCGCGCGGGGCGAGGAGCGCCAGCACCGGGTCGGCGAGCACGGCCCCCGGCCTCGCCTCGACCCACTTCACGAGCGCGGCCAGCGCCGCCAGCGTGGCGAGGAGCGCCGGCGGCGTGAGCGCGAGCCGCACGCGGAAGCCGCCATCCGACCAGGCCTGGCGCCAGCCGGCGTCGAGGGGGAGGTTCGCCATGGAGACCGGCTACTGCTGCCCCACCTGCCGGTCCCGGAAGGCGAGCTGGCCGAGGAGGGCCGAGATCTCCGGGTCGCGGGGCGAGAGCTGGAGCGCGCGGCGGAGGAGGCCGATCGCGGTCGAGATCTCGCCCATGGAGACCGCCGACACGGCGAGATCGAAGCATTCCTGGGCTTCCGGCACCCGGACGATGGGGGGTCGCGGCGGGGGGGGAGGCGGCGGAGGCGCGGCCGCCGGTGGCGCGGGCGTGGGAACGGCGGCCGGCGCCGGGGACCGCACGGCGGACGGGGGCGCGGAGGGAGGCGACGCGGGTCGCGGGGCGGGCGGCGGGCGCACCGGACCCTGGGACTCGAAGTCGGCGAGCGCGGCCTTCCACTTCCAGGCGGGGGCCGCCTCCCCGAGCGACAGCGTGATCACCCGCTGCTCGAGGAGGGCGAAGACGACCCGGGCCACCTGGGCGGCCCCCAGGGGCACGGTTCGCACCAGGTTGGCGACGGTGGTGCCGTCGCCGAGGGCCTTCAGGACCGCCACCTCCTCCGGGCCGAAGTCGAAGATGAACTGGGGCGGCGGCCGGAGGAAGAGCTTCGTGTCCATGGAGAGCCGGTCCGGGACCTTCCGGAAGTGGCTCACCGTGGCCAGGTTGGAGGCGAGCAGCTTCTTGAACCAGGCGGCCGGGTCACCGTCGGGCTGCCGGTCGGCGTAGACGATCCCGACGCGGATGCGCCCCTGGTCGGCCACCCAGGCCACCGAGCCGAAGACCGAGAGGGGCTCCGGGAGCCCGGGCGCCTCGATGACGAGTCGCGCCACCTCCCCCACCTTCATGGGACGGGGGGTGACGATCTGGCAGCCGGTGGCCGAGAGGTCGAAGGTCTCCGCGGCCCAGCCGGCCCCGCCGTGGCTCACCACCACGCGGTACTTCGCCTTGATTCTCGGGAACTTTCGCGGATTCTGTACGAACGTCCCGACCGTGGACACGGGAAGATTCCTCCGTCGACTCCGCGGAGAGTAGCAGGCTCCGGCGCGCGGCCGCCAGGGGTCGCGGGCTAGCCCGCGGTCCGGATGGTCTCGAAGACGAAGGCCGTGAAGAGGGCGACCATCACCACCGCGACGGTGCCCCCGACGACGAGGCCGCCGATCACGACGAGGCGTCCCACGGGAGATCGGGGGAGGACGATCTCGGTCTTGATCAGGCGTCGGGCGGGGCGCACGGGACAATTCTTAACAAACTTCCGGAGCGGTTGCTGCACCCACGACGCCTGTCCCCGATCGGGATTGACACACCCCGCCGTGCTGGCAGGCTCGGGCGATGCCCCTCTTCCGGCGATCCGACGGGGACCTGGTGCGCGGCCTGCCCCCGGTCCGGGGGATCGTCCCGTACCTCATGCGGCGCCGGAACGAGAGCGCTGTCTACCACGCGGCCCGCTACGACGTGGGCCGGGCCCGGGCCTGGCTGCGCGCCTACAACCGCTCCCACGCGCACCGGGCCACGCTCTTCCACCTCGTGCTCTACGCGGCGGCGCGGGCGCTGCACCTGCGGCCCGGGCTCAACCGGTTCGCCTCGGGCGGCCGGATCTACCAGCGCAGGGAGGTCTCGATCGCCTTCGCGGCCAAGCGGGAGATGAAGGACCCGTCTCCCTTCGCCACCGTGAAGCTCCGGTTCGGGGCCGAGGAGCCCTTCGAGGAGACGGTCCGGCGCATCGCCGAGGCCGTGGACGACGGGCGCTTCTCGCCCGGCCGTCGCATCGACGCCGAGGCCGCGCTCGTCATGCGGTTCCCCGGCCCGGTGGTGTCGTTCCTCACCGCGCTCGCCGCCGGCCTCGACCGCTGGAACCTCCTGCCCGGCTTCATGACCCGCGACGACCCCTTCTTCTCGAGCCTCTTCCTCGCCAACCTGGGCTCGGTGGGGCTCTCCGACACCTTTCACCATCTGTACGAGTACGGCACGGTGAGCGTGTTCGGCGTGGTGGGCACGGTCCGCCCGGAGGTGGTGCCGGCCCGGGGCGGGACGGAGGTCCGCGAGCTGCTCTCGGTCCGGTGGACGCTCGACGAGCGGGTGAACGACGGCTTCTACGCGGGGAGGTCCCTGCGCATCGCCCAGGACGTCCTGGAGGACCCGGACCGCTTCCTGGGGCCGCCGGACGCCGCCGCGCTCCCCACCCCGGAGGGCTGGGCGGCGCTGCGCGCAGCCCGCGAGCGGGACGGGTAGACTCGACCGGTGCGGATCCCCTTTCTCCTCCTCCTCGGGCTCGTCGCAGGGCTCTCCGCCTGCGAGCGTCCGCCGCCGGCGACCCGCGGCGTTCCCCCCGCCGCCGGGGCGTCGCTCGCGCGCTGGCTCGGGGGCGAGGAGGCGGAGCCCGTCCCGCCGGCGCCCCGCCCCCGCGTGGACCGGGGCCTGCTCGCGCTGGGCGCGGAGGTGTACCGCCTGCGCTGCGTCCCCTGCCACGGGGTGAACGGGAACGGCAGGGGGCTGCACGCCGCGCGCCTGTCGGTCCCGGCCCGCGATTTCACCAAGGGTGTCTACGAGCTCCGCTCCACGCCCACCGGCACGCTGCCCACCGACCTGGACCTGTTCCGCACCGTGACCCGCGGGGTGCGCGGGACGGCGATGATCCCCTGGGGCTGGCTGCGGGACGACGAGCGCTGGGCCGTGGTGGAGCACGTGAAGTCCTTCTCGTCCCGCTTCCGGGAGGAGGGCGCCGGGGATCCGGTGGAGGTTCCCCCGGCCCCGGAGGAGCCCGCCGCGCTCGTCGCCGCCGGCGCCGCCGCCTGGGTCCGCAACGGGTGCGCGAAGTGCCACGGCGAGACCGGCGAGGGGGACGGCCCCTCGGTCCCGAGCCTGCGCCGGGACGGAGGGGAGCCCATCCGGCCCCTCCCCTTCTCCGCGGGGCGCTTCCTGCGCGGCGGCGGGATGGCCGATCTCTTCCGGACGCTCGTCACCGGGCTCGACGGGACGCCCATGCCCTCCTACGCCGCGGCGCCGCCCGCGGAGCTCTGGGCCCTCTCGGCCTGGGTGCGCTCCCGGGCCGGTCTCACCGGCAACGGGTCCCGCCCGCTGCCCCCCGATCCGGAGGAACGCCTGGGCTTCCGCATCGACGTCGAGGAGCAGCGGTAGCGGCGCGCTTCGGCTAGCATCCCCGGAGACCCACCCCGGGGAGGAGGACCACGTGACGAACCGCTTCCGTTCCACCCGCGGCCTCGGCCTCGCGTCGGCCGCGGCCCTCGCGCTCGTCGCCGTCGCGGTGCCGGCCGGCGCGCGGGCCGACGACCCCAAGTTCGCCTACGGCAAGAAGGGCGAGGTGGAGAAGCTGCCGCCCTGGGCCGCGTCGGTGACCGCCGGCTTCGGGCTCACCACCGGCAACGCCGAGAGCCTGAACCTCACCGGCGGCGGCGCCGTCTCGCACCGCTTCACCCCGGACGACCTGCTCGCGCTCGACGCCAGCGTGGCCTTCCAGCGGAGCACGGTGCAGTCGGCCGTGGACGTGAACGGCGACGGGGTCATCACGCCGGACGAGGTCTTCAGCATCACCCAGTCGGTCTCCGAGGCCTGGGCGGCGAAGCTCCGCTACGACCACTTCTTCGACCTGAACGCGATCTACGCGCTCACCTTCGTGGGCGGTGACGTCCCGGCAGGAAAGCAGTTCCTGGGCGGCGTGCAGGCCGGCTACTCCCGCGCGCTCTGGAAGACCGCCACCTCCGAGCTCGTGGGCGAGCTCGGCCTCGACTACACCTACCAGCGCTACGTGGTGGGCTCGCCCAGCGCGATCAACATCGCCGCGCTGCGGGCGTACCTGGGCTACGTCGGCAACCCGAACGGCGACCTCTCCTACGGGGCCAGCGTCGAGTACCTGGGCAACCTGAACACCGAGGACACCCCCACCGGGAAGGTGGGCGCGTTCGGGGACAACCGGGCGGTGGGCAAGATCGGCGTCACCTGGAAGATCTTCGGCGACGGCAGCCTCGGCTTCCGCTTCCGCGCGCTCTACGACTCGGCCCCGGCGCCGAAGCCGCCGCCCTCCGGGTTCTCCTGGGCCGCCGGGTACCAGCCGCTCGCGAACCCGTGGGACACGTTCACCGAGCTCGTGGTGGTCTACAAGCTCCTCTGATCCGGGCCATTCCGGGCCCGTCCCGCGCCCGGCCCGGAGCCGGGCGCTCTTTTTTTCGACGCCCCCCGTTGCGCCGGCTGCCGCATCGCGTCAAGATATTGATTCTCGAATCAGGAGGATCCCGTGCCCGACCGCAAGACCGCGAGCTACGTGCAGTCCCTCTGCATGGGGGAGATCGACGAGGAGATCATCGTCCCCTTCCCCGAGATGGCCGAGGGGGAGAAGGAGACCCTCACGCAGGTGCTCTCGAGCGTCCGGCAGCTCCTCCACGGGCGGGAGAAGGAGTTCAAGGAATGGGACACGAAGGCCGAGATGCCGGCCTCGTTCCTGGAGGAGCTGCGGCAGTTCGGCCTCTTCGGCCTCGTCATCCCGGAGGCCCACGGGGGCATCGGCTTCGGCAGCACCGCCTACTCGCGGGTGCTCCAGGAGATCGCCACCTTCGACGGCTCGGTGGCGCTCACCGTGGGGGCCCACAGCTCCATCGGCATGCGGGGCCTGCTCCTCTTCGGCACCGACGCCCAGAAGGCCCGCTGGCTCCCGAAGCTCTCGACCGGCGAGATGATCGCCGCCTTCTGCCTCACCGAGCCGGGGGCCGGCTCCGACGCGGCGGCGGCGCGCACCACCGCGCGGCGGGACGGCAACGACTGGATCCTGAACGGCGAGAAGATCTGGATCACGAACGGCGGCATGGCCGACTTCTTCACCGTCTTCGCGAAGACGCCGGACGTGCAGTCGAAGGGCAAGGCGGCGCTCACCGCCTTCGTGGTCACCCGCGACATGCCCGGCGTCTCCACCGGACCCCACGAGGACAAGATGGGCATCCGGGCCAGCTCCACCACCACCGTGCGCATGGAGGACGTCCGGGTCCCCGGCGACCACGTGCTGGGCGGCGTGGGCCAGGGGTTCAAGGCCGCCATGCGCATCCTGAACGCCGGCCGCACCGGGCTCGGCGGCGGGTCGGTGGGCGGCATGAAGAAGCTCATCGCGCTCGCGGCGAGGCAGGCCGTCGAGCGCCAGCAGTTCGGCCGCCCCATCTCCGAGTTCGGCATGATCAAGGAGAAGGTGGGACTGATGGTGGTCGACGCCTTCGCCGCCGAGTCGGTGGTGAGCCTGGTGGCCGGCCTCATCGACCAGGGCTACGAGGACTACGCGGTGGAGGCGGCCATCTCCAAGGTCTTCGCCACCGAGGCCCTCTACCGGGTCTCGGACGAGGCGCTGCAGATCGCGGGCGGGAACGGCTACATGCGCGAGTTCCCCTACGAGAAGGCGGTCCGGGACTGCCGCATCAACCGGATCTTCGAGGGCACGAACGAGATCCTGCGCCTCTTCATCGCCCTCACCGCCATGAACGACGTCGGGCAGCAGCTGAAGGAGCTCGCCGGGGTGGTGAAGCACGGCGTGGCCGACCCCATCAAGGGCTTCGGGGTGCTCTCCGGCTACGCCCGCAAGCGGGCCTCGCTCGCCACCGGGCTGGTCGGCGAGCGGCGCACCTTCACCCTGCTCGTACCCTCGGTGAAGAAGGCGGCCACCGTGGTGGAGGAGGGCACGCGCGACGTGGCGCTCGCCGCCGACCGGATCCTCCGCAAGCACGGCGGGCAGGTGGTGGGCAAGCAGTTCGCCACCCACCGGCTGGCCGACATCCTCATCGACCTCTTCGTGCTCTCGGCGATCCTCTCCCGGGTGAACTCGGCCGTCGAGGCCCGCGGCGAGGAGGCCTGCGTCGAGGAGCTGGCGCTGCTCGAGATCTTCGCCGGCCGCGCGCGCCGCCGCATGCGCAGCAACCTGAACCGCATCGACGACAACGACGACGAGCTGGTGAAGCTGGTGGCCGACCACGCCTTCCAGAAGGAAGGCTACGCCTGGGACACCCTCTGACGCCGGCGGGCTAGCGGCCCGCGCAGAGGGCCGCGGCCCGCTCGAAGGCCGCCCGCGCGGGCGCCGGCTCGAGGCCGGCCTGGTCCATCACCTCGGCGCAGGAGAGCGCCGGGGCGTGGCGGGCCAGGGTCTCGGCCGTGGCGGCGCGGACGCCGGC
>JBBIOL010000064.1:0-19469 GCA_037443385.1 Anaeromyxobacteraceae bacterium
CGCACCCGCCGGCGCGTCCGGTCGCTGCGCGCGACCTGGTCGAGACGGGCGAGCACGGCCGCGTTCCCGGGATCGAGCGCCAGGACGCCGTCGAAGTCGGCCAGCGCCTGCGTGGACTCGCCGCGGGCGAGGTGCTGCTCCCCCCGGCGCAGCCGCGCCTCCACCACGCGCGGACGGAGCGCCGCCGCGGTCCCGCCAGGATCGGCCAGGTAGGCGGCGAGCGCCTCGGCCGGCCGGTCGATCCCGTCGGCGGCGAGAACGGCGGCGATCCGGTCGCGCACGACCGCGGCCCCGGCGGGCCGCGCCGCCGGGTCGAGCGCCAGGCAGTCCCGGATGATCCGCGCGAGCGGCTCGTCGAGCGCGGGATTGACGGAGCGTGGGTCGGGGAACTCGCCCTGGACCAGGCGACGGAGGGTCGCGCTCGGGTTCGGGGCCTCGAAGGGCAGCCGGCCCGTGCAGAGCCAGTAGAGGATGGTCCCGAGCGAGAACACGTCGGAGCGCGCGTCCGCCTCGCACCCGTCGACCACCTCCGGCGCCATGTGGTTCGGGGAGCCGACCATGGCCCCGGTCATGGTCATCCGGTCGTCCTGCGAGAGGATGCGGGCGATGCCGAAGTCGGCGAGCTTCACCGCCGCGCGCCCCTGCAGCTCGGCGATCATCACGTTCTCGGGCTTCAGGTCCCGGTGGATGACGCCGGCCGCGTGCGCGTGGACCAGGGCCTCGGCGAGGGCGAGCCCGACGAGCGCCCCGCACTCGGGCATGGGCACTCCGACCGCATCCACGAACGCCCGCAGCGTCCGGCCGTGGACGAACTCGGTGACGAGCCAGCTCTCGTCGGTCCCGTCCCCGGAGTAGTCGAAGATCTCGACGATCCCCGGATGGGACAGTCGGGCCACGGCCCGGGCCTCCCGCGAAAAGCGCGCCCGGGACTCGGGGCGGGTGGCGAGGTGGGGGTGCAGGATCTTGACCGCGACCTCGCGGTCGAGCGCGGTGTCCCGGCCCCGGTAGACGACCGACATTCCACCGGTTCCCACCTGCTCGAGGAGCTCGTATCGGTCGATCCGGCGAATCAATCCACTCCCTCCGGACCGCGACGGCTCGGTCCGAGCGATCGCCGGACACTATGACACGGATGTCCGGACGCGGGCCAGCCGGCAAGGGGTGGCCCGCCGCCGAGGAGCGCGGCCGGCCCGTACGGACGTCGGCCCGGTCGTCAGGCCCGGACCTCGGGCGGCTTCCCGCCCGCCCCCTCCGGGGGAGGGGTGGGCGTGGCCTTGCGGCCCACCGGATTCTCCTCGAGCGCGGCCCCGAGCACGTCGTCCATGTGGGTGGCGAAGACGAACTCGAGCTCCTTGCGCGCCTGCTCCGGGACGTCGACCAGGTCCTTCTCGTTGCGCGCCGGCAGGATGACCCGCTTGATTCCCGCCCGGTGCGCGGCGAGCACCTTCTCCTTGATGCCGCCCACCGGGAGGACGAGCCCGCGCAGCGTGGCCTCGCCGGTCATGGCCACGTCGCTGCGGACCCGGATGCCGGAGAGCAGGGAGACGAGCGCGGTGAGGATGGTCACGCCGGCGCTCGGACCGTCCTTCGGGATGGCGCCCGCCGGGAAGTGGATGTGGATGTCGGTCTTCTCGAGGAAGTTGTTGGGGATGCCGAGGTGGTCGGCCTTCGAGCGCAGGTAGGAGAGCGCGGCCTGGGCCGACTCCTTCATGACGTCCCCGAGCTGGCCGGTGAGCGTGAGCGAGCCCTTGCCCGTCATGCGGGTGGCCTCGATGAAGAGCAGGTCGCCTCCCGCCGCGGTCCAGGCGAGGCCGGTGGCCACGCCCGGGATCTCGGTTCGCTCGGCCGTCTCGTTGTAGAACTTCTCCGGCCCGAGCATGTCGGCGAGGTCGGGCTCGGCGATGGAGCGGCGAGCGCCCTGCGGGAGCTTGCCCCCCGCCACCTCGACCGCCACCGCGCGCGCCACGTCGGCGATGCGCCGTTCCAGGTTCCGGACGCCGGCCTCCCGGGTGTAGGCCATGATGATCTTGATGAGCGCCTTCTCGGTGAACTCGACCGTGTCCGCCGAGAGCCCGTGCTCCTTCAGCTGCTTGGGCACGAGGTGCTGCTGGGCGATGCGCACCTTCTCCTCGAAGGTGTAGCCCGGGAGCTCGAGGATCTCCATGCGGTCGCGCAGCGGCGACGGGATGGGGTCGAGCAGGTTGGCGGTGGCGATGAACATGACCTTCGACAGGTCGAAGGGCACGTCGAGGTAGTGGTCGGAGAAGCTGAAGTTCTGCTCCGGGTCGAGGACCTCGAGGAGCGCGGCGCTCGGGTCGCCGCGGAAGTCGGCGCCGAGCTTGTCGATCTCGTCGAGCATCATGGTGGGGTTGTTCGAGCCGGCCTTCTTCATCGACTGGATGATCCGGCCGGGCAGGGCGCCCACGTAGGTGCGGCGGTGCCCGCGGATCTCGGCCTCGTCCCGCACGCCGCCGAGCGAGAGGCGCACGAACTTGCGCCCGGTGGCCCGGGCGATGGACTGGCCGAGCGAGGTCTTGCCGACGCCGGGCGGGCCCACGAAGCACAGGATGGGGCCGCGCATGTCGTTCTTCAGCTTGCGGACCGCGAGGTACTCGAGGATGCGCTTCTTGATCTTGTCGAGGCCGTAGTGGTCGGCGTCGAGGATCTGCCGGGCGTTCTCGATGTCGAGGTTGTCGTCGGTGCGCTTCGACCAGGGGAGGTCGGCGATCCAGTCGAGGTACGTGCGCGCCACCGCGTGCTCGGAGCTGGCGGTGGGGATGCTCTTCAGGCGGTTCAACTCCTTGTTGGCGACCTTCTCCACCTCGGGCGGCAGGCCCGCCTTCTTGAGGCGCTCGCCCAGCTCGTCGAGCTCCTCCTCCTCCTCGCCGAGCTCGCCCAGCTCCTCCTTGATGGCCTTGAGCTGCTGGCGCAGGTAGTACTCGCGCTGGGTCTTCGACATCTCGCCCTTCACGGCGCTGTCGATCTTGTTGGAGAGCTTGAGGATCTCCCGCTTGCGGTTGAGCAGCTCGAGCACGAGCTTCATCCGCGCCTTGAGGTCGACCGTCTCGAGGACCTGCTGCTTCTCCTCGATGGGGACGTCGACGTTGGCGGCGATGAGGTCGGCCAGGTGGCCGGGGTGGGTGATGGAGTCGACGAGCTCGGTGGCCGCCGTGGGCAGCTCCGGCATGAGCTCGATGACCTCGCGGGCGAGCTTCTTCAGGTTGATGGCGAGGGCCTCGACCTCGACCTCGTCGACCGAGGTCTTGTCCTCCACCGGCTCGACGCGGGCCTTGAGGTAGGGGGTCTCCTGGACGAGGTCGAGCACGCGCACGCGCGCCAGCCCCTGGACCACGAGCGAGTAGTTGTCCTCCCCCATCTTGAGGAGCTTCACGATGCGGGCGACCGTGCCGACGGTGTAGAGGTCGGCCGCGCCCGGGTCCTCCTCCTCGGCGCGTCGCTGGGTGACGACGCCGATCACCTGCTCGTCGCGCACCGCGTCCTTGATGAGGGCGATGGTCTTCTGGCGACCGACGGCGAGCGGCAGCACCCCGCCCGGGAAGAAGACCGAGTTGCGCAGCGGCAGGATGGGGAGGACCTGCGGGATGTCCTCCTTGTTGATGAGCGCCGGGGGCCCCATGGCCGGGGCGACCTGGGCGCCGGCAGCCTCCTTCTTCTTCTCCGACATGGCGTGCTCCTTCTCGTGTTCCTCGGAGACGGGCTGCTCCGGCGACTTCAGGATATCCGACGGGACCATGAGGGTCGATCTAAGACAGGAAAGGGGGCGGTCAAGCCGCCGCACCCTGGTTTGACGCCCATGCCGGCGGCCGATAGCATCCGGCCGCTTGCGACTCGGCCACGTCTCCGACCTCCACGTCTCCGACCGCGGACGCTACCCGCGGAACGGCTACTCCGCGCGCGACTGCGACCGGCACTCGCTCCGGCTGGCGCAGCGGGTCCTCGACCAGCTCGAGGAGGCGGGGGTCGACCACCTGGTCGTCACCGGCGACCTCACCCTCACCTCGGAGACGAGCGAGTTCGAGAAGGCCGCGAAGCTGCTCCGCCGCTGGGCCGAGGCCGGGAAGCTCACGGTCGTCCCCGGGAACCACGACGTCTGGACGGCCGACGCGGTGAAGACGGCCCGGTTCCTCCGCATGATCGGGCCGGACGGGAAGGGGATGCGTCGCGCCGAGGCCGTCTACCCCTTCGCGGTGCTCCCGTCGCCCGAGGTGGCGCTCATCGCCCTCGACAGCGCGCAGTTCGGCGAGGAGCCGCTCGAGACCCCGGGCGCACTCGGCTCGGCGCAGCTCTCCGCCTGCCGGGAGCTCGTCCGCGAGCACGGCAAGGAGGGACGGGCCGTCCTGCTCGCGCTCCACCACCACGTGCTCCTCCCCCGGGAGCGCGTGCCCTCCGACGTCCTGGTGGCGCGGACACCGCTCCTCGACGCCGACAAGGTCGTGCGCATGGCCTCCGACGTGCGGCTGGCGGGCATCCTGCACGGCCATCGCCACGTCGCCTTCCGGGTGGACATCCCGGGAGCGGCCGGGCTCACGCCCATCCTCTGCGCGGGTTCCGCCTCCCGGGTGGCCGACGAGCCGGTCCGCCGCGCACGCGGCTTCGTCTACGAGGTCGACCGCGGCGGGGTCCGGTCCGTGCGGGCCGTGATCGCCGCGCGCGACTGACCCCGCCGGAGCGCCGATGGCACGGGCCAAGACACCGGCGCGGAAGGCTCGCCCCGCCGCGCCGCCGGAGCCGCAGGTCGGCGACGCGCCGCTGCCCGAGCTCACCCGCGACCAGCTCTCGGTCTTCCTCTACGTGGCGCTCACCCCCGAGGAGACGCGCGCCATCGTGAAGGACCGAAAGCTCGGGATCCCCGGCTTCCGCACCGGCTCGCTCTCGGACGTGGAGCGCTGCGACGTCATCGCCGACGAGATCCGGGCCGACCCCGACGCCGCCCGCCCGGTGATCGAGGCCCTCACCCGGGCCTTCGGCGGTCCGCCTCTCCCGGCGATCCCGCTCGGCACCGGGGGCGCGCGCGATCTCCTCACCGTGGGCGGGGGAGACTCCGCCCTGGCGCTCTCCCTCTGGCGCGTGCTCTCCGACCGGGACCCCGTCGTGCGGCGCGAGGCGATCCCGCTCCTGGACGAGCTGGCGGTGCACTACTACGGGCCGGCCGAGCGACCGGCGCAGTCGCCGGGGCGGGCGGACGCGCCCGAGCCGGGGAGCGCCGACGACCCCGCCGCCCAGGTCGAGGCGCTCGTCGGCGAGCTCGAGAAGGCGGAACGAAGGCTTCGCGAGACGGAGGAGGCGGCGCAGGCGCGCGCCGAGGAGGTCCGGCGGAAGGGCGAGGAGCAGCGGGAGAAGCTCCAGGCCGCCCTGCGGGAGGCACGGGCCCAGGCTTCCCGGGCGGTGGAGGAGGCCGCGCGCCTCCGGGAGGAGGCCGCCCAGGCGCAGGGGGACGCCGCCCGGGCCCGATCCGAGGCCGAGGCGCTCCGCGCCACCGACGCCGTGTCGGAGGCGGCCCGGTTCCGGTCCGAGGCACGCGACCTCTCCGGTCGGGTCGGTGCGCTCGAGGCCCGGGTCGAGCGCGCCCGGGAACGGGAGCGCGAGCTCGAGGCCGAGCTGGAGCGGGCCCGATCGGCGCAGGCCGCCGCCCCACCGGCCCAGGCCGGCGCAGGTCCCGGCACGGGCGAGGCGCAGGAGGCCGCCGAGGCGGAGACCTGGCTCCTACCCGTGTACTCGCGGGAGTTCTACGACTCGCTCGAGGGCTGGGACCGTCGCATCCAGCGAGCGGCATTCAAGCAGGCCCACCAGCTCGCCCTCGACCACCGGCACCCCAGCCTGCGCGCCATCCCGCTCGAGGGGCTGCCGGGCTACTACCGGGTGCGCGTGGCGACCGACGTGCGGCTCATCTACCGCCGCCCGGAGCGCCAGAACACGGTGGAGATCCTCTCGCTCATCGACCGCGAGGACCTCGATCGCTACGTGCGGCAGGCGAAGACCCGCGCCTAGCGACGCCCTCCCTGCGGGGGCGCGACCGCCCTCCCGGGCGTCACTGCAATCTCCGATAGATGCCCACCACGATGCCGAGGATCATGGTGCTGCGGAAGTCGGTCTCGCGGACGTAGATGGGCGCCATGCGCGGGTTGGAGGGCTGGAACCGGACGCGGTCGCCCTCGAAGTAGACCCGCTTCACGGTGGCCTCGTCGTCGATCATGGCCACGACGATGTCGCCGTCCTCGGCGTTCAGCTGCTTGCGCACGAAGATGTAGTCGCCGGGGAGGATCCCGTCGCCGATCATGGAGTCGCCCTGGACGCGGAGGCCGTAGACCTTGCGCCCGGCGCCGAGGAAGAAGGCGTCCACCTGCACGGTGTCCTCGATGCGTTCCTCGGCGAGGATGGGCTGGCCGGCGGCGACGCGCCCGACGATGGGCACGTCGACGAGGCGCGAGACGCCCCGGGAAGGGCTCCGCGACGCGAGCGAGATGACCTGCGCGCCCGGGCCGCGACCGCCGAGGACCTCGCGGGCGCGGGACGTGGGGATGAGGGCGCGGGACTTCACGGGGTCGCGGGAGAGGAAGCCCTTGCGCTCCAGGGCCTTGAGGTGGTCGTTGACGCCGTTCGTGGAGCGGATGTCGAGGGCCTCGCCGATCTCCCGGATGGTGGGCGGGTAGCCCTGCTCCTCGATCTGGCGGGCGACGAAGCGGAGCACCTCGAGCTGTCGGTCTGTCAGGGCTTCCATGGCGGCACGCCTCCTGAACGCAAGTATACCCGTCGGACGTTCAGACGCAACTTCCGTTCGGGTCCGGGTTGCCGCCCGCTCCCCGGCCCCGTAGGGTCGAGGGATGCGATCCCCGTACGTCGCGACCGCGCTCGGGTCCGGGTTCCGGGCCGTGGCGGGGGAGGGGTGGCTCGTCACCCTGGGCATGGCGGTCGCGCTCCTCCGGGGCGTACTCGCGCTGCCGGCCGCGGCCTTCGCCACCTCGGTGACCTGGCTGTCGGTTCGTGCCACGCTGGCTGGCGGCGGCGGCCCGGACGCCGTCCTTCCGGGGGTGCTCCGGGCCTGGGCGTCGCCCCGCGCCTGGGCCACCTTCGGCGGCCTCTGGCTCGCGGGGCTCCTGCTCTGGGGAGCCGTCCGCGTCCTCTGGCTGGCCGGAGCGGCGCCGCTGCTCGCCTGGCGCCTCGGCGGGGGACGGGGTGAGGAGCCCCGGTTCACCGAGGGAGCCGCCTGGCGGTTCCACCGGGTGCTCCCGGTGGCCGTCGGCGCGTTCCTGCTCGACCTCGCCGCACGCGCCGGGATCGTCGCGGCGGTCGCGGGGGCCCTCGTCCTCGGCTCCCGGATCCACGGGACCTCCGCCTCCGGCGCCGCCGCGTTCGTCGCCGCCCTGGGCATGGTCGCGGCGATCGTCCTCGCCGTGACCCTCTCCGGCCTGGGAGAGCTCGCGGTGGCCGGCGCGGCCCTGGCGGGGGACGGCCCCGCGGAGGCCGCCGCCCGGGCGCTCCGGACGTTCGGGCACCGCCCGGCGGCCGTCCTCTCGGTCGTGCTCGCGGTCGTGGCCGGGACGGCCCTCGCCGCGGGGGCGATGCAGGCGGCGCTGGGCACGCTCGCGAGCCTGGCCCGGGCCGGTCCGCCGGCGCTGCTCGCGTTCCCCGAGGGCGCGGCGGCCGTCCTCGTCGCGCTCCTCGCCGCCGGCACCGAGCTCTGGCGCCTCTCGGCGCTGGGCGTCCTGGCGCTCGCCCCTCAGCCGGGGCGGGAGAAGCGCTGGATGACCTTGCGAAGCGAGAGCTTGGGGATGCGGCCGCCCAGCCAGTAGACCGTCAGCGAGGCGCCGAAGAGGAACCCGGCGAGGAGCAGCGCGGCGAACCCGAGGAAGAGCACGGCCTGCGATCCGGCCATCTGGCGCGCCACCACGAAGAGCCCGCCCAGGGCGAGCGCGCTCGCCACGAGCCCGGTGAAGACGGTGAGGCCGAGGGCGCGGACGTTGTCGGCGATGCGGTCGATGCCCTCCGAGCGGACCTGGACCCGGAACTTGCCTCCCTCGAGGTCGGCCAGGATCTGCGAGAGCTGGGTGGGCACGTCCTCCGCCAGCCCCTGCAGCTTGAGCATGGACTTGAGGAGCGCCCCGGAGGCGTCGCCGCCGGGCTGGAAGCGGGAGAAGAGCATCTCCTTCGCGTAGGGCAGCCCCACCTCCATGACGTCGAGCCCGGGGTAGAGCGCGCGGATGATGCCCTCGAGCGTGACCGACGCCTTGCAGAGGAGCGCGTACTCGCGCGGCACCCGGATGCGGTGGCGCACGGCGAGGTCGAGCATGTCGGTGAGGAGCGTCGACGAGCGGATCTGGTCGAGCTTGAGCCCCAGGTAGCGATCGAGGATCGAGGAGATGTCGTCCCGCAGCGTGGCGATGGGGGTGTGGGCCTCGGGCATGCCGATCCGGTAGAGCACGCGGGCCACGGTCTCGGGATCGCGCAGCGCCACGGCGACGAGCAGGGTGACGAGGGCCTCCTGCATGGGCCGGCCCACGCGTCCCACCAGCCCGAAGTCGAGCAGCGCGATGCGGTTGCCGGGCAGGACGAGCACGTTCCCCGGGTGCGGGTCGCCGTGGAAGATGCCGCCGCCGAAGAGCTGCCGGAAGGCCGCCTCGATGAGGTTGCGCGCCACGCGCTCCGCGTCGTAGCCCTCGCGGCCGGCCACGTCGGTGACCTTCCGGCCCTCGACGAAGTCGAGCGTGAGCACCGAGGCCGAGGAGAGGCCGTCGTGCACCGCGGGGATGACCACGAAGGGCAGCGAGCGCGAGGCGGCGGCCATGTCCCGGGCGTTGCGCGCCTCGTTCTCGAAGTCGAGCTCCTCGTGGATGGCGCGGTCGAACTCCTCGACGATGTCCGAGGGCGTGTAGACGCCGGTCTCCTCCACCAGCGCCTCGAGGAGCCGCGCCACGTACTGCAGGAGCCCCAGGTCCGACTCGAACTGCTCGCGGACGCCGGGCCGCTGGACCTTCACCGCGACGTCGGCGCCGGAGTGGGTTCGCGCCCGGTGAACCTGGGCGATCGAGGCGCTCGCCACCGGGACCGGGTCGAGCCAGGCGAAGAGCTCCTCTGCGGGGCGGCCCAGGCCGGCCTGGATCTGGCGGCGGATGTCGGCGACGGGAACCGGGTCGCAGGCGTCCTGGAGCTGGGAGAGCTCGGCGATCCAGCCCGGGGGCAGGATGTCCGGCCGGCTCGACAGCAGCTGCCCGAGCTTCACGTAGGTCGGGCCCAGGTCCACGAGCAGGCGCCGGAAGCGTGCCGCGTTCCGGCCGTCGGAGGGCGGGGCGCCGTCGGCCTGGCCGGCCGGCGGTTGCGGGGCCGCCGACCCGAGCCGGACCCGCTCCAGGTAGGCGCCGAAGCCGTGCCGGGCGATGACCGCGGAGACCTCGCGGAGGCGGTTCAGGTCGTGGATGGCCTCCCGGAGCACGGACCGGATGCTAGCACCCGGCCCACGGGGCCGCCACGCGCGGGGACCGGCGTGCTAGAAGCACCCCGTGGCCGAGATCGCGCAGCCCGCGACGCCGATGATGCGGCAGTACCTCGAGGTGAAGGCGAGGCACCCCGACGCCGTCCTCTTCTTCCGCCTGGGCGACTTCTACGAGATGTTCGCCGAGGACGCCGTCCGGGCCGCCGAGATCCTGCAGATCACGCTCACCTCCCGCTCGAAGGGGGACGACCGCATCCCCATGTGCGGCGTGCCGTACCACGCGGCACGCGGCTACGTGGCGCGCCTCCTCGAGCGCGGCCTCAAGGTGGCCATCTGCGACCAGGTGGAGCCGCCCGGGAAGGGCGGCATCGTGAAGCGCGAGGTCACCCGGGTGATCACGCCCGGGACGGTGCTCGACGAGCAGGCGCTCGACCCCCGCGAGGCGAGCTTCCTCGCGGCGGTGGCCCTCGACCCGTCCGGCGCCGGCGGCGGGATCGCGCTCCTCGACGCCACCACCGGCGACCTGCGCTGCGGGGAGGTCGCCACCGACGCCCGGGTGATCGAGGAGCTCCGGCGCGCCGGGGTTCGCGAGCTGGTCCTGCCCCGGGGGGAGGCCGCCGGCGCCCGCGCGGGGGAGATCGCGCGGTCCGTGGGCGTGCCGGTGGCCGAGGTGGACGACGCGGCGTTCCAGCGGGGCGAGGAGAAGCTGGCCCGTCACCTCGGGGTGGCCGGTCTGGACGGCTTCGGTGTCGGCCACCTGCCGCGGGCGGTGTCCGCGGCGAGCGGCGCGCTCCACTACCTGACCGAGACCCAGCGGTGCGATCCGCGCCACGTGGACCGGATCGCGCTGCTCCCCACGGGCGACGTGCTCCTCCTCGACGAGAGCACCCGCGCCAACCTGGAGGTGGAGCGGACGCTGCTCGGCGGCAAGCGCAAGGGGTCGCTCCTCGGGCTCCTCGACCGTACCCTCACCGGCGGCGGCGGCCGGCGCCTCGCCGAGTGGCTCCGCTACCCGCTCCTCGACGTGGCCGCCATCGACGCCCGGCTCGACGCGGTCGAGGTCCTGGCCTCCGGGGCGGTCCTCCGCGATCAGGTCGCGGACGCCATCCGGCCGGTGGGGGACGTCGAGCGGCTCCTCTCCCGCCTCGCGCTCCGCCAGGGGAACGCCCGCGATCTCCGCGCGCTCGCCGTGGCCCTGGACGCCTTCCCGTCCGCGTCCACCCTGCTCCAGGGGTGCGGCGCCGCGCTGCTCGCCGGGGCCGGCCGTTCCCTGCTGGGCCTCGAGGCGCTCGCCGCGACGCTCGCCCGCGCGGTGGCCGACGAGCCTCCGGCCACCACCACCGAGGGGGGAATGGTCCGGCGCGGCTGGTCGGACGAGCTCGATCGGGTCGTGGAGCTCTCGGAGAACGGCAAGGGCGTCATCGCCTCCCTGGAGGGGCGCGAGCGGCAGCGGACCGGCATCGGCTCGCTCAAGGTCCGCTACAACCGCGTCTTCGGCTACTACATCGAGGTCACGAAGCCCAACCTCCACCTCGTGCCGCCGGACTACCAGCGGCGGCAGACCACCGTGGGCGGCGAGCGGTTCGTGACGCCGGAGCTGAAGGAGCTCGAGGAACAGGTCCTGGGCGCGGAGGAGCGCCGCTTCGCGCTCGAGGAACGCATCTTCGAGGAGCTCCGCGCCGAGGTCGTTGCCTCCGCCGGGCGGCTCCGCGCGGCGGCCGCGGCGGTGTCCACGGTCGACGCGCTCCTGTCGCTCGCGCGGGTGGCCGCCGAGCGCGGCTACCGGCGGCCGGTCCTCGACGACTCGGAGTCGCTGGAGATCGCTGCGGGACGTCACCCGGTCGTGGAGGCCATGCTGCCCCCCGACTCGGGCGGGTTCGTCCCCAACGACGTCGCGGTCTCGTCCTCGGCCGATCCGGAGGGCGCCCAGCTGCTCGTCATCACCGGTCCCAACATGGCCGGCAAGAGCACCGTGATGCGGCAGGCGGCGCTCGTCGCGCTCCTGGCCCAGGCCGGGAGCTTCGTGCCGGCGGACCGGTCCCGGGTGGGGATCGTGGACCGCATCTTCACCCGGGTGGGCGCTTCCGACGACCTGGCGCGCGGCCGCTCCACCTTCATGGTGGAGATGACCGAGACCGCGTCCATCCTCCACAACGCCACCCGTCGATCGCTCGTGGTGCTCGACGAGATCGGCCGCGGCACCTCCACCTTCGACGGCCTCTCCATCGCCTGGGCCGTCGCCGAGCGGCTCCACGACCGGACCGGCTGCCGCACGCTCTTCGCCACCCACTACCACGAGCTCCAGGACCTCGCGCGCGAGCGCCCCCGCGTGCGCAACCTGACCGTCGCGGTGCGCGAGGTGGGTGACCGCGTGGTCTTCCTCCGCAAGCTCGTCGCCGGCGGCGCCTCGCGCAGCTACGGGATCGAGGTGGCCAAGCTGGCCGGGCTTCCGGCCGAGGTGCTCGCCCGCGCCCGGGACATCCTGCGCAACCTGGAGGCGCTCGAGGTGGACGACGCCGGCCACGCGGCCATCGCCCGCGGCGGGAGGCGCAGGGAGCGCACCGCCGCGGACCAGCTCGGCCTCTTCGCCGCGCCCGATCCGCGCCTGCAGCGGATCGCCGCGGAGCTCCGGGAGCTCTCGCTCGACCGGCTGACCCCGCTCGACGCCCTCAACCTGCTCGCCGAGCTGAAGCGGCGGCTGGAGTAGGAAGGGGCCGGAAAAGGGAAGGGGGCCGGTCTCCCGGCCCCCCTCGGACACGCTGCGGGCTACGACCTACTTCTTGTGGCAGGTCGTGCAGGTCTTGGTGTCCGCCGGGCCCTTGCCCTTCTCCTTGTGGCAGTCGACGCAGAGGGCGTGCGCCTTGTCCTTCGTGAGCTCGATCTTCCCGGGGGCGCCTTCCCCGTGGCACTTCTTGCAGCCCTGGCCCTGGTGGGCCTTGTGGTTGAAGGTGACGGCCGGCTGGGTCGCGCCCTTCAGCTGGACCTCGGCGGGCGGCGGCGCGGCGACGGCGGTGAAGGCGACGGCGGCGAAGGCGACGGCGACGATGGCGCTCAGGATCTTCTTCAAGGTGTTCCCCCTTCTTGGAGTGCGGCTCGAGTGGACGACCCTTCCGGTGCGACGGCCCGGTCGAATCGCGGGTTCACAGGATGGACGGACCGCGGTCCACCTGGATTCACGGTCGCGGCAGGATGGCACGCCCGACCGGCCCCGCATTGACCGGGGTCAACGGACGCCTCAGGCCATCTCGAGCACGGCCCCCACCAGCCGCTCGATCCCCGCCGCCACCGGCGCGATGGAGGGTCCGAGCATGTAGGCCGGGGTGGACACCACCTTGTTGCGCTCGTCGACCACGATCTGGTCCACCGGCGCATCGACGTGCACCGCCCCCAGCGCATTCACCGCCGCGGCCGTCGCGGGGTCGTTCCCGATGGTGAGCTTCACCTTGCGTGAACCGAGCACCTTGGCCGCGATGACCGGCGAGATGCAGACGAACCCGAGCGGCTTGCCGGCCGACGCCATGTCGCGGACCAGGCGCTCCACGTCGGGGTTGACCTGGAGCTTCACCCCGTCGGTGGCGAAGGTGCAGAGGTTCTTCGCCGCCCCGTAGCCGCCGGGCAGGATGAGCGCGTCGAGGTCGCTCGCCTGGACGGTGCGCACGTCGCGGATGTTCCCGCGGGTGATGCGGGCCGCCTCGGCGAGCACGTTGCGGGACTCGGCCGCCGCGGGCTCGCCCTTCCGGTGATCGACGACGTGCATCTGGTTCACGTCGGGCGCCATGGCCGTGACCTCGGCGCCCTTTCGATCGAGGAAGAGGAGGGTGAGGGTGGCCTCCTGGATCTCGGCCCCGTCGAGGTAGCCGCTCCCCGCCAGGATGACGCCGACGCGCTTCCGACCGGACATGGTGCACCTCCGCCGAAGGGTGGGCAGGGATCATACCGAAAACTGGATCGCGATATCACCGGGCGTAGGGTGGAGGCGCCGCATGGCGCTCGCCCCCCCCATTCGCCGGATCCTGCCGGCGTTCCTCGTCGCCGTCCTCCTCGCCGCCCCGGCGTCCCCGGCCGGCGCCGCCGCCCGGGGGAAGCCGTCGCGCTCGGCGCGGGCGTCGAGCCCGGCGTCCTCCCGCCCGGCCCCGGCGACGCGGTCGCCGTCGCCCGCCCTGCAGAAGGCCCGTGCCGAGCTCGAGGCGGTGAAGCGCAGCCCGGCGAGGCGCAAGTACCGGCACAACTGGGAGAAGGCCATCCGGAGCCTGGAGAAGGCCGCCCGCGGACCGGACACCGGCCCGGCCCTCCTCGACGCGGCCCGGGCCCGCTACGCCCTGTACCGGTTCTCGGCCGTCGAGTCCGATCGCGAGGCCGCCCTGAAGCTCGCCGGGCGGGCCTCGAAGGCCGGGGCGACCCAGGCCACGGCGCTCGCATCGGCCATCCGGCGGGAGGCCGGGGACGACCCGGCGCCGATCGCGAAGGTGACCCGCAAGCCACAGGTCGCTCCCGTCCCGGCCCCCCCGGGCCGTCGCCCGGGTACCGCGCCTCCCGCCCCCGCCGTCCCCCCGGCCCCGGTGGGCGGCGCCCCCGACGACGAGCCGGAGGATCTCGACCCCGTGCTGGAGGAGGCGGTCGCCTCCGCACCGGTCGGCCCGGAGCAGCCGCCCCCGCCCGCGTCCGCCGCCCCCGCGCACGTGACCGAGCTCCACTCCTGGACCAGCCCGGACTACACCCGGGTGGCGGTCTACCTCTCCCAGCCGGTCGGCTTCGAGAAGCAGGAGCTCCCCGCCGACGCCCTCCACCCGCGCCGCCTCGCCCTCGACCTTCGCCCCGCCGTCCTCGACGGGCCCGGAACCGAGCGGCAGGTGGGCGACGGCCTGCTCCACCGGGTCCGCACCGCGCAGAACGGACCGGACACGGTGCGGGTGGTGCTCGACCTGAAGGGCAAGGACGCCTACCAGGTCTTCCTGCTCGGCGACCCTCCGCGTCTCATCGTGGACCTCGGGATCGAGGAGGCCCGCCGCGAGACGGTTGCGCGGGCGCTGCCGCCGTCGGGAGACGAGGACGCCGAGGCCGACCGCCGTCCCATCCGGCACATCATCGTCGACGCCGGCCACGGCGGGCACGACACCGGCGCCGTCGGGCCGCGCGGCGTCCGCGAGAAGGACGTCACGCTCGCCATGGCGAGGAAGCTCGCCGAGCGGCTGCGCGCCCAGGGCTTCCAGGTCACGCTGACCCGGACCGACGACCGCTACCTGAAGCTGGAGGAGCGGACCGCCATCGCCAACCTGGCCCGGGGTGACCTCTTCGTCTCCCTCCACACCAACGCCACGCCGCGACGCGATCGCAGCGGCGTCGAGACCTACTTCCTGAACGTCACCGACGACCGCTACGCCCGCCGGCTCGCCGCGCGGGAGAACGGCACCCTCGACCTCGAGGAGGCGCCCCGCGACGTGCAGCGCATCCTCACCGACCTCGACTCCAAGGCCAGCGCCGGGGCCTCCCGCCAGCTCGCCCGGATGGTGCAGAAGGAGATCACCGCCCGCACGCGGCAGACCCAGGGCCCGGTCCGGGATCGCGGCGTGAAGAGCGCGCTCTTCTACGTGCTGCTCGGCGCCCGCATGCCGGCCGTGCTCGTGGAGACGGCCTTCATCTCGAACCGGGCCGAGGAGCAGCGCCTCGCCAGCCCGGCCTACCAGCAGCTCGTGGCCGACGGCGTGGCCCGCGCGGTGGTCGACTTCGCCGGGACCTCCCGCATGGCGGCCCGCTGAGCCTCCGGTTATTCCCCGTCCACATGCTGGTCCAGGACGCCTCCTTCGCCAAGCTCCCCAAGGCCGCTCCCTACGAGTTCGAGTCGCGCCTGGAGGCCATGCCCCCGCTCACCGGCGACGTCCGCTCCGACTTCACCGCCCTGCGCGGCTACGTCGAGTCGGTGCACCGGGCCGGAGGCAGCGGCCACACCGTGGTCCGCCTCATGAGCGCCGCCATGGACCGCGTGGTGGGCGCCATCTGGGAGCGTTCGCTCGCCGCGGCGGCGGCCGCCGGCCACGCCTCCACCCCGGTGGCGCTGGTCGCGCTGGGGGGATACGGCCGACGCGAGCTCGCCCCGTTCAGCGACCTCGACCTGCTCGTCCTCCACGAGAAGCGCGAGCCCGGTCACTTCGTGAAGGAGGCCAGCGAGAGGTTCCTCTACGCGCTCTGGGACCTCCGCCTCGAGGTCGGCTACGGGATCCGCGACATCCACGCCTGCGACGAGCTGGCGGCGAGCGATCACACCGCGCGCACGGCGCTCCTCGACCTGCGGCACCTGCACGGAGACCGGGAGCTCTACCGCGAGCTCGAGCGCGACCAGCTCCACGGCCTCTCCCAGGCCAAGGTGGACGCCTTCATCGCCGACAAGACCCGCGAGGCCCGGGAGCGGCGCGAGAAGTTCGGCGACTCGCTCTACCTGCTCGAGCCCAACCTGAAGCAGTCGGAGGGGGGGCTGCGCGACCTCCAGATGGGCCTCTGGGCCGCGCGCGCGCGCTTCAAGGTCGCCGGCATCACCGACCTGCTCTCCCGCGCGCTGCTCCCGGAGCAGGAGGTGAAGGAGCTCCGCCGGGCCCGGGACTTCCTCTGGCGCATCCGCAACCAGCTCCACTACGCCACCGGGCGGAAGACCGACCAGATCACCTTCGACCTGCAGCCGCAGCTCGCCACCTTCATGGGCTACGGGGAGGGCGACGGCGCGGTCGAGGACTTCATGCGCCACTACTACCTCGCCGCGAAGACCATCCTCGTGGCGAGCGACGCGCTCGTGGACCGCTGCCTCGAGCCCGCCCGCGCCAAGCCCTGGCGGCGCGCCGACGCCCTCGCCTCCCGCAAGGGAGCCGAGAGCCAGGCGGTGGGCACCGACGCGCGACCGCTCGCCGGCGGCGAGTTCAAGGTCTTCCGGGGGCGGCTCACCGTGGCCGACCGGGACGTGCTCCGGCGCTCGCCGGCCGCGCTGGTGCGCCTCTTCGCCACCGCCGACCGGGAGGGGCTCGACCTCTACCCCTTCGCCCGCGACCTGGCCGCTCAGGCCACCACCGAGTTCCCGGCCGGGGGGGCGAGCGACGCCGAGCTGAACCAGGAGCTGCTCGCCATGTTCACCCGGCCCGGAACCCGCGGCCGGTTCCTCACCGCCATGCACGAGGTGGGCGTGCTGGAGCGCGTGCTCCCGGAGTTCGCCCGCGTCACGGCCCGCCGGCAGATCGACCTCTACCACGTGTACACCGTGGACGTTCACAGCCTCTTCGCGGTGCGCCGGCTGCTCGCGCTCCGCAACGGCGACCTCCACGTGGAGGTGCTCACGCCGCTCATGCAGGGGCTGGCCCATCCGCTCGGCCTCTACCTGGGAACGCTCTTCCACGACATCGGCAAGGGGTCGGGCAAGGATCACTCCACCCGGGGCGCCGAGATCGCCGCCGCGGCCTGCGTGCGCATGGGCATCGACCCGGACGTGGCGGCCGACGTGGAGTGGCTGGTGGCGAAGCACCTGCGCATGGCCAACATCGCCCAGCGCCGCGACCTCTCCGACCCCGACCTGATCCACGCCTTCGCCGAGGAGGTCGGAACGGTGGACCGGCTCGACAAGCTCTACCTGCTCACCTACGCCGACATCGCCACCGTCGGCCCCAAGACCTGGACCGACTGGAAGGGGCGGCTGCTCCGGGAGCTCTACGAGAAGACCCGGGGCGTGCTCGCCGCCGGCGGCGACCGGGGCCGGCCGGTCCCGGGAACCCACGAGGTCCTGGGACGGACCGCGGTCTCCGAGTCCCTGGCCGCCCGCGGAGTCCCGGAGGAGGAGCGCATCCGCTTCGTCCGGGCCATGCCCGCCCGCTACTTCCTCACCGAGCTCCCGGCCCGGGCACCCCGGCACCTGCGGCTCCTCGCCATGGGGCGCAGCCGACCGCTCGCCGCCGTGGTCCGCCACCGCCCGGGACTCGGCCACTCCGAGCTCGCACTCACCGCCGCCGACCGGGCCGGGCTACTGGCGCTCGTGGCCGGCGTGCTCGCCGCCCACCGCATCGACATCCAGCACGCCGAGGTCTTCTCGACGCCCGACGACCCCTCGCTCGGCTGGCTCGCGGGGCGAGCCCTCGATCTCTTCGAGCTCCGCGGTCCGGAGGGAGGCGCCATCGACCCGGCCCGCTGGCACGCTGCCCGTGCCGATCTGCAGCGGGTTCTGGTGGACGCGGTCGACCTCGAGGAGCTCATGGCCCGCCGGCTCAAGGCCTCCCCGCTGCCCGCGCGCCCGCTCCCGCGCGTCGCCACCAAGGTGGTCATCGACAACGAAAGCTCCCGCCACCACAGCGTGGTGGACGTCTTCACCGCCGACCGGGTGGGGCTCCTGCACACGCTGTCCCGGACGTTCTTCGACCTGGGGCTCACCGTCGACCTGGCCCGCGTCACCACCGAGGGGCACCGCGCCGCCGACGCCTTCTACGTCCGCAACCGGGAGGGCAGGCGGGTCGAGGGGGAGGAGGCCCGGCGCATCGCCGAGGTGGTCACCCAGGCGCTGACGCGCAATTGACCCGGACGCGCCCCCTGGTAACCTCCGGCCAGGAGCGGCGATGACGGCGACCATCTGGAGCATCGACGCGGAGCACCCGCAGCCGCGCGTGGTGGAGAAGGCGGTGAGCGTGCTCGCGTCCGGCGGGCTGGTCGCCTTTCCCACCGACACCTACTACGCGGTGGCCTGCGACCTCTTCGACAAGCGAGCCATCGAGCGGATCTACCAGCTGAAGCGGCTGCCCCGCACCCACGAGCTCTCCTTCCTCTGCTCCGACCTCGCCGAGGTGGCCCGCTACGCCATGCTCGACAACGCGGCCTTCCGCGTCCTGCGGCGGAAGACGCCGGGGCCGTTCACCTTCGTGCTCCCGGCCACGCGCCTCGTCCCCGACCTCGCGCTGCGGCGACAGAAGACCGTCGGCGTGCGCCTTCCGGCGAGCCCGGTGGCCCTCGAGATCGTGCGCCGGCTGGCCCACCCGGTCGTCTCCACCTCGGCGGCCACGCCCGAGGGCGAGGTGCTCATCGACGCACGCGACGTCCGCGACCGGCTCGGACACGGCCTCGACCTGGTGCTCGACGGCGGCTACCAGGCCAACGAGCCCTCCACCGTCGTGGACCTCACCGGCCCCGAGCCGGTGGTGGTGCGCGTCGGCAAGGGCGACGCCACGGACCTGTGACGCCCCGCGCCTCGCCTCCGGGGACGGAGGGCGGGCCCCTCGCCCCGGCGCTCGACCTGTTCCTCGCCCACCTGCGCGTGGAGAAGGGGCTCGCGGCGAACTCGGTCGAGGCCTACGCGCGCGACGTGCGCCGGTACGTCGACTTCCTCGCCTCCTGCGGGCGCACCTCCTGGGACGACGTCTCGCGCGCCGACGTGCAGGCCCACCTGCTCGGCCTCGCCGGGGCGCGCCTCTCCCCGCGGAGCCAGGCCCGGGCCCTCTCGGCCATCCGCGGCCTGCACCGGCTGCTCGCCTCGGAGCGGGTGGCGCGGGCCGATCCCACCGACGAGGTGGACGCCCCGCGCCGCACCCGGTCGCTGCCGCAGCTCCTCACCCGCGGCGAGGTGGACCGGCTGCTCGAGGCGCCCCGCCGCGGGAAGGGGGGGGCCGCGGTGCGCGACCGGGCCATGGTGGAGCTGCTCTACGCCACCGGGCTCCGGGTCTCGGAGCTCGTGTCGCTCGAGGTGAACCAGGTGGACCTGGAGTCCCGGGTCGTGCTCGCGCGGGGGAAGGGGAACAAGGAGCGGCTGGTCCCGGTGGGGGCGCCCGCGGCGGAGGCCCTGCGTGCCTGGCTGGCCGGCCCGCGGGAGCACATGCTCGGCGCGCGCCGCTCCCGCGACCTGTTCGTCACGCCGCGCGGCCGCCGGATGACGCGCCAGGGCTTCTGGAAGCTGCTCGGCCGCTACGCCCGGGCGGCCGGGATCACCCGGCGCATCTCCCCGCACAAGCTCCGTCACAGCTTCGCCACGCACCTCCTGGAGGGCGGGGCCGACCTGCGCGCGGTGCAG
>JBBIOL010000065.1:0-19336 GCA_037443385.1 Anaeromyxobacteraceae bacterium
GGACGCCGCCCGGCGCTACGCCGACCAGGAGCGGGAGGCCCGGGCCGAGCAGCGACGGTCGGGCGGGCTGTCCCGACGGCCGCTGGCCGCGCTCACCCGGGACGAGGTCGCGCGCACCGAGGCCGCGGTGCGCCGGCTGGCCGAGCGGCTGCGCGACCGGCTGGTCCGGCGGGAGCGGTCCCGTCGCCGCGGCACGCTCCACGTCCGGCGCACCCTGCGGCGGAACCTGGCCTGGGGTGGGGTGCCGGCGCGGCTCGCCTTCCGGGCGCGCCACCGAGCCCGGCCCGACGTGGTGGTGCTCTGCGACGTCTCCGACTCGGTCCGCCACGTGTCGCGGCTCATGCTGGTCTTCGTGCACGTCCTGCAGTCGCTCTTCTCCCGCGTGCGCAGCTTCGTCTTCGTGTCCGACCTCGGCGAGGTCACCGACGCCTTCCGGGCCGAGAAGGACGTCTCCCGGGCGGCCGACCTGGCCACCGCCGGGCGGGCCATCAGCCTGGCCGGGAACTCCAACTACGGGCGGGCGCTCGCCACCTTCCACCGCCTCCACCTCGACGCGGTCACCTCGCGCACCACCGTGCTCGTCATCGGAGACGGACGGAGCAACTACCTCCCGCCCGAGTCGTGGGTGCTCGACGAGCTCCGTCGCCGCGCCCGGCGCGTGCTCTGGATCTGCCCGGAGGAGCGCTGGGCCTGGGGGAGCGGGGACAGCGAGATGCCTCTGTACGCCGCCCGGGTGGACCGCGTGGCCGTGGCGACGCGCCTGTGCGACCTGGAGGAGGTGGCCGAGGAGCTCCTGCCCCGCGGGGGCCGGCGCAGTTGACGGCCTCGCCCCTTCGCCCTAGGTTCCGACGCCCGATGTCCGAGCTCGTCCCCCTGCGAAGGCCTGGCGCCCCGGGAGCCCCGGAGGCGCCCGTCGCCGGCCCCCTCCGGAAGGTGTTCGTTCACACCTTCGGCTGCCAGATGAACGAGTCGGACAGCGATCGCATGGTCGAGGCGCTGGCCGGGCGCTCCTGGACACGCACCCCCCACGCGGAGGACGCCGACCTCATCGTCCTCAACACCTGCTCGGTCCGGGAGAAGGCCGAGCAGAAGCTCCTCTCGGCCCTGGGACGCTACCGGGAGCACAAGGCGCGACGCGGCGCGCTCATCGCCGTGGGGGGCTGCGTCGCCCAGCAGGAGAAGGACCGCCTGCTCCGCCGCGTCCCCTACGTCGACTTCGTCTTCGGCCCCGATCACGTCGGGCGCTTGCCCGACCTGGTCGAGCGGGCGGGTCTTCGCGAGCGCTTCTCCGAGACCGGCTGGATGGACTCGGCCGAGTACGTCTTCCCCCGGGCCGATCCGGGCTCGGCGCGCGGGAGGGCCGGCGCCTTCGTCACCGCCATGAAGGGCTGCGACAACGTCTGCTCCTTCTGCATCGTGCCGCGCACCCGCGGCCGGGAGGTCTCGCGCCCGTACCCGGAGGTGCTGGAGGAGGTCGCGGCGCTCGCCGCCGTGGGCGTCCGGGAGATCACCCTCATCGGGCAGAACGTGAACTCCTACCGGGGCGGCTGCGACTTCGCCTCGCTGCTGCGGCGCGTGGCGGCCGTGCCGGGAGTGGAGCGGATCCGCTTCACCACCAGCCACCCCCACGACCTCTCCGACGCGCTCGTCGAGACCTTCCGGGACGAGCCCCGGGTGATGCCGCACTTCCACCTGCCCGTGCAGTCGGGCTCGGACGCGGTCCTGGGGCGCATGCGCCGGGACTACCTCGTGGCGGAGTACCTCGAGCGCCACCGCCGCCTCTGCGAGGCCCGCCCCGGGATCGCCATCACCACCGACTTCATCGTGGGCTTCCCCGGCGAGACCGAGGCCGACTTCGAGGCCTCCCTGGCCCTGCTCCGGCAGGCCCGGTTCGAGAACTCCTTCAGCTTCGCCTTCAGCCCGCGGCCGCACACCGGGGCGGCCCGGCACCTGGGCAGCGCGCCGGAGTGGGCCGAGGTGCCGCGCGCGGTCGCGGTGGAACGGCTGGAACGGTTGCAGGCGCTGCAGCGCGCCATCGCGGTCGAGATCCTCGCCGGCCAGGTGGGGCGCGAGGTCGAGGTCCTGGTGGAGGGCCCGTCGGACGACGGCGGGCACCTCGGTCGCAGCCCGGAGAATCGCGTGGTCCACCTGGAGTCGCACGGGCGGGATCTGGCGCCGGGGTCGCTCGTGCGCGCACGGGTGATCCGCTCCGGCCACAGCTCGCTGTCGGCGGAGCTCGGGTCCTGATGCGGCCGGTCCTGGCCTTCCTCCCGGCGGTGGCCTACGCCGGCGTCATCTTCGCGCTCTCGGCCCAGGCCAACCCACTGCAGTTCCTGCCGCCCGAGCTGCTCCTGCAGGACAAGCTGCTCCACGCGATCGAGTACGCGGCGCTCGCGGGCCTGCTCGTCCCGGCGCTGCGGCTCGGCGGTCGATCGCCGCGCGGCGCGCTCTTCCTCGCCGTGCTGGTGGCGAGCGCCTACGGCGCGACCGACGAGATCCACCAGTCGTTCGTGCCGGGCCGCACCGCCGACGTGCTCGACTGGGTCGCGGACACCCTGGGGGCCGTGGTGGGCGGCTCGGCCGTCGCCGCGGCGCTCGTCGCCTTGCGGCGTCCCCGCGGCGCGGGCTAGCATCCGGATCGTCGATGGAACCGCTCGTACGCGCCTGGGGTGGGAAGGAGCCGCGGCTGGCCGGGAACGTCTGGATCGCGGACGGCGCGGTGGTCGTCGGCGACGTCGAGATCGGCGCGGGAAGCTCGATCTGGTTCGGCGCCATCGTCCGGGGAGACGTGAACCACGTCCGCATCGGCGCCCGGACGAACGTCCAGGACCTGTCCGTCGTGCACGTGACCTCCGGGACCCATCCCACCTTCGTCGGCGACGACGTCACGCTGGGGCACCGGGTCACGCTCCACGGCTGCACCGTGAAGGACCGCTGCCTCGTCGGGATCGGCGCCGTGGTGATGGACGGAGCGGTGGTGGGGGAGGACGCCATGGTGGGCGCCGGGTCCCTCGTCCCCCCGGGGATGATCGTGCCGCCCGGGACGCTCGCCATCGGGTCGCCCGCGCGCGTGCGGCGAGAGCTCACCGGCGAGGAGATCGCCTGGTTCCGGACGTCGGCCGCCAACTACGCGTCCTACGCCGAGAAGTACCGGAAGGAGGGCTTCCCGGTCCGATGACGCTCCTCGAGGCGCTGCAGACCTCCACCCTGTTCCGCGACTTCAGCGAGACCGGGCTCCACATCTTCGCGGCCATCGCCACCGAGAAGAGCGTCCCCGCGGGGGCGCCGATCTTCGCCGAGAACATGGTGGGTGACTCGATGTTCATCGTGAAGACCGGCACGGTCCGCCTGGTCGCCCGCAGCGGCGGCGAGGAGCGCACGCTCGCCGTCCTGGGCCCGGGCGAGCACCTCGGCGAGCTGTCCCTGCTCGCCCGCGGCGTGCGTCTGGTCTCGGCCGTCGCCGAGACGCCGTGCGAGCTGGTCGAGCTCGCCCAGCGCGACTACTACCGCCTCCAGCCCCAGAAGCCGCAGGCCTGCCTGAAGCTGGCCCTGGCCATCGCCGCCGACCTGGCGCACAAGCTGGCCGAGGGGCGCGAGCCGCTGCGGGCCCTCACCGCGCCGCGGGGATAGGCGGCGGACGCGGCGTGCTGGAACGGCTCGTAGACCACCTCCAGAACCAGTCCCTGGGGCTGGGCTACGCCGCCGTCTTCGGCCTCCTGCTCGCGGCGGGGTTCGGCTTCCCCCTCCCCGAGGACGTGCCCCTCATCGCCGGGGGGGTGCTCGCCTGGCTGGCCTCGCCGCTCGAGCAGGCCACGCTCCGGGGCATGGTCGCCGACCCCGGCTTCCAGGTCATGGTGGCGGTCGGCATGGGCGGGATCCTGGTGGGCGACTCGGTGATCTACTGGGCCGGGCGCGGCATCGGCCGCCGGGTGGCCGAGGTCTGGCCGTTCCGGAAGCTCGTCACCCCGGAGAAGCTCGAGCGGGTGGAGCGGCTCCTGCGGCAGCGCGGCAAGGTGGTGGTGATGGTGGCGCGCTTCCTCCCCGGGCTGCGCGCCCCGACCTACTTCACCGTCGGGCACTCCCGGCTGCCGTTCTGGGAGTTCCTGCTCTTCGACGGCCTGGCGGCGGCGATCTCGGCGCCGCTCTGGGTCTGCCTGGGCTTCTGGTTCGGCGACGACATCGAGCGGGCCGCGCGGGCCGGGTCGGAGTTCGGCAGCTGGATCCTGGGCGCCGTCCTCGTGCTGCTGGCCGTGCTCGCCGGGCGCGCCTGGCTCTCCCGGCGCCGGGCGTCCGCGGGGGCGCCCCCCGGGGAAGGTCCGCCGGCCGGCAGCCCGCCTACCGACCGGTGATCCGGCTCCAGAGCCCGCGCAGGCCCCCGGCCGGCGCCGCGCCGGGGGAGGGCGGGCGGGAGCCCTCCGCGGACGCCCCGGGTCGCGGGACCGGAGCGGAGGAGGACGGCTGCGGTGAGCCGGAGGAGGGCGGCCCGACGCCGGGGGGCGGGGCGATGCCCGCGGCGGCGAAGGTGGCCTCCTTCTCGAGCCGCTTCCGCGCCTCGTCGGGCGTGCCCTTGGTGGTGAAGACCACCTCCACCTCCCGCCCCGATCCCATCTCGCGGGCCCGGACGGTGAGCAGGCACTCCTCGCCGAGCTCGAACGCGACCGCGATCCGCACCGAGCCCCGGGGGCCCGGGGGCAGCCCGGTGAGCTGGATGGTGCCGAGGTACTGGCACTCGGCGACCGTGGCCCCCTCGCCCTCGAAGATCCAGAGGTCGAAGGTCTTCTGGTCGTCCTTGGTGGTGGCGAGCTGGTACTCCTTGCGGGCGGGGAGCTGGGTGTTGCGCTCGATGACCCGCTTCACCCGCCCGCCGCCGCCGGGCAGCCCCACGCCGATGGAGATGGGAACGACGTCGATGAGCACGACTCCCTCCGCGCTGTTGAGCGACTGGGCGAGAAGGGCGGCGCCGATCGCCACCGCCTCGTCCGGGTGAACCGCCTTGCTCGGTGCCTTCCCGAAGAACGCCCGGATCCGCTCCTGCACGAGTGGCATCCGCGACTGGCCGCCGACCAGGATCACCTCGTCGACGTCGGCGGGCGTGAGACCACGGTCGTCGAGCACGCGCGCGCAGGTCCGGATGGTCCGCTCGACCAGCGGGGCGCAGAGCCGTTCCAGCTCGGCGCGGGTGAGGGTCAGGTCGAGGGCGGTGGGCGTGCCACCCACGCTGACCAGGTAGGGCAGCTGGACCGGGAAGCTCGGCTGCTCCGAGAGGGCGCACTTGGCCCGCTCGGCCGCGTCGGCGAGCCGCGAGAGCGCCACCGGGTCCCAGGCCTGCTTTCCGTGCAGCTTCTCGAAGCCGGCGACCAGGTGCTCGACGATGCGCGTGTCGAAGTCCACGCCGCCGAGGAACGTGTCGCCGCCGGTGGACACGACCTGGTAGACCCGGTCGGAGAGCTCGAGCACGGACGCGTCGAAGGTGCCGCCTCCCAGGTCGTACACCAGGACGCGCTGGTGGACGTTCCGGCCCCAGGCGTAGGCCAGCGAGGCCGCGGTGGGCTCGTTCAGGATGCGCTCGACGTGGAGGCCCGCCAGCGTGCCGGCGCGCCGGACCGCCTCGCGCTGCCGCTCGCTGTAGTAGGCCGGCACGGTGATCACCGCCCGGTTGATCTCCTCGCCGAGGAAGTTCTCGGCGACGCCCTTCACCTCCCGGAGGACGAGCGCCTGGACCTGCTCCAGCGAGAGCAGGAGCGGCCCGAGGCGCACCGCGCACAGGCCGTCGTCGCCGGGCACCACCTGGTACGGGAAGTGGGCCAGCATCGACTGGACCGCGGAGGAGTCGAAGGCCCGCCCGACGAGGCGCTTCGCCCCGTGGACGGTGCCGGTCGGGTTCACGAGCTGCTGCCCCTTGGCGTTGCGCCCCACCACCACCCGGTGCCGCTGGTTGAGCGCGACCATCGAGGGCGTCGTGGGGTAGCCGTCCCGGGACGGGATAACCCGCGGGCGGCCGTTCACCACCGCGGCGGCGCAGGAGTTGGACGTCCCCAGGTCGATGCCGATCGAGATCCGGGATCGCCGGGCCGGATCGGGCGGCCGATCGGGAAGCCCGACGTCGATGACCTCGCCCCCCGGCGAGACCACGGGAGGCCCCGGGGGACGGTGCGCTTCGCTGCCCACGGGTGAATCTTCGGGGGACCGGGACGGGCTGGCAAGCAACCTGTCCCCCGAAAGGCGTGCCATCCTCCGGGGCGTGGGCGGATGTGCGCCGGGGAAAGACCCGTAAATTCAATCGCCTTGACCTCGGGCCGGGCGATCCTCTATATCGCGGCATGCTCAACCGCGACGACCTCCGCGAAGCCCTCACGTTCGACGACGTCCTGCTCGTTCCCGCCGAGAGCAACGTCCTCCCGAAGCAGGTCGAGACCTCGAGCCGGCTCACCCGCAACATCGTCCTGCACGTGCCCATCGTGTCCGCGGCCATGGACACGGTCACCGAGTCGCGCATGGCCATCGCCATGGCGGCCGAGGGCGGGATGGGATTCATCCACAAGAACCTCTCGGTGGAGCGCCAGGCGGCCGAGGTCAACCGGGTGAAGAAGTACGAGTCGGCGGTGGTCTCCGAGCCCATCACCGTCGAGCCGGAGGTGAGGCTCTCGGCGGCGGTCGCGCTCATGCGGGAGAACGGCATCAGCGGCATCCCGGTGACGCGCCGGGGCCGGCTGGTGGGCATCCTCACCAATCGCGACCTGCGCTTCGAGCGGAACCTGGAGCAGACGGTCGAGCAGGTCATGACCAAGGACCTCGTCACCGCCCGGGAGGGGGTGACCATCGAGGAGGCCAAGGAGCTCCTGCACCGCCACCGGATCGAGAAGCTGCCGGTGGTGAACGAGGCCTTCGAGCTGCGCGGGCTCATCACCATCAAGGACATCGAGAAGATCCAGAAGCACCCCAACGCCGCCAAGGACCGGCTGGGACGGCTGCTCTGCGGCGCCGCGGTCGGCGTCGGGCCGGACCGCGAGGCGCGGGTGGCCGCGCTGCTCAAGGCCGGCGCCGACGTGATCGTGATCGACACCGCCCACGGCCACTCGGCCGGCGTGATCGACGCGGTCCGCGACACGCGGCGCAACTTCAAGAACCTGGAGCTGGTGGCCGGGAACGTGGCCACCGCCGAGGCCACCGACGCCCTCTGCCGCGCCGGGGTGGACGCCGTGAAGGTGGGCGTGGGGCCCGGATCGATCTGCACCACCCGGGTCGTGGCCGGCGTGGGCGTGCCGCAGATCACCGCCGTGGACGACTGCGCCCGTGCCGCCGAGAAGCACGGCGTCCCGGTCATCTCCGACGGCGGGGTGAAGTACTCGGGCGACGTGGTGAAGGCCCTCGCCGCCGGCGCCTCCACGGTGATGATCGGGTCGCTCCTGGCCGGCACCGAGGAGGCCCCGGGCGAGGTCATCCTGTACCAGGGGCGCAGCTACAAGTCCTACCGGGGCATGGGCTCCATCAGCGCCATGAAGGACGGTTCCCGCGACCGCTACTTCCAGGCCGACGTCGCCGACGCCGAGAAGCTGGTGCCGGAGGGCATCGAGGGACGGGTCCCCTACAAGGGCACGGTGGCCATGAACGTCTTCCAGCTGGTGGGCGGGCTGAAGAGCGGCATGGGCTACCTGGGCGTGAAGGACGTGGCCGAGCTGCGGCAGAAGGCGCGCTTCGTGCGGATCTCCTCGGCGGGACTCAAGGAGAGCCACGTGCACGACGTGATCATCGTCCAGGAAGCCCCCAACTACCGGGTGGGCTAGGCCGCACATGGACATCCACGCCGAGAAGATCCTCATCCTCGACTTCGGGTCGCAGTACACGCAGCTCATCGCGCGGCGGCTGCGCGAGCTCGGCGTCTACTGCGAGATCCACCCCTGCACCATGGGGGCGGACGCCATGCGGGCCTGGCGGCCGCGGGGCGTGGTGCTCTCCGGCGGGCCGGCCAGCGTCCTCGCCGAGGGGAGCCCCCGGGTGTCCCCGGCGGTCTGGGAGCTCGGCGTCCCGGTGCTGGGGATCTGCTACGGGCTCCAGCTCATCGCCCACGAGCTGGGCGGCAAGGTCGATCGGGCCGCGCACCGCGAGTACGGTCCGGCCATCATCCAGGCCCGGTCGGAGGGGCTCCTGTTCCGGGACCTTCCCGCCGCCCTCGACGTCTGGATGAGCCACGGCGACCGGGTCGAGGCGCTCCCGCCGGGCTTCGAGACGGTGGCCTCGACGCAGAGCGCCCCGTTCGCGGCGGTGCAGGACCGCGCCCGGCGCATCTTCGGCGTCCAGTTCCACCCCGAGGTGGCCCACACGCCCCGCGGGGCGGACATCCTGCGCAACTTCGCCCTGGGCGTGTGCGGGCTCTCCGGGACCTGGTCCATGCGGGCCTACGTCGACGTGGCGGTGGAGCAGATCCGCGCCCAGGTCGGCGACGGGCACGCCATCTGCGCGCTCTCCGGCGGGGTCGACTCGGCGGTGGCCGCGGTGCTCGTCCACCGGGCCATCGGCGACCGCCTCCGCTGCATCTTCGTGGACAACGGGGTGCTCCGCGCCGGGGAGCGGGAGCAGGTGGAGCAGGTCTTCGGCCGGATGTTCCACCTGCCGCTCGTCACCGTGGACGCCCGGGCGCGCTTCCTCTCGCAGCTCGCCGGGGTCACCGACCCGGAGCGGAAGCGCAAGATCATCGGGCGCGAGTTCATCGCGGTGTTCGAGGAGGAGGTGGAGCGGCTCTCCCGCCAGGGGGCGCGCGCCGGGTTCCTGGTCCAGGGAACGCTCTACCCGGACGTCATCGAGAGCGTCTCCTTCAAGGGCCCCTCGGCCACCATCAAGAGCCACCACAACGTGGGCGGGCTCCCCGAGGTGATGAAGCTCGCCCTCGTCGAGCCGCTCCGGGAGCTCTTCAAGGACGAGGTCCGGCGGCTCGGGGTCGAGCTGGGCCTGCCGCGGGAGTCGGTCCAGCGACAGCCGTTCCCCGGACCGGGTCTCGCCATCCGGGTCCTCGGCGAGGTCACCGAGGAACGGCTCGAGGTCCTGCGCCGGGCCGACCGGATCGTCCTCGAGGAGGTCCGCGCCGCCGGGCTCTACGACGCCCTCTGGCAGTCGTTCGCGGTCCTCCTGCCGGTGCGCAGCGTGGGCGTCATGGGCGACGAGCGGACCTACGAGTCCACCTGCGCCATCCGGGCGGTGGAGTCCACCGACGGCATGACCGGCGACTGGGCCCGGCTGCCCTACGACCTCCTGGCGCGGCTCTCCACCCGCATCATCAACGAGGTGCGCGGCATCAACCGCGTGGTCTACGACATCTCGTCGAAACCGCCTGCCACCATCGAGTGGGAATGACGCGGTGCGCCCGGTAGGGTCGGAACCCCTCCGGGCCGTTTCCCGGTCGGGGCGGGCCGGATCCAGGGGCGATGGGCTTGCCCGGGAGGGCGCGTCGGAGCAATAACGAGCCAATGCTCGTTTTTCGCGCGTCGGCCCGGCTGCTCGTCTTCCTGACCCTCCTCGCCTCCACCACCGCCCGAGCGCAGGCGCCCGCCGCCGCCGCCGCGCCCGGTGCCTCCGGCGCCACCGCGCCCGCTGCCACCGCCGCGCCGGCCGGCCTCGCGGCGCTGCTCTCCGAGGTCGACGCCAACTGGGCCATCCGCGACCAGCCCGGCAAGATGGACGTCGACCTGGCGCTGCTCGAGAAGGCGCAGAAGCTGGCCCCGAACGACTACGAGGTGCTCTGGAGGACGGCCCGCCACTACTACTGGCTCGCCGACGATCCCTCCATCTCGGGTGACGAGAAGGCGCGCCTCGGCAAGCTCACCTGGGAGTGGTCCGACCGGGCCAACCAGGCCAACCCGGCGCGGGTGGAGGGGTGGTTCTACGGCTCGGCCGGCGTGGGCATGTACTCCATCGGCATCAGCATCCTGAAGGCGCTCCTCGACGGCATGGAGTCGAAGTACCTCGACCGGCTGAAGAAGTCCCAGGCCGCCGACCCCTCCTACTACGGGTACGGGGGGGACGTGTCCTGGGGGCGCTACTGGTACGAGCTGCCCTGGCCCAAGTACGACGGCGAGAAGAGCGAGCTCTCCCTGCGCAAGGCGCTGCGCAACGCGCCCTACAACCTGCGCGCCAAGGTCTACCTGGCCGAGCTGTACGTGAAGGAGGACCACCCGGTCGAGGCCCGCAAGCTGCTCGACGCGGTGCTCGCCGCCACGCCCGGGGCCTACGACTCGCCCGAGGAGCGCCGCGCCCAGGGGATGGCGCGCGCGGTCCTGGCGCAGATCAAGTAGATTTCACCCACGGAGGAAGAATGACGGCGACTTCCAGGAACCTGGTGCAGGTGTTCGAGGAGCAGGTCGGAAGGCGGGGGGACGCCACCGCGCTCACGTTCAAGCGGGACGGGGCCTGGCGGACCATGTCCTGGAAGGAGCTGGGCCGCCGGGTACGCGACGTGGCCGACGGCCTCGCGTCGCTGGGGGTGAAGGCGGGCGACCGGGTCTCGATCCTGGGCGACACCTGCGCCGAGTGGATCATCGCCGACGTGGCCATCATGTCGGCCGGCGCCATCACCGTGCCCATCTACCAGTCGAACCCGGCCCACGAGGTGCAGTACATCCTCCAGGACGCCGGGGCCACCTGGATCTTCGTGGACCACGAGCACCAGGCCGCCAAGATCCGCGAGGAGGCGGCCAAGCTGCCCGAGCTGAAGGGCGTCATCCGGTTCTTCGGCGACCCCATGGCCGACCACGAGCACACGCTCGCGGCGGTGGAGAACCGGGGCATCGGCTGGCGCGAGGGGAACCCGGGCGCGCACGCGGCACGCGTGGCCGCGGTGAAGCCCTCCGACCCCGCCTCCTACCTCTACACCTCGGGCACCACCGGCAACCCCAAGGGCGTGGTCCTCACCCACGGCGCCTGGACCTACGAGGCCGAGGCGGTCGCCGACCTCAAGCTGGTCATGGAGAGCGACACCGTCCTCATGTTCCTGCCCATGGCCCACTCCTTCGCCAAGGTCATCGAGGCGGTGTGGTTCGGGGAGGGCGCCACCGCCGCCTTCGTCGAGTCCATCGACAAGATCGTGGACAACGCCGGCGAGGTGAGGCCCACGGTGATGCCGTCGGTGCCGCGCATCTTCGAGAAGGCCTACGACGCCGTCCTGGCGAAGGGGCTGGCCACGCCGGGCGTGAAGGGCTGGCTCTTCGGGCTGGCCATGAACGGGTTCGAGGCCTGGGCCGACGGCAAGGCCAAGGGCATGGAGGTGAGGACGCTCGGCTTCCGCATCGGCGAGAAGCTCGTCTTCCCGAAGCTGGCCGAGGCGCTCTCGGCCCGCTTCGGCGGCCGCATGCGCCTCTTCGTCTCCGGCGGCGCCCCGCTCTCGCCCCGGATCAACTGGTTCTTCACCATGCTCGGCTTCACCCTGCTCGAGGGCTACGGGCTCACCGAGACCGCCGCCGGGACCTGCGTGAACCGCATCGGCAAGAACAAGATCGGCACGGTGGGCGCGCCCATCCCGGGCACCGAGGTCCGCATCGCCGAGGACGGGGAGATCCTCATCAAGGGCGGCGGCGTGATGAAGGAGTACTACCGGCGTCCCGAGGCCACGGCCGAGATCCTGAAGGACGGCTGGCTCTACACCGGCGACATCGGCGAGCTGGACGCCGACGGGTACCTCCGCATCACCGACCGAAAGAAGGACCTCATCAAGACCTCGGGCGGGAAGTACATCGCCCCGCAGAACCTGGAGAACGAGCTCAAGGCCGATCCCCTCATCTCGCAGGTCATGGTCCACGGGGACCAGCGCAAGTTCGTGGTGGCGCTGGTCACGCTCAGCCCGGAGAACGCCCGCCAGTGGGCGACCGAGCAGGGCATCGGAGAGGACGAGGCGCTGCACGTCCACCCCAAGGTGAAGGCCCGCATCCAGCAGGCCGTCGACGCCCTCAACGCCAAGCAGGCCAGCTACGCGACCATCAAGAAGTTCGCCATCCTCGAGCACGACTTCACCCAGGAGCGGGGCGACCTCACCCCCACGCTCAAGGTGAAGCGCAAGGTCGTGACCGAGCGCCACAGGAAGCTCCTCGACGCGTTCTACGCGGAGTGACGGGAAGGAAGACATGGCAGCCGAGAGCGTGAAGGACGTGTTCGAGAAGCACATGCCCGAGAAGCTGCGGGGCAAGCCCGACGTGGTGGCCAAGATCAACGCCATCTACCAGTTCAACATCTCCGGCCCGAACGGCGGGCAATGGGCCGTCGACTGCACCCAGCCCGGGGGCGCCGTCACCGCGGGCGCGTCGACCGGGGCGAAGTGCACGGTCAACGCCACCGACGCCGACTTCCTGGCCATCGTGAACGGGAAGCTCAACCCGCAGATGGCCTTCATGTCCGGCAAGCTGAAGATCCAGGGGGACATGGGGCTCGCCATGAAGCTCCAGCAGATCCTGTGAGGCGCCCCCGGCACCCGGCGTGAGCCCGCTCCCGCTCCAGGGGATCCGCGTCCTCGACCTCTCCCGGCTCCTCCCCGGGCCGTACGCCACGCTGGTGCTCGCCGACCTGGGCGCCGACGTGGTCAAGGTCGAGGACCCCGCCGGCGGGGACTACCTGCGCTGGATGCCGCCGCTCGCCGGCGAGCAGTCGGGCTGGTTCCACGCCCTGAACCGCAACAAGCGGTCCATCGCGCTCGACCTGCGCCTGCCCGGGGGCCGGGCCACGCTGCTCCGGCTGGCGCGCCGGGCCGACGTGGTGGTCGAGTCCTTCCGGCCGGGGGTGATGGCGCGCCTGGGCATCGGCCACGACGCGCTGTCGCGGGAGAACCCGGGGATCGTGCTCTGCTCGATCTCGGGCTACGGGCAGGACGGTCCCTACCGCGACCGGGCCGGGCACGACATCGACTACGTGGCGCTGGCCGGCGTGCTCGCCGTGAACGGGCCGGCCGAGGCCCCGGTGCCGCTCGGGGTGCAGGTGGCCGACGTGGCGGGAGGTTCCTGGCCGGCGGTCGCCGGGATCCTGGCCGCGCTGGTGGGCCGCGGCGCGACCGGGCGGGGCGCCTGGATCGACGTCTCCATGGCCGAGGGGGCGCTCGCGCTGCTCGCGCTCCAGCTGGGCGCCGCCGACGCGGAGGGGAGGGGGTTGCGGCGGGGCGGGGAGCAGCTGAACGGCGGCTCGGCCTGCTACCGGGTCTACCGGGCCCAGGACGGCGGGTTCGTCGCCCTGGGGGCGCTCGAGCCCAAGTTCTTCCGCGCCTTCTGCGAGGCGGTGGGCCGGCCCGAGCTCGCCGACCTGCAGTTCGACCGCGACCACGACGGGCGCGAGGGTCCTCACGCCGCGATCGAGGCGATCTTCGCCTCGCGCACCCGCGCCGCGTGGGGTGACTTCGCCGCCCGCCACGACGTCTGCGTCATGCCGGCGCTGCAGGGGGACGAGCCGCGCTCCGACCCGCAGGTGGTCCACCGGGGCAGCTTCGTCTCGGTCCCGACGCCCTGGGAGGGAGGGCGCGCCATGCCGGGGCTGGCCTCGCCCGTCCGGCTGCGCGGGGTCGAGGCCCCGCTCCGCCCCGCTCCCCGGATCGGGGAGGACGCGGACGCGGTCCTCGCCGAGGCGGGCCTGGGCCCGGAAGAGGTGGCCGCGCTGCGGGCCGACGGCGTGCTCGGGCGGGGGTGACGGCGCCGCCCCGGGGGGCGTGCCTTGACACCGCCCAACCCCGGCAATAGGTGTCGATGGCCGTGCGCACCGTCCTCGCCCTCGCCACCGCGCTCCTGCTCCTCGCCGGGGTCGCGGCTCCGCACCACCATCCCGGTGGCGCCGAGCACGAGTGCGTCGCCTGCGCCGTCGGCGGCGGACTCGAGGCCCGCGACGCCACCCCGCGGCTCGCGCCGCCGGCGGTTGCCGCCCCCGCGCCTGCGCCGCTCCCGGGCCCCGACCAGGTGAGCGGGGCGCCGCTCGGCGCCGTCCCCGGCCAGTCCCCACCCGCCTAGCCCGCGTCCCGGTCCGGCTTTCCGGAATCGTCGATGCGCGCCCTGGCGCGTGGAGGATTAACGAATGGTGAATATCGCCGTGCTGTCGCTGCTGGCCGCGCAGGTGGCCGGCGGCGGGGTTCCCGGGCCGGTCGCGACACCCGCGGCCGGGGCGCCAGACGGGCGGAGGCAGATGGAGCAGCGCGTGAAGCAGGACCTCGGCGCGCAGGCCCAGCCGTTCCCAGAGGGGGCCCTCAACCTGGGCACGCCGGGGGCGATCCCGGTCGGCAAGCTCCTGCTCCTCCCCGAGATCGCGGTCATCGTGGACGGGGCGCTCGGCTACACCACGCTGTCCACAGGGCAGCAGGAGCCCGTCGCCGAGCCGCTCCCCCAGCACAAGGCCTGGCCCGTCCTGCAGGAGGTGGAGGTCGCCCTCCAGGCCACCGTGGACCCGTACGTCCGCGGCGACGTCTTCCTGACCTTCGGAGCGGAGGGCGTGGCGGTGGAGGAGGCCTTCCTGACCACCCTCTCCCTGCCCGCCGGCCTCCAGGTGAAGGCCGGCAAGATCTACGCTCCCTTCGGGCGCACGAGCCAGCTCCACCGGCACCAGTGGACGTTCGTCGACCAGCCGGTCTCGATGCAGCGGCTCGTGGGGATCGACGGGCTGGGCGGGGCCGGGGCGGACGTGGCCTGGCTGGCCCCGCTCCCGTGGTTCGCGGAGCTGCACGTCGCCTACCAGGCCACCGCCCCGGGGCCCACCGGGGAACTCCTCGCCACCGGGGTGGCGCGGCTCATCCAGTACCTCGAGCTCTCCGACGAGGCCACCCTGGGCGTGGGGCTGTCGTGGGCCGCCTTCCTCCCGGACCTGCCCGGCCAGTGGCGGAACCTGGCCGGCGCCGACGTCTACCTCAAGGTGCGCGATCCGGCCTCCCGTTCCTGGGTCGTCCTCCAAGGCGAGCTCTACGGCCGGCAGCTCGACGGCGAGACCTTCGCCGAGGCCCGCTGGGGCGGCTACGCACAGGCGGCCTGGCGCATCGACCGGAACTGGGAGGTGGGCGTCCGCTACGACGCCGCACCGGCCCCGGTGGCCTACGCGGGCGGAACCCAGCAGGACGTGGGCGCGCTCGCGACCTGGCTGCCGAGCGAGTTCCTCCGCCTGCGGCTCCAGCCGTCCCTGGTCCTCCTCCCGCAGGGCGAGTCGGGCTTCCAGGGCCTCCTCACCTTCGAGTTCGTCCTGGGCGCACACGGGGCGCACCCGTTCTAGGAGCCGGTCCCATGCACACCTCGATCCGGATCGTCGCGCTCGCGCTCGCCGCCTCCTGGGCCGCTCCGGCCGCGGCCACGGTCAACGTGGTCACGACCACCGAGGGACTCGCCGCCGTCGTCCGGGAGATCGGGGGGGACCGGGTGAAGGTCACCGCGCTCTCGCGCGGGATCCAGGATCCCCACTTCGTCGACGCCAACCCTTCGCTGGCCGTGAAGCTCCGCAACGCGGACCTGCTCGTCGACGTCGGGCTCGAGCTCGAGGTGGGCTGGCTTCCGCCGCTCGTCACCCAGTCCCGCAACGGCGCCATCCAGCCGGGCGGGCCCCGGCGCCTGACCGCCGCGAGCGCCATCACCCCGCTCGACGTGCCCACCGGCCCGGTGGATCGCAGCCAGGGCGACATCCACCCGTCCGGGAACCCGCACTTCCTCACCGACCCGCGCCGCGTGCTGCAGGTCGCCGCGGCCCTCGCCGCGCGCCTCTCCGCCCTCGATCCCGACGGGGCCCCGTACTACCGGGAGCGCCTGGCGTCGTTCCAGGCCCGGGTGGCCGCGGCGGAGAAGGGCTGGAGGGAGAAGCTCGCCCCGTTCCAGGGCCGCAGCGTCGTCACGCAGCACAGGACCCTCACCTACCTCCTCGACTGGGCCGGCCTCCGCGCCGCCGGGTTCCTCGAGCCGCGGCCCGGGGTGGCGCCGCCGCCCTCGCACGTGGCCAGCCTGGCCGGGATCGTGAAGGCCGCCGGCGTGAAGGGAGTCCTGGTGGAGGCCTTCTACGACCGGCGCTCGGCCGACCAGCTCCACGACCTCTCCGGGGTGAAGGTGATCGTCATCCCCGGAGACGTGGGAGGGACGCGGGACGCGTCCGACTGGTTCGCCTACGTGGACGTCCTCGTGCGGTCGCTCGTGCAGGCGGTACAGTAGGCCGTGGACCCGCTCGTCCGTCTCGACGGCGCCTCCCTCGGCTACGGCGGCCGTGCCCTGATCGACGGCGTGTCGGTGGCCGTCGAGCCCGGGGACTTCCTCGCCGTCGTCGGTCCCAACGGGGGAGGGAAGACGACCCTGCTCCGCACGCTGCTCGGCCTGCTCGCACCGGTGCGGGGAAGGCGCAGCGCGGTCTCCCCGCTCGCGGTGGGCTACGTGCCCCAGCGGGATCACGTCGATCCGCTCTGGCCCCTCACGGCGGGTGACGTGGTGTCGATGGGGCGCGTCCCCGGCGCCGGTCCCTTCCGGGCGCTCCGGGGCGACGACCGGGAGGCCGCCCGGCGCGCGCTCGGCCGGGTGGGGCTCGGCGACCTCTGGTCCCGTCCCTTCCGGACGCTCTCCGGGGGGCAGCGGCAGCGGACCCTCATCGCCCGGGCGCTGGCCGCCGGGCCGCGCCTGCTCGCGCTCGACGAGCCCACGAACGGCATGGACCCGGGCGCCGAGCTCTCCGCCATGGACCTGCTCCGCGAGCTGCACGGCGGAGGCGGGATCGCCGTCGTCATGATCTCCCACCGCCTCGAGGCGGTGGCGAACTACGCGCGCCGGCTGGCCTTCGTGGACAAGGACCAGGGGCTCTGGGAGGTGGGCACGCTCGACGAGATGCTGCGCCCCGCCGAGCTGTCCCGCCTCTACGGGCGGGATGTGGTGGTCCGGGAGGAGGGCGGGCGGCGCCTCGTCTACCCCCGGGCGGAGGCCCGGTCGCCGTGAGCGCGCTCTCCGAGTTCCTCTCGGCGTCGGCCATCTGGCGGGACCCGCTCCTCGCGTCGATCCTGGCCGGGGGGCTCCTCGGCTTCCTCGGGGTCTACGTGGTCCTGCGCCGGGTGGTCTTCGTCTCGGCGGCGCTCACGCAGCTCTCCACGCTCGGCGTGATCGTCTCGCTCCTCGTCCTCGAGGTGCTCGATCTGGAGACCGAGCACCAGGAGATCCAGCTCCTCGTCGCCTGGGTGTTCTCGGTGGGCGGGGGCCTCGTGCTCGGCGCGGCGGGACGGGGGCGGCGTCTTCCCGCCGAGTCCGGGGTGGGCATGGCCTACGTGCTCGCCGGCGCGCTCGCGGTCCTGGGGGCGAACCGGCTCGTCCACGTGGCCCACGACCTCAACACCATGGTCTTCGGGAACGCGGTGGCGGTGCCGTTCCAGGACGTGGTGATCCTGGTCGTGGTGACGGCGGTGGTGGCGCTCCTGCACACGCTCTTCCAGAAGGAGATCGTCTTCTCGTCGTTCGACCGGGAGACGGCCGAGGCCATGGGCGTCCGGGTGCGCCTCTTTGGCGGCGTGCTCTTCTTCACCATCGGCCTCGCCATCCCGGTGGCGGCCCACGTGGTGGGTGCGCTCCCGGTCTTCGCCTTCCTGACCGTCCCGGCCTCGGCCGCGCTCCTCGCCACGAACGGGCTGCAGCCCGCCTTCGCCGTGGCGACGGCGCTCGGGGCCATCGCGGCGGGTGCGGGGTACGTGGGGTCCTGGACCCTGCAACTTCCGACCGGTGCCACGATGGTGGCCGTGGCCGGGGCGCTCGTGCTCCCGGCCTGGGCCTGGCGCCGGATGCGCGGCTAGATTCGCGTCACGCCTCGAGAAAGCGCTTGACCGCGGGGCCCCGGACGCATAGATAACCGCACGCTTTCCACTGCCGCGGGGTGGAGCAGCCAGGTAGCTCGTCGGGCTCATAACCCGAAGGTCCCAGGTTCAAATCCTGGCCCCGCAACCAGTAAAACCGGAGCCCTCGCCAGCACTTATTGGCGGGGGCTTCGTGCTTCGTACTTCACGAGGCGTCAACCGAGACCGAATCGGGACCGGGCGCGGACTCCGTCGCCTGGACCTCCTCGGCCCCCTTCCGGGTGCGGTTCAGCACCTCCACCGCAGCCTTCAGGTCCTGCTCCTCGACGATGTTGTAGCGCTTGAAGACCGCCGCGGTCCGGTGGCCCGAGAAGCGGGCCACCACCGACTCCGGAAGGCCGCTGCGACGCGCCAGGGTGACGAAGGAGCGCCGCAGGTCGTGGACCCAGACGTCGGGGAGCTTGGCCGCCACCCGGGCCTTCTCCGCGGCGCCCTGGATGTCCTGCCAGGGCCTGCCGGTGGCCGGGTTCACGAAGACGAACTCGGCGTGGAGCAGCCGGGGCTGCTCGGAGAGGGCCTGCCGCACCCGCTCGGTCAGGTAGACCACGCGGGGCTCGTCGGTCTTCGTGTCCTCGGCCTCCAGCCGGACGGCGCCGGCCTTCAGGTCCACCTGGGACCACCGGAGGTTCAGGACCTCGCTCTTGCGCATCCCCGTGTCGAAGGCGACGAGCAGGATGGGCCGGAGCCACGCCTCGGCCTTCGCGGAGAGGCGCTGGAAGGCCTCCTCGTCGACGACCACCCGCCGCGTGTTCGGCACGCGCAGGAGCTTCACGCGCGCGACCGGGTTCTCGGCGAGCCGCCCGCAGGCAACGGCAAAATTGAGGAGGCGCTTCAGGAGCTCCACCTCGCGGTCCAGGGTGGCCGGGGACGGTGCCTCGCCGCGCCTGGATGTCTCGGCCTGTCGCTTCGTCCGGTACTCCTCGACGTCGCTGCGGGTGAGGCGCGAGGCGCGCCTGTCCCCGAGCAGGCGCACGAGGTGCGCTGCCCGGCCCACGTCCGACTGCCAGGAGTCGTTGTCGCGCTTCGTGATCGGCTCGTACTCGGTCCAGAGCTGCCGCACGGTGGCGGTCGGCTCCTTCTTCCGGTCGAAGAACCGGCCCTCGTACGCCTCGGCGAGGAGCTTGTGCTCGAGTGCCATCGCCTGCTCGCGCGTGGGAATCCGGCCGCGCTTCAGGCGACGAACCGTCCCGTCGGGCAGCGTGACGTAGGTGTCCACGCGCCAGCGGACCTTGTTTCGTGCCACGTACTTCGAGACGCCCATCGTGTTCCTCCTTTCACGTGGGCAGACGGGCGTCGTCGTCATCCTTGCAGGATAGCGGCGGGATCGGACAGGCGCGAGGGGTGGCGAGCGAGTTCGGCGTCGAGCTCGGCCCGCTGGAAGCGCAGGCGGCGCAGGCCCAGGCGGTGGGCAGGGACGAAGCCGCGCCGGACCGCCTGGTAGAGCGCGGCTCGGGTCCGGTAGCCGAGGTAGGCGGCCGCCTCGTCGGCGGTCATCCAGGCGTCGGGGCGAAGGGGCTTCACGACCCTTCCTCCCGCGCG
>JBBIOL010000066.1:0-18891 GCA_037443385.1 Anaeromyxobacteraceae bacterium
GGGGACGGCGAGGCCCGCCTCGCCGAGGTGGCCCGGCGCACCGGGCCGACGGCCTACGCCGAGGAGCTGCGCGAGCTCCTGGTGCGCCTCCTGCCGGCCCTCCGCGACGCGCTGGCGCCGCTCGCCTCGCTGGGCTCCGTCCTGGCCGCCCCGGCCCGCCTCGACGAGCACGGGATGGACCCGGACCTTCCGGTCCGCGGCCGCGCCGTCCTCGACTTCCTCCTGGGATCCTGGTGGCGCGTGGACGTCCAGGGAACGGACCTCCTGCCGGACGGGCCGTTCGTCCTCGCCGCCAACCACGGCGGGACGCTTCCCTGGGACGCCGTCGTCCTGCGGGCGGTGGGCACCCGCCTGTCCACCGCGCGGGAGGTCCGGCCGCTGCTCGACCCCGGGTCGCTCTCCTCCCCGTTCATCGGTCCCCTGCTCGTCCGCCTCGGGGCCGCGCCGCTGAGACCGGACGTCGCCCACGCGCTGCTCGCACGCGGGGCATCGGTGGCGGTCTTCCCCGAGGGGCCGCGGGACGCGCCCCGGCCCTGGGCCGACCGCTACCGGGTGACCCGCTTCGGACGGGGAGGCTTCGCCCGCCTCGCGGCGCTGGCCGGGGTCCCGGTGGTCCCCTGCGCCATCGTGGGCAGCGAGGAGGCGGCCCTCCCCTTCGACCGGCGCGGCTGGCTCGCCGAGGCGCTGCACCTGCCGCTGCTGGCGCTCGCGCCGGCCCTTCCGCTCGCCACGCCCCTCGGCTGGCTGCCGCTCCCGTCCCGTTGGTCGGTCCGGTTCGGATCGCCGGTCTCTCCGCTCCGGGCGGAGGACGCCGAGGATCCGGCCGCCGTGGCCACCGCCGGGGAGCGCGTGCGCGCCGAGCTACAGCGCATGCTCGACGCCGACCTCGCGGCCCGGCACTCGGTCTTCCTCTGACGCCCGTGCCGGGAGCCTCCCGGCCTTCACGTGCGGTGGGGGCGTGCGCAGGTCCCACACCAGCCCGGTCGCCGCGAGCCCGCGCAGGACGAGGTAGCTGAGGTCGAGCTCCCACCAGAACCAGCCCTGGTTCGCGGTGGAGGCGTAGAAATGGTGGTTGTTGTGCCAGCCCTCCCCGAAGGTGAGCACGGCGAGGAGGGCGTTGTTGCGGGAGTCGTCGGTGGTGGGGTAGCGGCGGTTCCCCAGCACGTGGGCCACCGAGTTGATGGAGAAGGTCACGTGCCAGGCCACCACGACGGGCACGAAGAAGCCCCACAGCACGGCCGGGAGGCCGCCGGCGAGCGCCAGCAGGGCGACGAAGACCACCGGCACGACGACCCCGTACCGGTCGAGCCAGCGCAGCTCCGGGAATCGCGCCAGGTCCTTCACCCGCTCCGGCCGCGTCCGGTCGTACCGGGCGGCCAGGATCCAGCCGACGTGGCTCCACCAGAAGCCCCGCTGGAGCGGCGAGTGCACGTCCTTCTCGCCGTCCGAGTACCGGTGGTGGTCCCGGTGGTGGCCGGCCCACCAGAGCACCCCCTTCTGGACGGAGAGGGTCCCCAGCACCGCGAGCACGAGCTGGAAGGGCCGGCTGGTGCGGAAGGCCCGGTGGGAGAAGTACCGGTGGAACCCCGCCGTGATGCCGAACATGCAGGTGGCGTACACCGCGAGCGACAGCCCGACGAGCCGCCAGGTGGGCGGCACCAGGAAGGGCGCCGCCAGCGCCACGACGTGCACCGCGAGGAACGGGATGGACTTCACCCACTGGGGACGGTCCAGGTCGGGTCCGGGGCTCCGGGATCGATTCACACCCCCCTTCCTAAGGGGTCCGTGTCACGGTCCGGTCACCACGCGGGGCCGGCACTCGGCGCTTCCGGAGGCCGCCCCTTTGCGCTATCTTCCCGCCTCCCACTCGAGCCGAGGTCCCAGCGGAATGGCGCGTGCCTACATCGGAAACACCCCCTGCGAGGTCACCATCGACAAGGACCTCGGCGACTCCTGGGCGGTCATGGTGATCCCGCCCCCGGCGCCCCCCGTCCCGGGAGGCACGCGCCTCGCTCCGGTGGTGGTGAAGCTGCAGGGCGACGACCGGGAGAAGTGCCTCGCCGGCGGTCTCGAGATCCTGCAGAAGGCCGGCAAGATCGACCGCTTCGAGGTCTGATCCGGACGACCGCGCCGGGTTGCCCGGCCCGGTTACCCGTCGAGCCCTTCCGAACGCACGAGCACGCCCTCGGGCAGGCCGCGCACGACGTCCCGGGCCGCCTTCCGGACGGCCTCGGCGTCCCGCCCCTCGACGGTCACCTTCACCCGGTGGTCGGCCTCGTCGAATCGCGGGTAGCTCCCGATCTCCACCGCCGGATGTCCCCCGGCCACCTCCGCGAGCGGCACCGCGAGCCGGTCCTCTCCCCAGGTGAGGAACAGGCTGACGAGGTGGAACGGGGCTCCCCCGAGGAGATGCGCCACCCGCTCGAACTGGTGCCGCAGGAACGACGGGACACCCGGGAGCAGGATCACCCGGGAGACCACCAGGGTGGGGAACTCGGGGTCGCCGAGCAGGGCGGTGCCCTCCGGGAGGTCCGCCATGCGCAGCGCCGGTCCGGGGAGGGTCGCGCCGTCGTGGTGCCGCGCGTGCATCTCGCGGAGGATCCGCTCCATCCCAGCGTCGCGGACGATGGGCACGCCGAGCGCGCGGGCGACGGCCGGGAGCGTGAGGTCGTCGTGGGTCGGGCCCACGCCGCCGCAGGTGATGACCCAGTCGACGCGACGGTGCTCGAGCACCACGGCCTCGACGATGGCGTCGGTGCGGTCGGCCACGACGTGGATGGCCCGGAGCTCGACCCCCAGTTCCCGCAGGCGGCGGCTCAGGTAGGGGCCGTTCGCATCCTGCACCTTCGCGCTCAGGACCTCGCTTCCCACCACGATGATCGCGGCGGTCGTGGCCCCGCTCACCGGATCCACCGCCCGGCCGCGCGCGCCACGAGGGCCGCCACCCGATCGACCGGCAGCTCCCCGTCCACCTCGGCGACGCGCTCGCCGGCGGCGACCCGGGACCGCAGCGCGCGGCCGTAGGCCTGGGCAACGCGGCGCTGGAAGGCCGGGACCTCGAAGATCTCCCGCTCGGTCGCCGCCGCGAAGCGGCGGCGCAGGGCCACCGACGGGCGCACCCGGAGGAAGATGGTCAGGTCGGGCGCGGGAGCCCGCGCGTTGATGGCCGCCACCCAGGCCGCGTCCCCGGTGCTGACCGCCTGGTAGGCGAGGCTCGAGAGGACGTAGCGGTCGGAGACCACGTCCGTCCCCCCCTCCAGCCGCGGCCGGATCTCCGCGTGCCAGTGGTCGAGCCGGTCGGCGGCGAAGAGCAGCGCGAGCGCTCCTGGGTCGAAGTCGGCGCCGCCGGGCCCGCGCAACCGCCCGGAGAGGACGTGCCGGATCTCCGTGCCCACCGGTCCGCGGGACGGCTCCGCGGTGAGGTGGACCTTGCGCCCCGACCGGCCGAGCCAGGCGCCGAGGAGCGCGGCCTGGGTCGTGGTTCCCGCGCCGTCGAGCCCCTCCAGCACGAAGAATCGCCCGCGCTGGCGCGTCACGCGTCGATCCCCAGCCGCGCGCGGATCTCCCGCAGGCGCGCGAAGTCCTGGTCCTCCGTGGCCATGGCGCGGCGGGCGCGCAGGAAGGCCAGCACGGCGAAGACGGCCAGGAAGAGGGCCAGCAAGAGCGCCCCCAGGAAGAGCAGCGGGTAGCGACCCGGCGGGCGGACCGGACGTGGACCGGTGCCCCAGCGGTCCCAGGCGAACTTGGCGGCGAGCCCGGCAGAGATGACGAAGCCGAAGGAGGCGTAGGCCCCCTTGCGCACGTCGTCGATGGAGTGGCGCGCCGACACCCGCGCCGCGAGCCGGTCGTGCTCCGCCCGGAGGTCGGCCTCCTCGCCGGCGGAGAGCGCACCAGGGCCGGCCGGGGCACCCATGCTCAGTTCCCCCCGAAACGCTCGGCCACGGCCTGCTGGACGGCGGACAGCGTGGCCGGCAGCTTCACGGGCGGGTTGCGCAGCGCCGGGCGCAGGCCGGCCAGCGTCCCCTCGTGATAGCCCACCTTGAAGTCGGAGAACTTGAGCCCGTGCGCCGTGGAGACCACCACCACCCGCTCCCCGGGCCTCACCACGCCCCGGGCGGCGAGCTTCTCCAGCGCCGCCAGGGCCACGCCCGTGTGTGGGCAGGCGAAGGCGCCGGAGAGATCGGCGCGCGCCGCGGCGTCGGCGAGCTCCTGCTCGCTCGCCTGCTCCACCACGCCGTCGAGCGCCTGGATGGCGCGCAGCGCCCGTCGCGCCGAGACCGGCGCCCCGATCTGGATGGCGCTCGCGAGCGTCGTCCGCGCCGCGATGGGCTCCACCGGGATCTCGGGCGTGGCCCGGCCCGCCTTCTGCACCGCCCGGTAGAGCGGGTTCGCGTGCTCGGCCTGGGCCACGACGAGCCTCGGCAGGCGGTCGACGAGCCCCAGCTCCTTCAGGAGCAGGAAGCCCTTGCCGAGCGCGCCGGCGTTCCCCAGGTTGCCGCCCGGGATGACCACCCAGTCCGGAACGTCCCAGCCCATCTGCTGGGCCACCTCGACCGACACGGTCTTCTGCCCCTCGATGCGAAGCGAGTTCATCGAGTTGGCGAGGTAGATGTCCGGCGTCCGCGAGAGCTCCTGGACCACCTTCATGCAGCCGTCGAAGTCGGTGTCGAGCTCCAGCACCAGCGCCCCGTTGGAGACCGGCTGGACGAGCTGGGCGGTGGAGACCTTCCCGCGGGGGAGCAGCACCACCGAGGGGATGCCGGAGGCCGCGCAGTAGGCCGCGAGCGCCGCGCTCGTGTCGCCGGTGGAGGCGCAGGCCACCGCCCGGATGGGAACGCCGCGGGCCCGCATCTCCTTCACCGCCGAGACGAGCACGGTCATGCCCAGGTCCTTGAACGACCCGGTGTGGGTGACTCCGCACTCCTTCAGCCAGACCTCGCGGAGGCCGATCTCCCGGGCGTACCGGTCGAGGCGGAGCAGCGGGGTCCCGCCCTCGTACATGGACACCACGTTCTCGGGGGCGATCTGCGGGTAGACCCACTCCTTCTTGCCCCAGACCCCCGATCCGAGCGGCCACGATCCGCCGCGGAAGCGCCCCTCGAAGAGGGCCTTCCATTCGGCGGCGGGTCGCCGCCGCAGGGCGTCGAGGTCGTGCTCGACCTCCAGGAGCCCCTGGCAGCTCGGGCAGCGGTAGACGACCTCGGTGAGCGGGGCGCGGTACGCGCAGCCCTCGGCGCATCGGAACCAGGCGGAGAAGGACGGCTGTGCGGATGGGCTCATGGCGGCGGGCGGCTCAATGTGCCGAAGGCGGCGGAGGATGGCAAGCGGCGCGGGTGGCTCAGCGGGATGCGCGTGCCCCGCAGGCCGGGCAGGCCAGCCCGCGAAGGGGCGTGCCGCAATCCCGGCAGAGGCCCGGGCCGGCCGGAGCTGGCTCCGCGCCGGCGGCGCGCGCGACCGGAAGCCGCATCCCGCAGTGGATGCAGAAGGTCTCCCCCTCGGGCGACGCCTGGCGACAGTAGCGACAGGTGCCGGCCGCGGGGGCCGCGGTCGGACCGTCGTCCGGGATGCCCTCCGCGACCGTGGCCATGAACCCCTCCATCGCGGCCACCACGACCTCCACCGGATCCCCGGCCGTGGGCTCGAGCTCGGGGACGGTCTCCACCGGGACCTCGGGGGAATCGAGCGCCGTGGCCTCGAGGCCTTCCAGGCGCTCCACCGGGACGGGCATCCGCTCGGCGACCGGGAACGGCGTGCCGCAGACGTCGCAGGTCTCCCCCGCGGGCTGCACGTTCTCGCAGAGGGGGCAGGCGGGCATGGCCCGGATCATACCAGCCCCGGGAGCGGGACCGGGGGGTCACCCCACGCGGGCGAGCGAGAGCCGCGACGCCCAGCGCGCCAGGGCCTCCGCGGCCGGGGCGTCGTCCGGGCGCGAGAGGTCCGGGTCCTCGGCGACGACCCGGACGGCCTCCTCCCGGGCCTCGTCGAGGATGGCCTCGTCGCGGTACAGGTCGGCGACCTCGAAGACGGGCTGCCCGGCCTGTCGGGTGCCGAGCATCTCCCCCGGGCCCCGGATGCGCAGGTCGGCCCGGGCCACCTCGAACCCGTCCTGGGTCCGGACCATCGTCGAGAGGCGCTCCCGGGCGTCGGAGCCCGGACCCGCGCCCCGCGCGACGAGGATGCAGCGGCTCCGCGCCGTCCCGCGTCCCACCCGGCCCCGGAGCTGGTGGAGCTGGGAGAGCCCGAAGCGCTCGGCGTGCTCGACCACCATGAGCGTGGCGTTGGGCACGTCGACCCCGACCTCGATGACCGTGGTGGAGACGAGCACGCCGGTCTCGCCCGCCCGGAAGCGCGCCATGACCGCCTCCTTCTCCTCGGCCTTCATCCGGCCGTGGACGAGGTCCACCGCGTGGGATCCCAGGGCGGCGCGAAGCTCCTCGGCGCCGGTGGTCGCGTCGGCGAGGTCGACCTTCTCCGACTCGGCCACGAGCGGGTAGACCACGTACGCCTGCCGCCCCGCGGCCAGCTCCTCCCGCAGCGCCTCGAGCACCTTGCGTCGCTGCGAGGCGCCCAGGAGCCGGGTCTCGACCGGGTTCCGGCCGGGGGGAAGCTCGTCGATCTTGGACTGGTCGAGGTCGCCGTAGAAGGCCATGGCGAGCGTCCGCGGGATGGGGGTCGCGGTCATCACGAGCACGTCGGGACGGACGCCCTTCGCCATGAGGGAGGCGCGCTGCATGACCCCGAACCGGTGCTGCTCGTCCACGACCACGAGTCCGAGCCGGGCGAACTCGACCCCCTCCTCGAGCAGCGCGTGGGTCCCCACCGCGATGGCGGCCCGCCCGGACCGGAGCGCCTCCCGCGCCTCGCGCTGCTCCCGCCCGCGCGCCTGGGCGCCCACCCGCACGAGCGGGATGCCGCTCCCCCGGAGCCAGCCCCCCAGCGTTCGGGCGTGCTGGGCGGCCAGGATCTCGGTGGGCGCCATGAGGGCCACCTGCCAGCCGGATCGTGCCGCGAGCAGCGCCGCGGCGAAGGCCACCGCGGTCTTCCCGCTGCCGACGTCTCCCTGGAGGAGGCGGTTCATGGGCTCGGGCCGACCCATGTCGTCGGCGATCTCGCCGAAGGCGCGGGCCTGCGCGCCGGTGAACGGGAAGGGGACGAGGTCGACGGAGGCGCGACGGGCGGCGGCCGAGGCGTCGAAGGCGATGCCGGGCTCGCGGCGGATGCCCCGACGCCGGAGGACGAGGGCGAGCTGGAGGAAGAAGAGCTCCTCGAAGGCGAGCCGCCGGAAGGGGGCCGTGGCACGACCCTCGGCGGCGCGGAGGTCCGTCCCCGGGGGTGGGAAATGGGCCTGGGCAAGCGCCTCGCCGCGCCCCAGCAGGCCCCTGCGCCCCCGCACCCCGGCGGGCAGCTCCTCCGGCACCAGGGGAGCGAACTCGTCCACCAGCCGGCGCATCAGCTTCCGCAGGGCGGGGTGCTGGTGGTCGGCGGGGCCCGGGTACACCGGCACGATCCGGCCGAAGTTCGCCGAGTCGCCCTCCCCGAACTTCTCGACCTCGGGCTGCGCCATCTGCCGGAGCCCGCCGAAGCCCTCCGAGACCTCGCCGGAGACCAGGATCCGCTCGCCGGGCACGAACTGCCGTTGTCGCCAGGGCGCCGGGTTGAAGAAGACGAGGTCGAGTCGGGCCTCGCCGTCCACGGTCGCCACCTTGAGCATGGGCTTGCCGCTGCGCATCCGACTCTGCCGTACGTTGCGCACGGTGACGACGGCGATGCCCGGCTCCCCGGTCCGGAGCTCCGCCACGCGCCGGATGCGGGTGCGGTCCTGCCAGGTGCGCGGCAGGAACTCGAGGGCGGCCTCGACGTGCATCCGGCCGCGCTCCTCGAGCAGGGCGCGCGGCGCCGGGTGCGCCCCGGGAATCGCGGAGAGCGGGGTGGCGAGCCGCCGGCGAGCCTCGGCCCGGTCCGGCGTCCCGCGAATTCCTCCCCCCGGCTTCCGTTCGGCGGGGGCCGGGCCCGGAGCCAGGTCCGGGGCCGCGATCGGGGCCGGGTCGCCCGCGGGGGCCGGCGCCGGGATGCGCCCGCGACGCGCCAGGTCGGCCAGGTCGGCCGGCAGCGCAATCAGCGTGTCGAGATCGGCGGCGATGGCGCGGACCGCCCCGAGCCGCTTCCCGGGTGGCAGCCCGTCCAGTTGGGCGGCGGCCGCCTCGATGCGCCGGAGCGCCGGGGTGGGACGGGCGCCGGCCGCGCGGGCCCGCTCCACCGCTCCCCGGATGGTGGCTCCCAGGCCGGCGATGCGGGCGATCCCCGTTCCGCCCGATCGCGCCGCGAAGCGGAGCGGCGCGATCAGCGCCTCGAGCTCTCGGGCGCCCGCCGCCGCGCCGGGGACGTCGGCTGGAGCCATGTCCCTCCCGTGCCGGCCTATTCCGGGTCCGGCGCGACCTGCTCCTCGACGAACTCCACCGCGCCGATCTCGTACTCGCGCTCGCCGCCGGGCGCGCGCACGCGCACCACGTCCCCCTCGGTCTTCCCGATGAGGGCCCGGGCGATGGGGCTGGTGACGCTGATCTTGCCCTCCTTCAGGTTCGCCTCGAGCTCGCCCACGATGCGGTACAGGACCTCGTCACCCGACTGGGAGTCGGTGAGGTGCACGGTGGCGCCGAAGACCACCCGGTCGCCCGACAGCCTCGACACGTCGATGACCTCGGCGGTGGCGATCCAGTGCTCGACCTGGGTGATGCGCCCCTCCACGTGGGACTGCTTCTCCTTGGCCGCGTGGTACTCGGCGTTCTCGGAGAGGTCGCCGTGCGAGCGGGCCTCGGCGATCTCCTTCACGATGCGCGGGCGCTCCACCGCCTTGAGTCGCTTCAGCTCCGCCTTGAGGGCGGCCAGGCCGGCGGGGGTCATGGGCATGCGATCGCTGGCCATCGGCTGTCACCTTCCGTGAACGTGGTATTCCTGCAGGGAGCGGACGCCGTAGCCGGCGTCGCGGGCCCGCTCCATGGCCCCCAGCGCGGCGCGGGCGCCGGTCAGCGTGGTGAAGTACGGCACCCGGTGCATGAGGGTCTCGCGCCGGATGGAGTAGCTGTCGGAGATGGTGCGCTTGCTGGCGGTGGTGTTGATGAGGAAGTGCACGTCCCCGTCGATGATGCGGTCGACGACGTTGGGACGGCCGTCCCCCACCTTGCGGACCGGCGTGGCGGGGATCCCCTCCCGGGCCAGGAAGGCGGCCGTCCCGCCGGTGGCGAGCACCTCGAACCCGAGCGCCACCAGCCGGCGCGCCAGCCCCGCGGCCACCGGCTTGTCGGCGTCCTTCACCGAGACGAAGGCGCGCAGGATCTCGCCCCGGCGCGGCAGCGGCAGGGCATTGCCGGCGGCGGTCTGCGACTTCCAGAAGGCGCCGTAGAAGTCGTCGGCGATCCCCATGACCTCGCCGGTGGACTTCATCTCCGGGCCGAGCACCGGGTCCACGCCGCGGAACCGGGCGAAGGGCATGACCGCCTCCTTCACCGACACGTGGCGCGGGCGCGCGCTCGTGGTCAGTCCCTGCTCCGCCAGCGTGATGCCCGCCATGGCCAGCGCGGCCCGCTTGGCGAGGGGGATCCCGGTGGCCTTGCCCACGAAGGGCACGGTCCGGCTGGCGCGCGGGTTCACCTCGAGGACGTAGATGTCCTCGCCCTGGATGGCGAACTGGACGTTCATGAGGCCGACCACCCCGAGCTCGCGGGCCAGCGCCACCGACTGCCGCTCGATCTCCGCCACGACCGCGTCGCCGAGGCTGTAGGGCGGCAGCGCGCAGGCGGAGTCGCCGGAGTGGATGCCGGCCTCCTCGATGTGCTCCATGACGCCGCCGACCACCACCGTCCTGCCGTCGGACACCACGTCCACGTCCACCTCGGCGGCGTCGCGCAGGAAGCGGTCCACCAGCACCGGGCGATCGTGCGAGGCCTGGACCGCCTCCGCGAGGTAGGCGCGCAGGTCGGCGTCGTCGTAGACCACCTCCATGGCGCGCCCGCCCAGCACGTAGGAGGGGCGGACCATGACCGGGTAGCCGATGCGCCGGGCCACGGCGAAGGCCTCGTCGGCGGAGCGGGCCACGCCGTTGTCGGGCTGCCGCAGCCCGAGCTTGACGATGAGTTCCGCGAAGCGCTCGCGGTCCTCGGCGCGGTCGATGGCGTCGGGCGTCGTTCCCAGGATGGGGGCCCCGGCCTGCTCGAGGGGAACCGCCAGCTTGAGCGGGGTCTGGCCGCCGTACTGGACGATGAGCCCCTCGGGCCGCTCCACCCGCACGATCTCGAGCACGTCCTCCAGCGTGAGCGGCTCGAAGTAGAGCCGGTCGCTGGTGTCGTAGTCGGTGGAGACCGTCTCCGGGTTGCAGTTGACCATGATGGTCTCGAACCCGGCCTCGCGCAGCGCGAAGCTGGCGTGCACGCAGCAGTAGTCGAACTCGATGCCCTGGCCGATGCGGTTGGGACCCCCGCCCAGGATCATGACCTTGCGCCGCGAGGTGGGCTGCGCCTCGCACTCCTCCTCGTAGGTCGAGTACAGGTACGGGGTGTGGGCCTCGAACTCGGCCGCGCAGGTGTCGACCCGCTTGAACACCGGGTGGACCCCGGCCGCCCAGCGGGCCGCCCGCGCCGCGGCCTCGGTGGTCCCGGCCAGCGCAGCGATCCGGCGGTCGGAGAAGCCGAGCCGCTTGGCCTCGCGCCAGGCGGGGGCGTCGGCGGGAAGGCCACGCGCCAGCACGGCCTCGTGGGCCACGATCCCCCGCATCTCGCGCAGGAACCACGGGTCGATGCCGGTGAGGCGGTGCAGCTCCTCCACGGTCACGCCCGCGCGCATGGCCTCGGCCACCCAGAAGATCCGGTGGGCCCGCGGGACCCGGGCCTGCTCCAGGACCAGGATGCGCTCGGCCTCGGCGTACGGGTCGCCGGGCCGCTTGCCGAGGGGCGACTCGAGCCCGGCCCGGTCGATCTCGAGGCCGCGCAGCGCCTTCTGGAGGCTCTCCTGGAAGGTGCGCCCCATGGCCATCACCTCGCCCACCGACTTCATGTGCGTGGTGAGGACGTCGTCGGCGCCCTTGAACTTCTCGAAGGCGAAGCGCGGGACCTTGGTCACCACGTAGTCGATGGTGGGCTCGAAGGAGGCGGGGGTCTCGCGGGTGATGTCGTTGCGGATCTCGTCGAGCGTGTAGCCGACCGCGAGCTTGGCGGCGATCTTGGCGATGGGGAAGCCGGTGGCCTTGGAGGCGAGCGCGGAGCTCCGCGACACGCGCGGGTTCATCTCGATGACCACCACCCGTCCGGTCTCCGGGTGGACCCCGAACTGGATGTTGGAGCCGCCGGTGTCGACGCCGATCTCGCGGATGATGCGCACCGCGAGGTCGCGCAGGTGCTGGTACTCCTTGTCGGTGAGGGTCTGGGCCGGGGCGACGGTGATGGAGTCGCCGGTGTGGACGCCCATGGGGTCGAAGTTCTCGATGCTGCAGACGATCACGACGTTGTCGTTCCGGTCCCGCATCACCTCGAGCTCGTACTCCTTCCAGCCGAGGATCGACTCCTCCACGAGGATGGTGTGGGTCGGGGAGAGGTCGAGGGCCCGGCGCGCGAGCGCGTCGAACTCCTCCTTGTTGTACGCGACGCCGCCGCCCTCCCCGCCCATGGTGAAGCTGGGGCGGATGATGACCGGGAAGCCGATGTGCTCGGCCACCGTCCGGGCCTCCTCGAACGTGGTGGCGTAGCCGCTGCGGGGCATGTCCACCCCGACGCGGTTCATGGCGTCCTTGAAGAGCTGCCGGTCCTCGGCCTTCTCGATGGCCTGCAGCGAGGCGCCGATGAGCTCCACCCCGTGCCGCGCCAGCGCACCGTTGTGGGCCAGCGCCACCGCCAGGTTGAGGGCGGTCTGGCCGCCGAGCGTGGGCAGGAGGACGTCCGGACGCTCCCGCGCCAGGATCTGCTCGGCCACCTCGGGGGTGATGGGCTCGACGTAGGTGCGATCCGCGAAGCCCGGGTCGGTCATCACCGTGGCCGGGTTGGAGTTGAGGAGGACGACCTCGTACCCCTCCTCCTTCAGGGCCTTGCAGGCCTGGGTCCCGGAGTAGTCGAACTCGCAGGCCTGGCCGATGACGATCGGCCCGGACCCCACGATCATGATCTTTCGGATGTCCTGACGCTTCGGCATCGCGGGCGGACCCTAACACGAGGACCCCCCCGCGGGTACGTGCGGAGGGGCCGGGAACGGCTTCGTCCGGGGACCCGCCCCGGGGCGGGGTCCTAGACCAGCTTCTTCGCCATCTCGGCGATCCGGTCGAGGCCCTTGTCGATCTGGTCGAGCCCGATCGCGAAGGAGAGGCGCAGGTAGCCGGGCGCGCCGAAGGCCGAGCCGGGCACCACCGCCACCCGGTGGTCGTCGAGCAGGTGGGCGACGAGCTTCTCGTCGGTGCCGACGGGCTCCGACTGCCCGGGGATCCGCTTCTCGAGGAGCTTGCCCACGAACGGGAAGGCGTAGAAGGCCCCGCCCGGATCGAAGCAGGAGATCCCCGGGATGGCGTTCAGCCGCTTCACGATGTGCTGGCGCCGCTCGTCGAAGATCTTCCGCATGGTCTCGATCTCGGCGTCGAGCGGGAGCGTGAGGGCGCCGAGCGCGGCCTTCTGCGCGATGGAGGTGGGGTTGGAGGTGGAGTTGTCCTGGAGCTTCTGCATGGCGCTGATGAGCGGCTGGGGGCCGGCGGTCCAGCCGATGCGCCAGCCGGTCATGGCGTAGGTCTTCGACGCGCCGTTCACGAGGGCCACCTGCGGGTGCAGGGAGGGATCGACCGTGAGCACGTTCTCGAAGCGCCCCTTGTAGACCAGCCGGTCGTAGATGTCGTCGGTGACGACCAGGATGTCCTTGCCCTTCACCTCGTCGATGACGTGGCGGAGCGTGGCCCGCCCGAAGACCACCCCGGTGGGGTTGGAGGGCGAGTTGACGATGACGGCGCGGGTCCGGGGGCCGAAGGCGGCGCGGATGGCCTCCGGGGTGGGCTCGAAGCCGTCCTCGTGGCGGGTCTGCACGATGACCGGGACGCCGTCGGCGAGCCGGACCATGTCGGCGTAGCTCACCCAGTAGGGCGCGAAGATGACCACCTCGTCGCCGGGGTTGAGCAGCGCCTGGAACAGGTTGTAGAGCGCGTGCTTGCCGCCGCAGGAGACGAGCACCTCGGTGGGCTTGTAGGCGATGCCGTGCTCCTGGGCGATGCGCTTGGCGATGGCCTCGCGCAGCTCCGGGATGCCGTTCGTCGGCGTGTACTTCGTGAAGCCCTGGTCGATGGCGGTGATGGCCGCCTGCTTGATGAGCTTGGGGGTGTCGAAGTCGGGCTCGCCGGCGCCGAAGCCGACCACGTCGATCCCCTTGGCCTTCAGCTCCTTCGCCTTGGCCGTGATGGCCAGCGTGGGGGAGGGCTTCACCGCGTCGAGGCGCTTGGCAAGTCTCATCCTGGGGTCTCCTGGAGCCGGGGGAGGCGCGAAAAGGGGCCAGACAGGATACCAACTCGGACCCGGCTTGGGAACGCCGGCCTGGGGGCCCGGATGCGGGCGGGTCAGGCCGGGCGCGGCGGGAACTTTCGGCGCAGCCCCGCGGCGACGTTGGCCGGTACGAGACCGGAGACGTCGCCCCCGTAGCTCGCCACCTCCCGGACCAGGCTGCCGGTCACGTAGAAGTAGTCCTGGCCGGTCATGACGAAGACCGACTCGAAGTCGGGGTCGAGCTTCGAGTTCATGTTGGCGAGCTGGAACTCGTACTCGAAGTCGGAGACGGCCCGGAGCCCGCGCAGCACGGTGTGGATGCGCCGGCGCTTCGCGTAGTCGACGAGCAGGGTCTCGAAGTGGTCCACCTCGACCCGCGGGTCGTCGCCCACCGCCACGCGGATGAGCTCCTTGCGCTCCTCGAGCGAGAAGAGCGCCTTCTTGGCCGCGTTGTTGGCCACCGCGACCACCAGGCCGTCGAAGATCTTGAGGCCGCGCTGGATGAGCGAGAGGTGGCCGTTGGTGAGGGGATCGAAGGAGCCGGGGTAGATGGCGAGCCGTCGCATCGCGCGGCAGTATCCCCTACTCCCTGCGATAGATCGAGATCCCGGTGCCGCCGTAGGCGCGCCGGTCGAGGAGCACGAGCGACCCGGCCCGGTCGGCCGGGGGCGCCCTCCGGTCGTGCTCGGCCACCACCGTGCCGCCCGCGCGGACCACGCGGTCGAGCAGCCGGAGCGCCGCCTCGGGCCCCTCCCCGTACGGCGGGTCCACGAAGGCCAGGTCGAAGGCGGCGGCCGGCAGCGCCGGGAGCGCGTCGGCCACCCGTCGCCGGAGCACCCTCACGCGCGTCCCCATCCCGCAGGTCGCGGCGTTCCGCGAGATGGCCTCCACGGCCGCGGCCGAGGCGTCCACGCAGGTGGCCTCGGCGAAGCCGCGCGAGAGGGCCTCGAGCGCCAGCGCCCCGGTCCCGGCGTAGAGGTCGAGCACCGTTCCCCCCTCGAAGAACTGGCCGAGCACGTTGAAGACCGCGGCGCGCACCTTGTCGCTCGTGGGCCGGGTCTCCTGCCCCGCGGGAGCCAGGAGGATCCGCCCGCGCGCCGTGCCGGCCACGATGCGCACCGGCTAGCCCCCGGCCGCGTGCGGCGCGCAGCGATGCTCGGGCGCGTGCTCGTGCGCGTGCACGTCGTCGTAGAGGTGGGCGTAGGCGGCCGACTCGATCTGGATCGTGGTGTGGTCGATGCCGAACCGATCGCGGAGGCGCCCCTTCACGGCGTCGAGGATGGCGTCGTTCCGCCCCAGGTCGTCGGCGGCCACGACCACGTGGGCCGAGAGCGCGTGGTGGCCGCTCGAGATGGTCCAGACGTGGAGGTCGTGGACCGCCAGCACCCCCTCCACGTCCCCCATGCAGCCGCAGACCTCGTCGATGGCGAGGTGCCGCGGGACCGCCTCCATGAGGATGTCGGCGATCTCCAGCGAGAGCCGGAGCGCGCCCCAGAGGATGAGGAGCGAGATGAGCAGCGAGAGCACCGGGTCGATGAAGGTCCAGGACGGCTCGAGCCACATGGCCGCGGCGCCGGCCAGGACCACCACCGACGACACCGCGTCTCCGAGGACGTGGAGGAAGGCCGACCGGGCGTTCAGGCTGTGGTCGGCGTGCAGCCATCGGAGCACCACCAGGTTCGCGACGAGGCCCACGGTCGCCACCGCGGCCATGACCCCGAGCTCGATGCGTGCGCCCGGGTTCCGCAGCCGGTCCACCGCCTCCCAGGCGATCCAGGCGGTGAGGACGACCAGCGCGGCGACGTTGGCCTGTGCGGCGAGCACCTCGGCCCTCCGGAAGCCGAAGGTGCGCTTCTCGTCGGCCGGTCGGGCCGCGAAGCGCACCGCGAGCAGCGCGAGGCCGAGCGCGGCGACGTCGGTGAGCATGTGTCCGGCGTCGGAGACGAGCGCGAGCGATCCGGACAGCAGGCCGCCGACCGCCTCCGCCACCATGATCCCGGCGGTGACCGCGAGCGAGAGCGCGAGGCGCCGGGCGCTCCGGCCGGAGGCGGCGCCGTGCGCTCCCTCCGCGTGCCCCGCGTCGTGGGCCGGATGCGCGCCGTGGACCGCGTCGTGCGGGTGGTGGTGGTCGTGTCCCATGGCCCCCTTGGCGCAGTCTAATCGAGTCGTCTAGCATCGGCAGCGCCCCTTGCCCGCGCCGCTCCGACCCCCGCGCTCGCGCGCGACCCGCCCGGCCCACGCCGTCGTGCTCGTCGCCGCTCTCCTGCTCGGGCCCGCCCTGGCCGCGGCCCAGTACGATCCGGCCCTGCGCTGGCGAACGCTCGAGACGCCCCACTTCCGCATCCACCACTACGGCGGCGAGGAGGCGCTGGCCCGGCGGACCGCCGGCGCGCTGGAACGCTCCCGCGAGCTGCTCGCGCCCTACTTCCCGGCGTTCCCGGCCGGCAAGACCGAGGTGGTCCTCGCCGACCACACCGACGAGGCGAACGGGCTCGCCACCGTGTTTCCGTACGACGCCATCCAGCTCGTGGCCACGCCCCCCGACTCCCTCTCCGAGCTGAACGACCACGCCGACTGGCTCTTCTCGCTCGTGGCGCACGAGTACGTGCACGTGATCCAGATGAACGTCCGCGGAGGCGTGCCGGCCGCGGTGGACACGGTGCTGGGGAAGATCCTCGTGCCGAACGCCATGGTCCCGCCCTGGCTCACCGAGGGCATGGCGGTCCTGCACGAGTCGGGACCGGGGCACGGGCGAAACGCCAGCGCCCTCTTCGACATGTACGCGCGGGCCATGGTCACGGAGGGCGGCCTCTTCCCGCTCCCCGAGGTGTCGAACCTCCCGCTCGACTGGCCGCTCGGGAACATGTGGTACCTGCTCGGCGGACGGTTCCTCTCCTTCCTGCAGGAGCGGTCCGGGTCCGCGGGGATCTCCTCCTTCCTCGCCGAGCAGGGGCGGTTCGTCTGGCCGTTCGCCATCGGCGTGGTGGCCGAGGACACGCTCGGCGGGAAGGACTTCCCCGCGCTCTGGTCGGAGTTCTCCCGCGAACTCGAGCGGCGGTACGCGGCCCAGGTCGCCGAGGTGCGGCGCGGGCCGGTCACCGTGCCCGCCTGGCTCACCCGGCGCGGGGCGCAGGTGCTGCATCCCCGCTGGTCGCCGGACGGGAGCTTCGTCGCCTACTGGGACCGGGGGCTCGACGGGCCCCAGGGCATCCGGCGCGTCTCGCCCGAGGGACGCGATCTCGGGCTCGCCGCCGAGATCCCCGCCAACGGGACCTTCGCGCTGCTCTCCCCGCGGGAGGCCGTGGTCGCCGTCGAGGATTACTGGCAGTACTACTGGCTCTGGAGCGACCTGTGGCGCGTCGACCTCGAGTCGGGCCGGCGCACCCGGATGACCGAGGGGGAGCGGGCCACCGATCCGGACGTGCTCCCGGACGGCGCGTTCGTGGCCTACGTGGCCCGCATCGCACCCGGGGAGATGGCGCTCCGGCGGCTGTGGCTCGCCGACGGGAGGCGGGAAACCCTGCTCCACGTCCCCGGAGCGCAGATCTACCTCCCGCGGATCTCGCCCGACGGGCTCCGCATCGCCTTCGAGATCCAGGAGGGCTCCCGCCGGGACGTGGCGGTGTGGCAGGACGGCCAGGTCGTCCGGGTGACGAACGACGACGCCATCGACACCTCGCCCAGCTGGCTGCCAGACGGGCGGCTCATCCTCTCCTCCGAGCGCACCGGGATCTACGACCTGTACGTGTTCGAGCCCGGGCCCGGCGGCTTCGGCGCCGACGTGAAGGAGCCCGGGCGGCCGGACGCCCCGGGGCCCGACCGGTTGCTGTCGCTCGTGCCCGCTGCCTCCGTGGATGTCGTGGGAGCGGAACCCGCCCCGCCGGGCCGCCCGTCGCACGGACCGGCCGTTCGGCGGGTGCCGGGCACGCTCCGCAGGATCACCCGGACGGAGACGGGCGCGATGCAGCCCGCCGCCTCGCCGGACGGACGCTGGCTCGCCTACGTCTCGTACGCGCGGACGGGATACGACCTCGCGCGTCTCCCGATGCCGGACGCCCCGCTCCCGGAGGCCCCGACCGCCACCCCGCGACCGGGCCCGCTCCCCTACGACCACGACCCCGACTACCCCGTCGCCGCGTACGACCCGTGGCCCATGCTGCTTCCCCGCTACTGGCTGCCGGTCTTCGGCCAGGACGCGGCGGGGTTCACGCTGGGCGTGCTCTCCTCGGCGTCCGACGTGGTCGGGCTCCACTCCTGGGCCGCGCAGCTGCGCTGGAGCTTCGGGACCGCGTCCCCGGTCTACGACGCGGCCTACGTCGGGGAGTGGCTGCGGACGCCGCTCGTCCTCGGGTCCTCCCGCTGGATCTCCTCGGCCCCCTTCGTGGCGGGCGTGCACGAGGAGGTCTGGACCCCCCTGCGTGCGTCGCTGCTCGTGCCGCTTCGCGAGCTGTACCACCACCTGTCGGTGTCGGTGGGTTGGAGCGGGACCTTCTACCGCGCCCTGAACCCGCCACCGGAGGCCCTGCCGCTCGCGGACGGGTTCCGGAGCATGGTGGGGGGCGGCGTGGCCTACGACGACACGCGCCAGTACGTGAACAGCATCTCGCGCGTCTCCGGGTTCCAGGCCTCGGTCGCCGCCGGGGTCACCTCCCCGGTGCTCGGCAGCGACTTCGACTACGCCTGGGGCGAGGCGGCCTGGAACGGGTACTTCCCCGTCCCCGGCACGAAGCAATGGGTGATCGCGCTCCACCTCGCCGCCGGCATCTCGGAGGGGACCTTCGGCGGGCAGTACCCGTTCTCGCTCGGTGGGATCCCGCCTCCCGACGTGACGAGCCTGCTCCTCTCCGCGCTCGGGTTCGCCACGACGGGCGCCCAGCCGGACCAGCTGCGCGGGTATCCCTCCGGGATCTTCCAGGGGAGCCGGCTCCTCTCCGGCACCCTGGAGCTCCGCTTCCCCATCCTCGCACCGCAGTGGGGCTACTCGACGTGGCCCTTCTTCGTCCGGCGCATCTCCGGGGCGGCCTTCCTCGACGCGGGGAACGCCTGGGTGCCGCTCGAGGGCGTTCCCTGGGGGGAGCGCATCCGGTTCGGGGCCGGCGGGGAGATCGACGTGGAGCTCGTGCTCGGCTTCTACCTGCCGGTGGTGCTGCGGGTGGGCGTGGGCCGCGGGCTCGGACGCCTCCTCGCGCCGGCGGGAGCACCGGACCCCTACGCCGAGACCCAGGTGTACGTGACGCTGGGAGAGTCCTTCTGAGCGCGCTCGGTGCTTGCGACGGCGGGCGGGCGGTGCTAGAAACCCCCGCGTTTCCGGTCCTTGCCGACATAGCTCAGCTGGTAGAGCAACTGATTCGTAATCAGTAGGTCCCCAGTTCAATTCTGGGTGTCGGCTCCAGAT
>JBBIOL010000067.1:0-13963 GCA_037443385.1 Anaeromyxobacteraceae bacterium
TCGAGGATCTGGAAGGTGGAAACGTCGCGGGCCTCGCTGGCCTTGGCCGACTCGAGCTTGTCGAGCGCGAAGACCAGCGTGGTCTCCGCCACCTTCCGGTCGCGGTAGAGCTTCTCGTACTCCGAGCGTAGCCTGGGCACGTCACCGGTGGCCGGGAAGAGCCCCTTCGCCCCGGGCTTGCCCCCGGGCGTCGTTACGGGGACGGGGAGGTCCCGCCGCGGCGTCTCGAGGTCCCGCAGGGTCTCGTCCAGGACCGAGAGCTGCGACTCCATCTGCCGCGTGGTCGGCTCGTCGGACGAGGCGAAGCGCCGCGCGTAGTCGAGCTCCATCTTTTTCGCGATCTTCTGCCCGTTCAGGGTGGCCACCGACGTCACCAGGGCGCGGGCCTGCCCGTCGAGGTCGACGATGCCGTGCTTCTCCTGGAAGTCGCGAACCCGGGTGGCCGCCTCGTCGGCCTGCTTGCGCAGGTCGGCGACGCGGCGCTCCAGGAAGCGGACCTCCTCGGTGGCCGAGCTCACGCCGACCCGCCGGAAGACCTCGTTCCCGTAGGTGGAGAAGAACTCCAGCATCCGCTGGGCGAAGGCGGGATCCCGGTCCTCGCAGGTGAGCTGCACGAGCCCCGGCTTCGGGAGCGTCTTCACCGAGCAGTGCTGCCAGAGCCGGTCCCGGGCCACCTCGCGGTGGGAGGCCCCGTATCGCTCCTGGAGGCCGAACTTCTCCACGACGGCGTCGGTCACCGCGATGCTCTGCAGCACCGCCGCGATGCGGGCGGTGTCGGCCGCGGCGCCTCCTCCGGCGCCGAAGGCCTGGGCCAGCCCGCCCAGCTCACCCCCGAGAAGTGCGGTCATCGCGCCTCCGCCGGAGGGCGCCTTGGCAGGGACGACCGTGAGCACCGACTGGTACCACGACGGCGCCACGATCCAGTAGAGCAACCCGAGGAGCGCGCCGATCACGGCTCCGAGGGCGATGCGCCTCTGCGCCGCCCGCTCGCGCAGGAAGGAGAGGTCGATTCCAGGCGGCCGGGCGTTCGTCATTTGCGCAGGGTCACCCAGATGGTGGCTCCGGAGAGGACCAGCCCGGCGGCGGCGAGGATGATGGCCACCACCTCGCTGCGGGAGAAGTTGCGCTCGGGCACGACGAGCGACGCCCCCGGCTCAACCTTGAGATCGGGCGCGAACTCGCGCGTCTGCCCCTCGGGCGTGACCATGTAGACGTTGTCGGTGCTCTGGGCGAAGCGGTTCGGGCCACCGGCCAGCGCCAGGTACTGCTCGACGTTGTAGTTGGGGTTGTAGGGGTACGGCCCCGGCTTGAAGACCGCGCCCTCCACCAGCACGTTCGGTCGCTTGAAGGGGATGACGATGGTGTCGCCGAGCTCGACGGCCTTGTCGGCCGAGAGATCGCGGAGCATCACCATCGCGTACAGGTCCACCGGGATGGCCTGGTTGTTGCGCAGGATGTAGGAGCCCTTGAGGTCCGCGAGCGGCCCCACGCCCCCGACCCGCTCGAGCAGGCTGCGCACGGTGTCGCCCTTGGCGAAGGGCAGGTGGCGCGTGGCGCCGCCGTCGTCGTTCGTGGCGTTGGTGGCGCTGTTGGGGTTCTGGCCGGTGACGGCGAATGCAGTCGACGTGCCGGCCGTTCCGGCCGTGGCCGCCACACCGGCCAGCGCGCCGGTGATGGTCACGGACTGCTGCAGCTCGAGGAAGGCCGGCATCCACACGCTGTCCTCGCGGACGAGCGGCACCGCCGGGAGCTTGCCCTCGGCCGCGAAGTCGAAGTTGAGCCGGGTGAGCTTCTCCTCGGGCGCGCGCCGGACCACCTGCACCGGGAGTCCGATGGTGGCGCCGGGGGTCAGCCCGCCCGCCAGCTCCACCAGCTCGGCGAGGTCGCAGGTGCCCACGAGCTCGTAGCGGCCCGGTCGGTTCACCGCCCCGCCGATGCTCGCGACCAGCGTCTGGAACGGCACACGGATGGCGTCGCCGTCGAGGACCTGGGGATTGAACTTCACGTCGCCGGTGATGGCGTAGAGCAGCAGGTCGGCCGTGACGGTGGTGCCGTCGCGGCGCTTCACCTCGATGCGCCGCCGCGAGGCGTTGGGACCGAAGCCCCCGGCCCTCTGGATGAGGGTGGCAACCCGCTCCACAGCCCGGGCGGGGTACGAGCCGGGAAGCGGCACGTCGTCCACGACCTGGACCAGGAAGGTGCGCGGCTCGATGAGGGTGACCCCGAAGCCGAGCTTGGGGAAGAAGCGCGCCACGGATTCCCGGAGCATGCGCTGCCCCTCGGCGAGCGTCTTCCCGCCGAGCGGCAGGTAGCCCACCTTGGGGACGAAGCCGCGCCCCTCGAGGTCGACGCTCACGAGGAGCCGGAAGTTCTCCACGCCCCAGAAGTGGAGCTCGAGCACGTCGTTCGGGCCGAGGACGTACCTCTCCGGGTCCACCGGCTCGTCCACCGGGGTGGCGTTGGGGTTCACCTGGGGGAGCCGGAGCTGGTCGAGGGCGGCCCCGGTCCCCGGTCCGGCGCCCGGCGTGCCGAGTCCCGGCGTGTCGCCGAAGATCGAGGCTCCCGTTCCCTGCCCGGGCAGGCCCGGGAGCTGGGAGCTGCCGAACGCGCCCTGTCCACTCCCCTGCCGCCCCTGGAGTTGCTGTAACTGCAGCATCTGCAGCTGCTGGGGTGTGAGCTGCTGCGTCCCGAACTGGCCGCCCTGGCCCGACTGCCCGGCCGGGTCCTGCCTCTGCATCCCGAAGCCCTGCTCCACCGACTGCGCGTACGCCACGTTGCTCATCCAGAGGACGGGCTGTGCGGCGAGGAAGAGCGCGAGGGCCCGGCGGAAGGGCGTCGGGTGACGGGACATTCGGGCCGTTCTAGCACGTCACCCGGTGGGTCGTCCCGCCATCTCGACCCGGAAACGGGCCAGGGCCTCCTCGATCGGCAGCGGCTTGTTCCTGAGCCATTCCCGGGCCCTGGCCACCTTCAATCCACCGCGGAGCGGCCTGGGTGCAAGGAGCTTCACGCTGTCAGTTTTCACGCCCTCGATCGTCCCCGCGAGCCCGAACGCCCGCGCCACCCTTCGTGCGAAGTCCACCCGGTCGAGCACCGTCTCGTCGCTCACGTGCAGCACGCCCCGGTAGGCGTGCTCGAGGAGCAGTTCCAGGCACATGGCGGCGCCGCTCGCGGCGAGCGTGGTGGAGGTGAACTGGTCCTCGAATGCCTTCACCACCTCGCCCCGGCGGAGCTTGTCCACCACCTGGGTGGCGAAGGTGGGGCGCGCCGTCGCCCGGCCGCTGTAGACCACCGCCACCCGGGCCACCGCGCTGTCCGGGGCCACGGAGAGGGCCATCCATTCCCCGGCCATCTTCGACTGCGCGTAGACGCCCCTCGGGTTGGGGACGTCGTCCTCGTCGTAGGGACCCGCCTTGCCGTCGAAGACGTAGTCGGTCCCCACCGCCACGAGCCGGGCGCCGAGCGCGCGGCAGGCGCGGGCCACTTGCTGGGTGCCTCCGGCGTTCACCCGCCACGCGAGGTCGGGATCCCGTTCGCACCCATCCACGTCGGTGACCGCTCCGGCGTGGAGGACCGCCTGCGGGGCGAAGTCCACGAGGGCCCGCTCCACCGAGACCCCGTCGCCGAGGTCGGCCTCGACCCAGCGGTAGGTTCCCCCGGGCGGACGGCCGGGGCCGAGCCCGAGCGCCAGCACCTCGTGACGGCCGGCGAGCTGCGCCACCGCCTCGCCGCCCAGCATGCCGTTCGCGCCGGTGACCGCGACCTTCACTACCGGACCCCGTACTGCTTCTCGTAGTACTTGAGATACTCCCCGGTGAGGATGCGCTCCCACCACGGACGGTTCTCCACGTACCAGCGCACGGTGGCGGCGAGCGCCTCCTCGAAGCGGTGGCGCGGGGTCCAGCCGAGCTTCGCCTGGGCCTTCGACGAGTCGATGGCGTAGCGGCGGTCGTGGCCGGGGCGGTCCTTCACGTACCGGATGAGCGACTCGGGCTTGCCGACGAGTGCCAGCACCTGGCGGACGATGTCGATGTTGTGCCGCTCCGACGAGGCCCCGAAGTTGTAGACCTGCCCGGCCTCGCCCTGCTCGAGCGCGGCGAGCAAGCCGCGGCAGTGGTCCTCCACGTGGATCCAGTCGCGCACGTTCATGCCGTCGCCGTAGACCGGGAGCGGCAGGTCGCGGACCGCGTTCGCGATCATGAGGGGGATGAGCTTCTCCGGGAACTGGTAGGGCCCGTAGTTGTTGGAGCAGCGGGTCACCACCACGGGCAGCCGGAAGGTGTGTGCGTAGGCGAGCGCGAGCAGGTCCGACGACGCCTTCGACGCCGAGTAGGGCGACGACGGATCGAGCGGCGTCGTCTCGGTGAAGAGGCCGGTGGGGCCGAGCGAGCCGTACACCTCGTCGGTGGAGACGTGCAGGAAGCGCTTCACCCCGAGCTCGCGGGCGGCCTCGAGCAGCACCTGCGTCCCGCGCACGTTGGTGTCGATGAAGACCGACGGCGCCAGGATGGACCGGTCCACGTGGCTCTCGGCGGCGAGGTGCATCACCGCGTCGATGCGCTCGGTTCGGACCACGTCGGCCACCAGCTCGCCGTTGCAGATGTCGCCGCGCACGAACCGGTAGCAGGGGTTCGCGGCCAGGTCGGCCAGGTTCTCGGCGTTGCCGGCGTAGGTGAGCTTGTCGAGGTTCACCACCCGCCAGCCGGGCCGCTCGGAGAGGACGAGCCGCACCAGGTTGGAGCCGATGAAGCCGGAGCCGCCGGTGAGGAGCACGTTCATCGAGGCAGGTCTCCGGGTTCGAAGGGGCGGACCTGGGCGAGCGGCTTGCCGGCGAGGTCCTTCGCCGAGAGCAGCGGCGTCATGCCGCCGAGCGGCCAGGCGATCCCCACCGCGGGGTCGTTCCAGGCGAGCGCGTGCTCCTCGGCCGGGTGATAGAACTCGGTGGTCTTGTAGAGGACCTCGGCCACGTCCGAGAGGACCAGGAAGCCGTGGGCGAATCCCTCCGGGACCCACAGCTGCCGCTTGTTCTCGGCGGAGAGCACGTCGCTCTCCCACTTCCCGAAGGTGGGCGAGCCGCGGCGCAGGTCCACCGCCACGTCGAAGATCTCGCCCTGGACCACCCGCACGAGCTTCCCCTGTGGATAGGGCAGCTGGTAGTGGAGCCCGCGCAGCACGCCTCGCGCCGAGCGGCTGTGGTTGTCCTGCACGAAGCGCATGGGTCGCCCCAGCGCCGCGCACAGCGCGCGCTCGTTGTAGCTCTCGAAGAAGAAGCCGCGCGCGTCGCCGAAGACGCGGGGCTCGATGACGAGGACGTCCGGGATGCGGGTGGGAGTGATCTGCATGGCGCCGGGCCGGCCTAGAAGACCTTCTGCTCGAGGAGCCCGCGCAGGTAGGCGCCGTAGCTCGACTTGCCGAGCGCGGCGGCCCGGTCGCCGAGCTGGGCGTCGGTGATCCATCCCTGCCGCCAGGCCACCTCCTCCGGACAGGCCACCTTGAGCCCCTGCCGCTTCTCGATGGTGGCGATGAACTGGCCGGCCTCGAGCAGCGAGTCGTGGGTGCCGGTGTCGAGCCAGGCGTAGCCGCGCCCCATGATCTCCACCTCGAGCTTGCCCGCGTCGAGGTAGCGGCGGTTGAGATCGGTGATCTCGAGCTCGCCGCGCGCCGAGGGCTTCACCTGCCGTGCATGCTCGACCACCGCCTCGTCGTAGAAGTAGAGGCCGGTGACGGCGTAGCGCGAGCGGGGCCGGGCCGGCTTCTCCTCGATGGAGACGGCGCGCTTGCGCTCGTCGAACGCCACCACCCCGTAGCGCTCCGGGTCGTGGACGGCGTAGGCGAAGACGGTGGCGCCCTCGGTGCGGGCGTCGGCGCTGCGGAGCAGGTTGTGGAAGTCGTGGCCGTAGAAGATGTTGTCGCCGAGCACCAGCGCGGACGGGCCGCCGCGCACGAAGTCGGCGCCCAGGAGGAAGGCCTGGGCGAGCCCGTCGGGGCTCGGCTGCACGGTGTAGGCGAGCCGCATTCCCCAGGCGCTCCCGTCGCCGAGCAATTGCTCGAAGCGGGGGGTGTCCTGGGGCGTGGAGATGACCAGGATCTCCCGGATGCCGGCCAGCATGAGGGCCGTCATCGGGTAGTAGATCATGGGCTTGTCGTAGACCGGGAGCAGCTGCTTCGAGACCGACAGCGTGGCCGGGAAGAGCCGGGTCCCCGACCCGCCGGCCAGGATGATTCCCTTGCGGGCCTTGGGCATGGGGAGATGAAGTAGCGCAGAACCCCTTTCGGAGTCCACGATCTCGGGCTACTTTCGGGCCATGCCCTCCATCTCCTGGCCCGCCGAGCGCGTGGTCGTCACGGGCGGCGCCGGATTCCTGGGCGGATACGTCGTGGACGAGCTCCGGCGGCGGGGCGCGGGCGAGGTCTTCGTGCCGCGCTCCCGCGACTACGACCTGGTCCACATGAGCGCCGTCGAGCGCCTCTACCGCGACGCCCGGCCCACGGTGGTCCTGCACCTCGCGGCGCGGGTGGGCGGCATCGGCGCCAACCGGGACAACCCGGGCAAGTTCTTCTACGAGAACCTCATGATGGGCGTGCAGCTCATCGAGGCGGCCCGGCACGCCGGGGTGAGGAAGGTCGTCGCGCTCGGGACCATCTGCGCCTATCCCAAGTTCTGCCCGGTGCCCTTTCGCGAGGAGGACATCTGGAACGGGTACCCGGAGGAGACGAACGCCCCCTACGGGCTCGCCAAGAAGATGCTACTCGTGCAGTCGCAGGCCTACCGCGAGCAGTACGGGCTCGACTCGTGCGTGCTCTTCCCGGTGAACCTCTACGGCCCCGGCGACAACTTCGACCTGCACACGAGCCACGTCATCCCGGCCCTGGTGCGCAAGTGCGTCGAGGCCCGCGAGCGGGGCGATGGCAGCATCGTCGTCTGGGGCGACGGCTCCGCCTCGCGCGAGTTCCTGCACGCCCGCGACGCCGCCGAGGGCATCGTGGCGGCGGCCGAGCGCTACGACCGGAGCGACCCGGTGAACCTGGGTGCGGGGTTCGAGATCCGAATCCGGGATCTCGTGCCGCTCGTGGCCCGCCTCTGCCGCTTCCAGGGCGAGATCACCTGGGACACGACGAAGCCCAACGGCCAGCCCCGGCGCATGCTCGACACCTCGCGGGCGCTCCGCGAGTTCGGGTGGAAGGCGCGCATCGGCTTCGAGGAAGGGCTGGCCGAGACCGTGAAGTGGTACGAGCAGAACCGCCGCACCATCCCCTGATCCAGGAGCACGAAACGTGAAGAAGGCGCTCATCACCGGCATCACCGGGCAGGACGGGAGCTACCTGGCCGAGCTGCTCCTCGAGAAGGGCTACGAGGTGCACGGCATCGTCCGGCGCGCCTCCACCTTCAACACCGGCCGGGTGGACCACGTCTACCGCGACCCGCACCTGCCGGGGACGCGCCTCTTCCTCCACTACGGCGACCTGAACGACGCGTCGTCGATGAACACCATCCTGCGCAAGGTCCGCCCGGACGAGATCTACAACCTGGGCGCGCAGAGCCACGTGCGCGTTTCCTTCGACGTGCCGGAGTACACCGGCGAGGTCACCGGGCTCGGCACCATCCGGCTGCTCGAGGCGGTGCGCGACACCGGCCTCGAGGCCACGCGCATCTACCAGGCGTCGTCGTCGGAGATGTTCGGCGCCTCGCCCCCGCCGCAGGACGAGCGCACGCCCTTCTACCCGCGCAGCCCCTACGGCTGCGCCAAGGTCTACTCGTTCTGGATCGCGGTGAACTACCGCGAGTCCTACGGCATGCACGTGTCGAACGGGATCCTCTTCAACCACGAGTGCGTGACGGCAGAGACGCCGGTGATCGTCCGGCGCAACGGGCTCATCGACATCGTGCCCATCGAGGAGATCGTCCCGCACCGGACGGATCCGCGCCACGGCACGAAGTACACGTCCGAGCCGGCGGCGCCGCTCGAGGTGTGGGACCGGGATCGCTTCACGCGGGTCACCTGCATGACGGCGACCTGGAATCGGGGCCAGAAGGAGGTGGTGCGCGTCGCGGCCCGTGGCGCACTGTTCGCCGCCACGGCCGACCACGTGGCCTTCCTGGACGGCGAGAGAGAGATCCCCACGGGCGAGGTGCGCGTCGGCGACTTCCTTGCCCTCGCGAGCTCTCCGGAACCGACCAACGCGACCCAGGTCACCGAGGCCGAGGCCTGGCTGCTCGGCGCGCTCACCGGCGATGGCTTCATCAGTGCCGATGGCGACGTGCGGCTCACGGGCAACGACGTCGCCCTCCTCGACGAGGCGGCACAAGCCTGGCGGGCCGTCTCGGGTGGCGGGTCCAGGCGCTGGACCGGGACGTCCGGGTTCGGGGACAGGCCCGTGGAGGCGGTCAATCTCACGGGTGGATCGTCCTGGGGAAGGTGGATCCGGTCCCAGATCTACACGGAGGCCGGCGACAAGCGGGTACCCGCCCGCATCCTCAACGCGGGACTCGAAGCCCAGCTCGCCTACCTGCGCGGGTACAACGAGACCGACGGACTGAAGGCCGGCAACTCGAAGTATGAGTTCAAGTCGTTCAAGACCGCTTCGGCGTGCCTCGCGGCAGGCCTCTGGTGGCTGGCCCAGCGCGCCCTCGGGCAACGGGCCATCCTCTCCGTCGAGGACCGAGAGGGTCGCGCGTACTACCAGATCAACCTCTCCGTGCCGGACGACGAGCGGCATGGCGCGAAGGGCGCGCACCTCCGGAAGCCCGTCGCCGAGGTCCTGAAGACGACTCCCGTGAAGCACCGGGGCTGGCTCTTCGACCTCGCGACCGAGAGCGGGACGTTCCACGCTGGCGTCGGCGACGGGTGGATCCACAACTCACCGCGTCGCGGCGAGACCTTCGTGACCCGCAAGGTGACGCGCGCGGCCTCGCGCATCAAGCTCGGCGTGCAGAAGAAGCTCTACCTCGGCAACCTGGAGGCGAAGCGCGACTGGGGCTTCGCGAAGGACTACGTCGAGGCCATGTGGCTCATGGTGCAGCAGCCGAAGGGGGACGACTACGTCGTCGCCACCGGCGAGGCCCACTCGGTGCGCGAGCTGTGCGAGGAGGCCTTCGGCCACGTCGGGCTCGACTACCGGGAGTTCGTGGAGATCGACCCGCGCTACTACCGCCCGGCCGAGGTGGACTACCTGCTCGGCGACCCGTCCAAGGCGACGAAGGCGCTGGGGTGGAAGCCGCGGACGAGCTTCAAGGAGCTCGTGCGCATCATGATGGAGGCCGACCTCGAGCTGGCGCGGCGGGAGCAGCGCGCCGGCGGCGCGGCCGAGGGGGCGAACGGGTCGGGGGAGTAGGGGCGGCGGGGCGATCGAATTGGAGTCCCGGACCGGCCGGCGGCGGTCGCCGCGCGGTCCCGGGGTGCGCGCGGCGGACGGCGGACGGCGGGGGCGCGCAGCGATCTCGCGCCGGCGGGCGGGCGCGCGGCTCGCATCCGGTCCGGGGATGCGCATGTCCGCAATCGAGGTCACCCCGACGCCGGCAATCCCAGTTGGTGAGGCCGCGCGGCACGGGGGTGTCCGGGCGCCCGTGGAAGGCGCCTCGAGCTCGCTCTACGCCGGAACGGACGCGCTCGACGCCGGACCGGACGCGCTCGGCGCAGCCCGGGACTCCTCACGTCGGCTCGCGGAGCTGCTCGGGCGGGAGCACGAAGGGTTGGCCGACTTCCTCGTGGCGCTCTCCGAGTTCGACCGGCAGGCCCGGTGGCGCGAGCTCGGGCACCGGGACCTCTTCGCCTACCTGCACCACGAGCTCAACCTGTCGAACTCGGCGGCGCACTACCGGAAGGTGGCCGCGGGGCTCATCCAGAGGTTTCCCGAGGTCGTCCCGCCGCTCCGGGACGGCCGGCTGTGCCTCTCGGCGGTGGGGGACCTGGCGCGGGTCATCACTCGCGAAAATTGGGAATCGGTGCTGCCGCGGTTCTACTACCGGGGGCGCCGCCAGGCGCGGGAGGCGTCGGTGGAGATCCGGCCCGCGGAGGTCATCCCGCGCCGCGACGTGGTGACGGCGGTGCAGGGCCCGGCGGCCGGGACGGCGGCGGAAACCGCGACGGCGGCCGTGATGGCGGCGATGGCAATGACCGATGCCGGTGTCTCCGGATCGCCCGTTCCCGATGCTTCCCGTCTCGCGCCAGGCGAAACAGGAAAGACCCACCTGCCCGAAGGAGGGATGGGTGACTCGTCACCCAGCGTGACGACCCAGGCCGCCGATGCGCCGGTCGGGTCGAACCTCGACACCGTCACCGAACCGCTCACGGCGGAGTTGTACCGGTTGCACGTCACCTTGACGAAGCGGGTCATCCGCAAGCTCGAGAAGGCGCGCGACGGGCTCTCCCGCGCGATTCCGCGCGCGGGCTTCGCCGACGCGATCGATGCCGCGCTGGACCTGCTGCTCGAGCAGCATGCACGGCGGCGGGGCTTCACGGGACGGCCGCAGGCCAACCCGCGCCCGTCGAGTCCCCTGCACATCCCCGCGGCGGTCCGCCGCGCGGTGTGGGAGCGGGACGAGGGCCGGTGCCGTTGGCCGCTCGATTCCGGTGGGCACTGCGGCTCCACCTGGCAGGTGGAGGTGGACCACGTGGTCCCGCGCGGCCTCGGCGGTCCGTCCACGATCGAGAACTGTCGGCTGCTCTGCCGGTCGCACAACGACCTGTCGGCGCGGCTCGTCTACGGCAACGACTGGATGGACCAGTTCACGGCGGGGACGTAGCCGCCGGCCGAATGGACGGGCGTCCCACCCCCCCGGCGGAACGCGAAAGCACTAGAAATAGACGGTCGCCCGGGCGCCGGCGCCCCCGGCCCTCCAGCCGCTCGCGCCCTCGTACCCTCCCGACACGCCCAGCTCGCCGATGCCGAGCCGCCAGGTGACCTGGAGGTCGAAGCCAGCGCTCGAGCCCGAGTACGGTGAGTAGAGGTTCCCCGAGAAGCGGTCGCGCAGGAAGCCGTCGCCGCGGACGAGCAGACGCGCGTCGAGCAGATCGGCGGCCCAGTACAGGAAGAGCTCTCGCCCGTTGCCGCCCAAGCGGTGGCCGAGCGGGAGGTTGCCGAGCGTCCAGCTGTACACGTGCGTGTACCAATTGAGCGAGTAGCCAGGGGACCGGCAAAATGTTCCGCCCGTCTGCTCCTTGCAGACCTCGCCGAAGAAGGACGCCTCGAGCCCCACCGAGACCTCCGGAGCGAAGGGGAGCGACGGCACGAGCAGTCCAGCGCCGATGCCCGGCGCCTGCAGCCAGGCGCCTCCGTTGTCATCGCCGCCCCACTCTCCGTAGAGCGTGATGGGCACCCATCCCTCGGTGGGGAGCCGCCAGCGCCCGGAAACGGAGAAGACGTTGTTCCCGTATCCGTTGTTCTGCCATCCGCCTCCCTGGTACGTGATGGCACGGATGAAGTCGCCGATGGTGAATGGCTGGCCGGTGATCTCCTCCCACGTCGAGCCGCCGGTCATGACCCCGCTTTGCAGGCCGAACGTCAGTCTCGGCACGGGCTGGTACTGCAACGACCACTCCCAGAGAAGCGTCCCGTCGGCATGGGTCGGGGCGCCGACCCGTGCCAGCGAGACATCGACGGTGAGCAAGCCGATGTAGATGTCCACCGGCCGGTAGATCTGGAACTCGACGCGGTCGCGGTAGGGCTCGCCGCCGAGCACCACCCCGGCGCCGGGCGCGCCGAAGCCGGCCTGGCCGGGCGCGCGACCGGCCGAGAGCGACACCGGCCCGATGCCGGCCACGAGCTCGCCCGACCAGCGGACCTGCCAGGTGGTTCCCACCGGCGCGACGAGCAGCGCCAGGTTGTCGGAGAGCGCGCCGGCGGCCTCCGCGGCGAGGAACGGGCCGTTCTCCTGCGGCGGCGTGAGCGACCAGGGCGCCGGCGGCGTGGCCGCCGGCTCGGGGGAGACCCCGTCGTACTGGTACCCGACGCTGGCCTGGCCGCCCAGGAACCGCAGGAGACCCTTCTCGTCGATGCCGCGCCACTCCTGCTCGAACTTCTCCTTCCAGCCGCGCGCCACAGCGGCCAGGGCCGGCCGCTCCGCCTCGGCACGCCGCGCGCCCTCGGTGAGCGCCGCCCAGACCATGTACATGGGGGCGGCCTGGTTGGCCGGCAGCCAGCCGGTGACGAGCCCCACGCCGTCGAGCCGCGCCGCGGCGCGAACCGCCCAGTGCTCGGGCGGAAGCAGCGGGGAGACACCGTAGCTGGGGAGCCCGTCCGCGGCCGCCGCGGGAAGCGGCGCGAGCGGTGACGCGATGGCGAGGAGCAGGCCGACGAGGAGGAGGCGGCGGCTCACGGACGTCATCCGCCCACCCGGACGCGGCTCCAGGTGGCCGACGCCGCCGCCAGCGAGAAGAGCAGCGCCGCGACGAGCGACAGCGACGCCGACAGGCCGTGCACGGCCAGGAAGGCGACGAGCAGCGCCCCCACCGCGGCGGCCAGCCCGTCGAGCAGCGCCGACCCGCTCCGGCCGAAGAGCAGGAATGCCTCGAGGGCGAGCGCGCCGGAGGCGAGCAGGAAGTGCACGCCGCGCCTGTGCAGCGCCAACTCCACCGCGTCGCCCGCGCCGCCGGCCACGCCCACGGCCACGACGACGGCACCGAGCGCGAGCGCCAGCACCGCGCCCGCCGCCGCGTCCTTCGCCCGCCGCGCCTCCTCCCGCCGCTCGCGCGTGACGAGGTCCACCACCGCCTCGAGCGCGCTGTTCCCCATCTCCGCCGCGACGACCAGCATCATCGCCAGCACGAGCGCGAACCGCGACGCCGGCGGCAGCGCCACCTCCGCACCGAGGAGCCCCACCGCGGTCCCGGCCAGCACGTGGATCTTCATGTTCCGCTCGCGGGCGGTGACCTCCACCAGGCCCCGGAGGGCGTGGCCGAAGCTCTCGACGAGTCCGGTGGGCATCGGTGCGGTATCCTAGCCCACATGGAAGGCCGACTCGAACAGGACGCGCTCGACGCCCCGTCGCTCCGCGGAAATCCCCTCGGCGACCCGTCGCGCCGCCCCGTGTACCTGTACCTCCCCCCGGGCCTCCGCCCCGGCCTCCCTGCGGTCTACTTCCTCCACGGCTTCACCGGCAGCGCGCACTCCTGGACGGGCTTCGCCGGCTTCGGCCTCACCGTCCCGGAGCGGCTCGACCGGCTGGTGGCGACGGGCGCGGTCCCGCCGGTGGTGGGCGTCTTCGTGGACGGCTGGACGTCGCTGGGCGGGAGCCAGTGGGTGAACAGCACGGCCATCGGCAACTACCGCGACTACGTCGCCCGCGACGTGGTGTCCTTCGTCGACTCCCGCCTGGGCACGCTCGCCGCGCGGGAGGCCCGCGCGATCCTGGGCAAGTCCTCGGGCGGCTACGGGGCGCTCGTCCTGGGGCGTCACCACCCCGACGTCTTCGGGCACGTGGGCAGCCACTCCGGCGACGCCGGCTTCGAGTACTGCTACCTCCCCGACTTTCCCCGCACGGCCGGCGCGCTCCTCGGCACCGACCCCGCCACCTGGCTCGACGCCCTCCGCCGGCGGGCCCGGGAGACGAAGATGCGCGGCGACGACCACGCCCCCTTGAACGTGCTCGCCATGGCCGCGGCCTACTCCCCGCGACCCGGCCTGCCGGCGGGGCTCGAGCTCCCCTTCGAGCCCGAGACCGCCCGCATCCGCCCGGAGGTCTGGGAGCGCTGGCTCGCCCACGACCCGGTCCGCTTCGTCCCCGCCTCGCTCGACGCCTTCCGCCGGCTGCGGAGCGTCTTCCTCGACTGCGGAACGCGCGACGAGTTCCAACTGCGCTGGGGCGCGCGCATGGTGGCCGAGTCGCTCCGGCAGGGCGGCGTGCCGGTGGTCCACGAGGAGTTCGACGACGGCCACCGCGACGTGAACTACCGGTACGACCGGTCGCTCTCCTGGCTCGTGCCGCGCCTCGCGTCGGCGTGAGCCGCCGCCGCCGTCCCCGCCG
>JBBIOL010000067.1:14063-18859 GCA_037443385.1 Anaeromyxobacteraceae bacterium
CTACGGCGCCCCGCCCACGAGCGGCTTGCCCGGCCACCAGGTGAGCTGCACCTCGCCGTGGAAGTTGAACGCCCCGGGCAGCCCGTCGTGGTTGCCGCGCCGGTAGAGCGCCGCCACCGCGCCCAGGTCGAATGCCCCGAAGGAACGCAGCCAGCGCGCACCGCCCCCGACCTCCACGTCGGGGTCGTTCCCGTCCGGATTCGCCATGTAGATGCCGTCGTTGCGCCGGGTCCGCTCCAGGAACCCCCCGTACCACCCGGACGGCGCGAGCACGTCCACGGCCAGGTACTGGGTGGAGCCGCCGGGACCCATGGCAGCGCCCAGGATCTGCCCACCGTTCGTGTAGTTGGTGTTTCCACCATGAGTGTAGTAAGCGACCGGGTTGGGCCGCCAGTCCCGCCCGGGCCGGGGAATGCTGTCGTCGGAGATCTCGGCGAGCAGCCGCACCCAGTAGTCCTTCCCCAGGAAGACCTTCTGCAGGCCGATGGTGTACCCGGCCGAGTGGTCGAGCTCCTTCGCCAGGTCCGCCGCGCTCACCCAGGCGTCCTCCCGCGTCCACTCGCCATAGACCTCGACACCCGCCGGAGGGAAGACCCACCGGCCGTAAAGGCCCAGAAGCGTGTTGGAGTTGCGCTCGCACCCGCCGCCGCAGAGCTCGGAGGCCACGTTGACGGCGACGAATCCCAGGTAGAGCCCGCGGACCCAGCGCAGCTCGAGGTCGGCGGTGACGGCGCCGATCCAGGGGTGCTCCTTCGTGTAGAAGTAGTCGGACCGATCCAGCCGCCCGAGCCAGAGGTCGGCCTCGAGGTTGCCGATCCAGACGTCCACCGGCCGGACCGTGCCCAGGAATGCGTGCGGGAACCCGTTCGCGTTGTTCGACATGAGCAGCGTGTTGTGGATGCCCGGGCCCCACCAGAGGTTCTCGGTGGAGATTCCGGCGCCGAGCCCGGCGTAGGAGAGCTGCACGTAGCTCTGACCCGGGGTGAAGGTCCAGAAGTCCGCGTCGCCGAAGCGCTGCGGCACGTCGAGCGAGTTCCCGTAGTACGGGTTCGCGTACTCGAGGTTGCCCGGCCTCCCGGTGGGGACGATGGGATACGCCGCGTTCTGCTGCCAGGCCACGCCGGGGACGAAGGCCGCCGAGAGGATCCCCCACTGGAACTGGAGCCCTACGCCGAGCTGCGCCGAGACGCCCTTCCCCTGCCAGACGGCGCCGTCGTTCATGCCCGACGGGTAGGCGGTGTTCACGTAGGTGGAGAGCATGGCGGGCACGAGCTCGAGCGTCGGCGGGCCCGCGGGCGACGCGGCCGGGCCGGACGGCGGCCTGGCCTCCCTGCGGCCGAGCGGCAACGCCGGACCGTCGGCGCAGAGGGCGATGGCCCGATCGCCGGGGCGCTGGAACAGGTCGGGGCGGAGCGGCGCCGCGCCCACGTCCTCGGCCATGCGCGCCAGCTCCGCCCACGGCGAGCCGATGCCGTATGCCCGGAGCGTCTCCCCGGAGAGGCGGCAGGAGGGGCCGTTCGGATCGGCCTCGGCGGGGGCCGCAGGGTCGCCCGCGGCCGGGGCCACGGGGTCGGCCGTCGGGGCGGGCTCGGCGAGCAGCAGGACGGCGAGGAGCAGCGCGGGAGCCATCCCGCGAGCCTACCCTAACCGGCCGCGGCCGCCTTCAACGATGCGAGCCCCTTCTCGAAGTCGGGCCCCACCATCTTGTCCATGTCCATGAAGAGCGCGAAGAGCTTGCCCACCCAGTCGTTGTCGCCCGACATGGTCCACGTCACCCGGGTGCCCCCGGAATCGGGAGCGAAGTCGAAGGTGGTGAGGCTGGTCTGCTCCCAGGGCTTCAGGAACTCGAGCTTGATCTGGATCTGCCGCTCCGGCGTGAGGCCGGTCACGGTCATGCGCCCCTCGCCCACCTTGTCGTTTCCCTTCCAGTGGTACGACGACCCCACCGTCCCGGGCGTGCCGAGGTAGTCGGTCTTCATGGCGGGGTCGAGCTTCGCCCAGGGCGACCACCCCTCCCAGGCCCGGAAGTCGGCCACCCTGGGGAAGACCGCCGCGGCGGGCGCGGGCACCACCGCGCTCCGGGTGATGCGGTACTGCGACGGCCGCGTGGCCACGAACGCGGCGAAGAGCCCCAGCACGACGGCCAGCACCAGCAGGATTTTCTTGAGCATTCGAGCCCCTTGGAACGTGCCTGGAACGGGTCAGACCCACCTGCTATCTAAGCGCTCCCCCGGAGGTTCGCCGCCGTGTCCGACTTCGTCCACCTGCACCTCCACACCCTCTACTCGCTCCTCGACGGCGCCATCCGCATCGGCGACCTCGCCCGCACGGTCAAGGAGCGGGGCATGGACACGGTGGCGGTCACCGACCACGGCAACCTCTTCGGGGCCATCGACTTCTACAGGGCCGCCAAGGCCGCGGGGGTGAAGCCCATCCTGGGCATGGAGGCCTACGTCGCCGGGCCGAAGGGCCGCCAGGACCGCTCCGAGCGGGTGAGCCGCCACCTCATCCTGCTCGCCCGCAACGAGGAGGGCTGGCGCAACCTCCGCTACCTCTCCTCCATGGCCTACACCGAGGGTTTCTACTACGACCCCCGCATCGACAAGGGACTGCTCCGCGAGCACGCGAGGGGGCTCGTCGGGCTCACCGCCTGCCTGGGGGGCGAGGTCCCGCGGCTCGCCGCCAAGGGCGACATGGACGGCGCCCGGGCCGCGGCCCGCGAGTACCGCGACATCTTCGAGCCGGGCAGCTTCTTCCTCGAGGTGCAGTCGAACGGCATGCCCGAGCAGCTGGAGGTGAACCAGCGGCTCGCCGAGCTCTCCGAGGGCGAGGGCATCCCGCTCGCCGCCACCGCCGATGCACACTACGTGAACCGTTCCGATGCGCAGGCGCACGAGGTGCTCATGTGCATCGCGTCGAACAAGACGCTCGCCGACCCGCGCCGCATCCACCACAAGACCGACGGGCTCTTCCTGGCCTCCCCGCAGGACATGGCGCGCGCCCTGCCCCAGTTCAAGGAGGCCATCGCCAACACCGCGCGCATCGCCGCCCTATGCAACGTGGAGCTGAAGCTGGGCAAGAGCTACCTGCCGCGCTTCCAGCTGCCCGACGGCGTCACCGAGGACGACTGGCTCGCGAAGCTCGCCCGCGAGGGGCTCGACCGGCGCTTCCGGGAGATCGAGGGCAAGTACCCCCACGACCGCGACCTGTACCGGCAGCGCCTCGAGACCGAGGTGGGCATCATCCGCAAGATGGGCTTCTCCGGGTACTTCCTCATCGTCCAGGACTTCATCAACTGGGCGAAGGGGCGGCAGGTCCCGGTGGGCCCGGGGCGCGGCTCGGGGGCCGGCTCCATCGTGGCCTGGTCGCTGCGCATCACCGACCTCGACCCCATCCGGTGGAACCTGCTCTTCGAGCGCTTCCTCAACCCGGAGCGGGTCTCCATGCCCGACTTCGACGTCGACTTCTGCCAGGACCGCCGCGACGAGGTCATCCACTACGTGGCCGGGAAGTACGGCAAGGAGAACGTCGGGCAGATCATCACCTTCGGCTCGCTCAAGGCCCGCTCGGTGATCCGCGACGTGGTGCGGGTCATGGGGCTCCCCTTCGCCGAGGGTGACCGCATCGCCAAGCTCGTGCCCGAGCCGGTGCAGGGCAAGGTGAAGCCGCTCCGGGAGTGCATCGAGATCGAGCCGCGGCTCGCCGAGCTGTACGACAAGCCCACCCTCGTGAAGGAGTGGACCGAGGCCGACGGCACCCAGCGCAAGGTCACCACGAAGGACGTCCTCGACGTGGCCATGGCGCTCGAGGGGTTGAACCGCCAGGCCGGCCTGCACGCCGCCGGCGTGGTCATCGCCGACCAGCCGCTCTGGGAGTACGTCCCGGTCTACAAGGACGACAAGTCCGACATGCTGGTCTCGCAGTTCTCCAAGGACGACGCGGAGAAGGCGGGGCTCGTCAAGTTCGACTTCCTGGGCCTGAAGACCCTCACCGTGGTGGACGAGGCGCTGAAGCGGGTGCGCCAGAACCACCCCGGGCAGGCCCGCCTCGTCGCCGAGGACATCCCCATCGACGACCCGGCGGTCTACGAGCTCATCTCCCGCGGCGACACCGACGGCGTCTTCCAGATGGAGTCGGAGGGCTTCACCGCCATGGTGGTGAAGATGAAGCCGTCCTGCTTCGACGACGTCATCGCCGCCGGCGCGCTCTTCCGCCCCGGCCCGCTCGACCAGAAGCTCGACGACGGCCGCACCATGGTCGACGTCTACATCGACCGCAAGCTCGGCAAGGAGAAGGTCCGCTACCCGCACCCGAAGCTCGAGGCCATCCTCCAGGAGACCTACGGCGTCATCGTCTACCAGGAGCAGGTCATGCAGATCTCGCAGGTCCTGGCGGGCTACAGCCTGGGCCGCGCCGACCTGCTCCGCCGCGCCATGGGGAAGAAGAAGGCCGAGGAGATGGCCAAGGAGCGGGTGGGCTTCCTCGAGGGCTGCCGCCGGAACGGCGTCGACGACGCGGTGGCCGGCTCCATCTTCGACATGATGGAGAAGTTCGCCGCCTACGGCTTCAACAAGAGCCACTCGGCGGCCTACGGGCTCCTCACCGTCCAGACCGCATGGCTCAAGGCCCACTTCCCGGTCGAGTTCATGGCGGCGCTGCTCACCAGCGAGGCCGCCAACACCGACAAGGTGGTGGCCCACATCTTCGGCGCGCGCCAGTCGGGAATCGAGGTCCTTTCACCCGACGTGAACGAGTCGGCGGCGTCGTTCACGGCCCAGCCGCCGCCGGCGGCGGGG
>JBBIOL010000068.1:0-18767 GCA_037443385.1 Anaeromyxobacteraceae bacterium
CGCGCCGCCCATCCGGCCGCCGGCGGCCGGTCCGGGGCTCACCCTTCCCTGCCGGGGGGCCACCGGCCGAACTCCTTCATGACGAGCTGGAGGTCCTCCCAGGCCGGCTTCTTCTCGGCGGGGTTGCGGAGCAGGTAGGCCGGGTGGAACGTGGGCATGAGCCGGACCCCCTCGTACTCCCGCCATCGCCCCCGCTGCCGGGAGATGGGGGTGGTGTCGCGCAGCAGCGTCTGGACCGCGAATCGCCCGAGCGCCACGATGACGCGCGGCCGGATGGCGGCGATCTGCGCCTTGAGGTAACGCTCGCAGGCCTCGATCTCGTCCGGCTCGGGGTCGCGGTTCCCCGGGGGCCGGCACTTCACCACGTTCGCGATGTAGACGTCGGACCGGGCGAAGCCCATGGCCTCGATCATCCGGGTGAGGAGCTGCCCGGCGCGCCCGACGAAGGGCTCCCCCTGCAGGTCCTCGTCGGCGCCGGGCCCCTCCCCCACGAAGAGCAGCTCGGCCCCGGGGTTCCCCACGCCGAAGACGAGCCGGGTCCGGCCGCCGTGCAGCTTGCAGCGCGTGCACTCCCCGAGCGACTCCCGGACGGCGAGGAGCGCGTCGCTGCCACAGCCCTTGTCGGCGAGCGTGTAGAGCGGCGCCGGGGAGGCCGCGGGGACCGCCGCCGGACGCTCCGCGGGGTCGACCGGGGCCGCCCGCACGGCGGCCGGCTCGACCTCCCGGACCCCGGCATCGCGCAGCCACCAGAGGTGGCGCACGGCCTCGGCCGCGAGCTCGGCCGCCTCCTCCCCTGGCTTCGAGTCGGCGCTCATGACCGGGGGCGGCGATCGTCGAGGAGCGGCACGGCGCGGTCGAGGATGAGGTCGGCCACCGCGCCCTTCGTCCCCTCCACGTCCTCCACGTCCGAGGGCGACACGATGGAGACCCGGTTCGTGTCGCCGCCGAAGCCCGCGCCGGGCGCGCCGACCGCGTTCGCCACGACGAGATCGCACCGCTTGCGGGCGAGCTTCTCGCGTGCGTTGCGGACCACGTCCTCGGTCTCGGCGGCGAAGCCCACCAGCACCGGCGCGCGGTCCCTGCCGGCCAGCCGCTCCCCGACCGTGGCGAGGATGTCCGGCGTGCGCTCGAGCACCAGCGTCTCCGGCCCGTCGACCTTCTTCTTCTTCGACGTGGACGGGTCGCGCGGACGGTAGTCGGAGACCGCGGCGGCGGCCACCACCAGATCCTGCGCCTCCGCCGACCCGAGCACCGCCGCCGCCATCTCCTCGGCCGTGCCGACGCGGATCACGCGGACGCCGTCGGGATCGCGCAGCGACGTGGGGCCGGAGACGAGCAGGACCTCCGCGCCCCGGCGGGCCGCGGCGCGCGCCACCTCGTAGCCCATCTTGCCGGTGGACGGGTTGGAGAGGTGGCGGACGGCGTCGAGCGGCTCCCGCGTCGGACCCGCCGTCACCAGCACGCGCCGGCCGACGAGATCGCGTGGCCCGAGGAGCCGGGTCGCCACCGCCGCGATCTCGGCCGGCTCGGCGAGCCTGCCCTCGCCCACGTCGCCGTCGGCCAGCTCCCCGGAGGCCGGGCCCACCACGTGCCACCCCCGCGCCCGGAGCACGGCCAGGTTCTCCCGGACCGGCGCCGACTCCCACATCCGGGTGTTCATGGCCGGCGCCAGCAGCAGGGGCGCGGTGCAGGCGAGCGCGGTAGTGGTCACCGCGTCGTCGCCCATCCCGGCCCGGAGGCGGGCGAGGAGGTCGGCGGTGGCGGGCGCGACGAGGAAGAGGTCGGCCCGGCGGGCGAGCTCGAGGTGGCCGTAGGAGGCGTCGGAGGCGGCGTCGAGCAGGTCCACCAGCACCGGGTGGCCCGAGAGGGCCTGGAACGTGAGTGGACCGACGAAGCGGGTGGCGTTCGGCGTCATGACGACGCGCACCTCCACGCCCGCCTTCACGAGGAGCCGGACGACCTCGCAGGCCTTGTAGGCGGCGATGCCCCCGCCCACGCCCAGGATGACGGTGCGAATGTGCTTGGTGCTCATCTCACTCCCCTCCCTATCATGTCCCGGGACGTGGACATCGGCCACAGCGATATCGGGAAGGCCCCGGACCACAAGAGCGCGCTCGGCTTCTACCTGCTCCTCATGGCGCTCTACGTGGGGCTCGGCGGGACCGCCCAGGGGTTCCACCCCCTCGCCGGCCTCCTCTGGACCGAGGTCTTCGTCTTCCTCGTGCCACCCGCGCTCGTGGCCGCCGGCTCCAACCTGCGTCCGGCGCCGTTCCTCCGGCTCGCGCGGCGGCCGGCGGTCCGGCAGGTCGCGCTCGGCGGCGCCTCGGGCCTCGCCCTGTTCCTGTCCGCGGGGGCGATGATGTCGATCACCTCGATGCTCGTTCCCCGCGCCTGGGTGGACGCCTTCGACGTGACCCACCTGTTCGAGGGCTCGAGGCGCCACCAGCTCGGGATGGCCGCCGCGGCCTCCCTGCTCGCGCCGCTGGCCGAGGAGGTCGCGTTCCGCGGCTACCTCCTGTCGGCGCTCCGGACCCGCTTCTCGCCCGCGCTCTCCATCGGCGCGTCGGCGATCCTCTTCGCCGCCATGCACCTCGACCCGGTCCGCTTCCCCGCCGTGCTCTTCCTGGGCGCCTGGCTGGGCTGGCTCGCCTGGCGATCCGGATCGATCTGGCCGGCGGTCGCGGCGCACGCGGTGAACAACGGTCTCGGCTCGCTCGTCGCCACGCGCGGGGCTCCCGACCCGGGCTCCGACGGGTCGATCGGCGCGAGCCTGGTCCTGCTCGCGCTCGGGCTCGCGGCGCTGCTGCCCCTCGTCCCGGCCTGGCTGCGGGCCGCGCCGTCGCCTCCCGGCGCGGACGAGGCCGTCGTCCGGACCGACCCGGGCGATCCCTCGATCCGCTTCCGGCTCCTGCGCCTCCCACCCGGGTGGAGCGCGCTGGCCGGGCTGGGGCTCGTCCTCTACCTGGCGCTGGGACTCTGGCGCAGGCTCCATCCCTAGCGGCGGGAGAGCCAGGCCACCGCGTCGCGCGCCGCCCGCGAGAGCCCGGCCCGGAAGGCGGTGTCCCCGTCCACCGGCATGACGACGAGCGTCGCCACGCCGGACGCGGCCGGCGGGGACCCCACCGGCGCGACGAGCGCCGCCCGGGAAAGCCCGGCGCGGAGCGCCACGCCGACCGCCGTGGCGCAGCCCCCGCGCAGCCCCACCACGCCGGCGAGGGGTCCAGCCGACTCCCGGAGGTGGGCGAGCGCCGCCAGGCCGTCCTCGACGGCGCGGTCGGGGTCGACGTCCCCCTGGGAGGCTCCCCGCCCCCGGTGCTGGAACCGGAGCGACGCGTGGCCCGCGCGTGCGGCGACCCAGGCCACCTCGGCGAGCAGCGGGGCGTCCATGCCCTCCCCATCGAGGGGCGGGCAGATCAGGATGGCGGGCGGCCGGTCGCCCCGGTGGTAGAGCCCCTCCAGCGTCACGCCCCCGGCCTCGACGAGCGCGGGCCGCTCCAGGTACTGGCCGGGCTGGACCATGGCGGAGGCCGGCTCAGGCCGGGCGCCGGTAGAAGGCGCACTTCAAGTAACGTCCCTCGCGGAACTGCGGCGCGACCGGGTGATCCGGCGGTTGCCGCCGATCCTCGACGAGCTGCAGGTCGACGCGCGCCTTGAACGCGGCCTCCTTCACCGCGTCGTGGAACTGCTCGGCGGACACGCGCGCGCTGCAGCTCGCGGTGACCAGGATCCCGCCCGGCGCGAGCACGTGCAGCGCGGCCCGGTTGAGCGCGGCGTAGCCGGCGAGGGCTCCCTCCACCGCCTTCTGCGACTTGGCGAAGGCGGGCGGATCGCAGACCACGAGGTCGAAGCGCCTCCCGTCGGCCCTGTACCGGCGCAGGATCTCGAAGGCGTCCTCGGCTGCGAAGGCGTGGTCGGCCGGGTCGAGCCCGTTCGCGCGGAAGTTCTCGCGCGCGAGCTGGATGGCGTCCTTGTCCACGTCGATGGTCACGACGTGGCGCGCGCCGCCGAGCGCCGCCGCCACCGAGAACCCGCCGGTGTAGCCGAAGAGGTTGAGGGCGTCGCCGCGCCCGGCGGACATCTCCCGCACGAGCCGCCGGTTCTCGCGCTGGTCGAGGAAGAGACCGGTCTTCTGCCCCAGCCGGACGTCGACGAGGAGCTTCATGCCGTGCTCGTCGATGGCGATGCGCTCCGGCGGGGCCGCGCCCCAGAGCACCCTGCCCTGCGGCCTCGCGTCGTCCGACTCCTCGTCCCGCGCGATCTCGTCGCGTCCGAACACCCCGGCGAGTCCCGGGACCTCCTGGCGCAGCGCCTCGACGATACGGCCCCGGTGCGGCGTGAGCCCGGCCGAGTAGAGCTTCAGCACGGCGAAGTCCGCGTAGCGGTCGACCACGACGCCGGGGAGGCCGTCGTTCTCGCCGTGGACGAGCCGGTAGCCGGTGGTCCCGTGGACGAGGTCCCGCCGGAGGTCCAGGGCGCGCCGGACGCGCCCCCGCCAGAAGGCGTCGTCGACGGCCTCGGCCGGCTCGCGGGTCAGGATCCGGACGGTGATGGCGGAGTGCGGATCGAGGTAGCCGCGGGCCACGAAGCGCCCGTCCTCGACCACGTCCACGACGGCGCCGGCCTCGAGCCCGCGCGGGGCCCTCTCGATGGCCTTGCGGAAGACCCAGGGGTGCCCGGCCCGGAGGTGGCGGACGAGATCCTTGCGCAGTTCCAGCGTCGCCTCGACCTCGCTCACGCGGCCCTCCCCCTCTCCCCGAGCGCGCGGGCGAAGTTCCCCACGACGAGCCCGGGCCGGGCGGCCCGCAGCGCCCGCAAGAGCGCCGGGACGCCGATGGCGCGCCCCTGCCCGCCGCGCGCGCGCGCGATCTCCCAGTAGACGTCCGGGTCCATCGCGAGCGACCGGGCCTGGACCTGGTCCGCTCCCACCCGGCGGACGAGCGCGCAGAGCCGCTCCGCCTCCTCTTCCCGATCGGTGACGCCCGGGAAGAGGAGCAGGTTCAGCGCCAGGTAGAGCCCCTTCTCGCGGGCCACCTCCATCGAGCGCTCGACGTCGGCGAGGCCGTAGCGGGTCGGGCGGTAGTAGGCCGCGTAGAGGTCGGGGGAGGCCGAGTTGAGCGACACGCGCACCGCGTCGAGCCCGGCGTCGGCCAGCGACGCGAGCGCGCCGGGGAGCGAGCCGTTCGTGTTCACGTTGATCGACCCGCGTGTGGTGCGCTGCCGCACGAGCCGGATGGCCCGGGCGATCTCCTTCCAGCGCAGGAGCGGCTCCCCCTCGCAGCCCTGGCCGAAGCTCACCATGGCGCGCCCGCTCGCCTCGGCGAGGTGGGCGGCCCCCACCGCGGCCATCTCCTCCGCCGTGGGCGCGCGCAGGATGCGCTCGTGGCTCGAGGGCGGCATTCCCTCCGACGTCTCGGAGAGGCAGCCGACGCAGCGGGCGTTGCACGCCGACGACGACGGGATGGCCCCCTCGTCCCTGCCGTAGAAGGTGTTCTGTGCGGTGAAGCACGACCACTGGAGCGCGCATCGGGCGAGCTGCCGGTAGACCGGGTTGTCGGCCCGCGCGAGTCGGTCCTGCACGCGGCCGGGTAGGTCGGGGGTGGAGTGGCGGGCCGGGTCCCAGTGGGTTCGCCGGTCGGTATGCAGCGCCCAGGCCACCGGACCGTCCGGGCCCAGCGCGGCCGCGGTGTAGGCCCACTGCGGCAGGATCGGCGCGCCCACGGCTCCGAGAGGCGGGCGGGCCGCCGCGGGCAGGAGCGTCCGGGTCCATCCCGGCGGGAGGGTGGCCCCGACCGCCACCGGCCGGATCCGGCGTCGCCCGACCCTGGCCTCCCGGACGACCACCGTCGCCCCGGTCGCGGGGTCGATCCCGACCGGCAGGCGACCGGGCAGCACGCACAGGGTGGCCCCGGGCGGTAGCCGCGCCGGCCGCCCGCGGGGCGCGCAGAGGTCGCCGCCCTGCCGGGCGGCGGGCCGGAGGTCGGGGTGGTCGTAGACGACCCCGTCAGCGTCGGCGAACAACAGTCGGTACATGGCGGGTTTGGACGATTCATACCAAATGCGCCCTGCCCGCGCCCGACCGGGTCGCATGTCGCGGATCCGTCGACCCGGGCCACGGAACGGGTTAGATCCCGCCCGGGACGCGGGCCCGGGAATGGCCCGCGCTCGCCGTCGGTTCGTCAGCGGGGGAGGAGCCACGTGTCGAACAGCCGAGCCATCGGGAGCACGCGCCGGGAGTTCGAGACGCTCGCCCTGCCGCACCTCGACGGCCTCTACGCCGCGGCGCTCCGCCTCACCAAGAACCCGCGCGACGCCGAGGACCTGGTCCAGGACGCGGTGCTCCGCGCCTTCCGGTTCTTCGACAAGTTCGAGCGCGGCACCAACATCAAGGCCTGGCTCTACAAGATCCTCACCAACACCTTCATCAACCGCTACCGCCGGACCACGAAGGAGCGGAACATCGTCGAGGACGAGCGCGACTCGGTGCAGGACCGGCTCGTGTCCCGCGACGCGGCCGACGTCGCCGAGGACCCGGAGAAGGCCTTCTTCGACCGCCTGCTCTCCGACGACGTGCTCCGGGCCATCGACGCCATCCCGGTCGACTTCCGGCTGGCGGTGATCCTCGCCGACCTCCAGGACTTCTCCTACAAGGAGATCGCCGACATCCTCGACGTCCCGGTGGGGACCGTCATGAGCCGGCTCTTCCGGGGCCGCCGCCTGCTCCAGAAGCAGCTCGCGGAATACGCCGCCTCCTCGGGAGTGTTGCACGCGGGCGGGGACGATGGGAGCATCGGCGACCGGAGCGTCGATCTCGACGCCTGGAAGCGGAAGCACGGCATCCCGTAGCGACGGACCGGGGACATGACGCAGGGCGCGACCTCCACGACGAACTTCGACTGCGGCGACCTCGAGCGCCTGCTGGACCCGTGGCTCGACGGCGAGTTCGGCGACGAGGACCGGGCCAGCCTCGAGTCCCACCTTCGCGACTGCTCCGGCTGCCGCGCCGCCGCCGCCTCGGCCATGGCGGTTCGCTCGGCGCTCCGGGCCCGGCTCCGGGAGGCCTTCGCCCCCGGCACCCCCCAGGCCACCGCTCCCGACGCGCTGCGTCGGCGCATCTCCCTCGCTCTCGATGCCGAGGCGGAGCGCCCGACCGCCTGGTGGAGGCGCATCGTCTCCCCGCTGCCGGTCGCGGCCATGGCCGCCTGCGTCGCCGGGGCGCTCGTGGTCTTCGCCGGCCACCGCGCCACCGACCCGCTCGTCGAGGAGGCGGTGCGGAAGCACGCACGCGACCTGCCCCTCGAGCTCAGCACCGCCTCGATCGCCCCCGAGGTGATCCCGGGCATGCTCGCCTCCAAGCTCGACTTCAACCCTCGGCCCCCCGACTTCCGGAGCGACCGGGTCCGCCTCGTCGGCGCCCGGCTGGCGCAGCTGCGCGACTGGCCGGCGGCCTACATGCGCTACGAGACGCCGCGCGGCGGCCGGCTCGGGCTCTTCATCATCGACGACCCGAAGCGCCGCGTCCCCGACGAGGGGCACGCCGTCCGCGCCGGCCCGGAGACGATCTGGGTCATGAACATGCGCGGGTACAACGTCGCGGTCTGGCGCAAGAACGAGATCGTCTACTCGCTCGTCGCCGACCTCGACGAGGCCGATCTCGTCCGGCTCGTCGAGACCGCCCAGTCGGCCGAGCGATAGCGCCCCGGCGCCACGCTTTTGACAACCCGTTCGGGGCTACCTAGGATCCCCGGATGCAGAAGAACGTCCTCCTCATCGAGAACGACTCCGCCTTCGCGCGCGCCATGTCGAGCGCGCTCGAGTCGCGGGGCTACGGCGTGCGGACCAGCCCCGACGGCAAGGAAGGGTTCGAGCTGGCCCGCGCACTCCACCCGGACTGCGTCGTGCTCTGCGTGGAGCTCCCCGGGCTCTCCGGGTACTCGTGGTGCAACCGGCTGAAGAAGGACGGCGACCTGAAGTCGATCCCGCTCGTCATCACCAGTTCCGAGGCCACCCCGGAGACCTTCGACCAGCACCGGAAGCTCAAGACCCGGGCCGAGGACTACCTGCTCAAGCCCTTCCCGCCGGAGACCCTCGTCGAGCGGGTGGGGGCGCTCGTCGGTCCTCCCGGCCAGGGACTCGACGGCGAGGAGCTCGTGACCCTCGACGACGTGGAGCTCGAGGGAGCCGACTCCGCGGCGCTGCCGCAGGTCGACGACGCCGACCTGAAGGCGCTGGACGACGCCTTCGACGGCATCCAGCGCACCGACGACGAGCCGAGCGGGCTTCCCCCGGGGGCCAGCGCGCCGGAAGGGCCCATCACCGTCATGCCCGAGGCGGACGAGGCGCCGGCGCTGTCCGAGTTCGACCGGGAGATGGCCGCGGCGCTGGCGTCGCTCGCGGAGGAGGCCGCCCGCGTGCCCCCCGCGGCAGACGTCGCCCCACCGGTCCGCCCGGCCCCTCCTCCGGAGGAGACGCCCGTCCTCCTCGAGGACGTCGAGGTGCTTCCCGCCGTCGACGAGGAGGCCGCGAACGCGCTCCGCAGGGCCGAGGACGAGGCGGCGACCCACCGGGCCGAGGCCGAGCGGCTCGGCGCCGAGGTCGCCACGCTGCGAGCCGATCGCGAGCGCCTGGCCGCCGAGGGCGGCGCGCTCCGGCAGGAGCTCGAGGGCGCGCGGGCCGACGGCGAACGGCTCCGTGGCGAGGCGGACGAGGCCCGGCGCCAGCTCCAGGAGCGGGACGCCGAGATCGAGGGACTGCGCGCGAGGCTCAAGGCCGAGGCGGAACGTGCCCGGGAGGCCACCGATCGGGTCTCGACCCTCGAGGGCGACGCGGAGAGCCTCCGGGCCAGGCTCGCCGAGGCCGGTGCGTCGGCCACGGGGCGGGCCGCCGAGCTCATCGAGGCCACCCGCCGCGGCGACGACCTGGAGCGGGACATCGAGACCGCGCGGGCCGAGGCGGAGGGCCTGCGCGCGGAGATCGCGTCGCTCCGGTCCTCGGCGGACGGCGTCCGCGGCGAGGCGGCGGGGCTGCGGAACGAGGTGGCCACCCTGGGAGCCTCCCTGGAGGGGCTCCGGGCCGAGGGCGACCGCCTCCGCGCCGAGGCCGAGTCGGGTCGCGGCGAGGCCGACGCGCTGCGGGCCGAGGTCGGGCGGCTGCAGGGCGAGGTGGACCGGCTGGGGTCCGAGATCGACCGGCTGCACGCCGAGGCCGGCGGGCTCCGTGGCGAGCTCGCGGCCTCCCGGCGCGCCGCGGACGATGAGCGCAGCGCGGCCCAGGATCGCGCCACCGGGCTCGGTCGCCAGGTGGAGGAGCTCGTGGCCCTCTCCGCGAAGGCCGAGGAGCGCGTGGTTCACGCCCAGCAGAAGGCCCGCCGCGAGGAGGTCGTCCGCGAGAAGACCCGCAAGGCCCTCGCCATGGTGCTGCAGATCCTGGAGGACCGGCCGGGCGGCGACGGGTCACCGCCGGCGGCGTCGCCGTAGCGCCGCGCCCACCTCGGCGAGCTCGCGCACGCCGAGGAGGTGGGCCGCCGCGAAGTAGGCGAGCGCGCCGGTGACGATGGGAACGAGCGCGAGCGCCGCCTGCCGCGGGAGCCCGGCCGCCGGCAGCCCCGGCGCGATCGCGGTCCGGGTGAGCAGGACCACCGCTACCATCGCGGCCGAGGCGCCCAGCGTCCGGACGAGCTGCGGCACCACGCCGGCCGACCCGAGCCCGCCGTGGCGCAGGCGCCACGCGACCGCCAGCACCGCGAAGTTGGCGGTCGCGGCGAGCGCCGTCCCGAGCGCGATCCCCCGGAAGCCGAGCACCGGGTGGAGCAGGAGCACGAGCACGACGTTCCCCGCCATGCCGACCACGCTTCCGATCACCGGGATCCGGGCCTCGTCGAGGGCGTAGAACGCCGGGGCGAGCACCTTCACCGCCGAGTAGCCGTAGAGCCCGACCGCGTAGAACAGGAGCGCGTCGGCGGTGGCGGCCGCGTCCGCCGCGCCGAAGCGCCCGTGCTCGTAGACGAGCGAGATGATGGGATGGGCGAGGACCATGAGCCCGACCGCGGCGGGCACGTTCAGGAAGGCCACGAGCCGCATGGCGGATCCGAGCGTCTCGCGGACCCCGTCCATGTCCCCGGTCGCCACCCGCTGGGCCACCCCCGCCCCGGCCACGGTGGCGATGGCCACGCCGAAGACACCGAGCGGCAGCTGCATGAGCCGGAAGGCCATCTGCAGCCAGGTGTTGGCCCCGACCTCGTGGGACGCGAAGACGGTGTTGACGAGGATGTTCACCTGGGTGGCCGAGAGCCCGATCACCGCCGCGCCCATGAGCCGGCCGATGCGCCGGATCCCTGGGTCGGCGAGCGCGGCCCGCCCGAGGCGCGGCCGGAACCGGAAGCCGAGCGCGTGCAGGCTGGGCCACTGGGCGAGGAGCTGCATCGCGCCCCCCGCGAGCGTCCCGACCGACCAGCCGACGGCCGCCCCGCGCGGCCCCTTCCCGGTGGCCCACAGCCAGGCGCCCACGGCGATGGCCCCCACGTTGAAGAGCGCCGGGGCGAGCGCCGGCGCGGTGAACCGGGACCGGGCGTTCAGCATGCCCATGGCCACCGCCGAGAGCGACACGAGCAGCAGGAACGGCATCATGATCCGGGTGAGCGTGGCCGCGAAGGCCGCCTCCTCGGGGCCGAACCCGGGTGCGAGCAGGCGCACCACGAGCGGGGCGGCGGCCAGGCCGGCGAGCACGACGCCCCCGACGACGAGCAGGACGAGGCCCAGGAGCGCGTTCGCGAGCCGGTGGGCGTCCTCCTCGCCGCGACGGGCATGGGCCTCGGCGAAGGTGGGGACGAACGCCGACGAGAGCGCTCCCTCGGCGAACAGGTCGCGGAGCAGGTTCGGGATGCGGAAGGCGACGACGAAGGCGTCGGACCACCGGTTCGCCCCGACCAGCGCCGCGAAGAGCTGGTCCCGCAGGAGGCCGAGGACCCGCGACGCCATGGTCGCGGCCGACAGCCAGATGGCCCTGCCCATGCGCATCGGCGCCGCCCTCAGCTTCCCCGGGGGGCCATCAGTGCTTCCCGCCCGCCGGGCCCTTGCTGGCCTGCTCCCGCTTCATCATCCACGCCTTGGCCTGCGCCTGGACGGTGGCCGGCACGTTCCGGTCCCGGGAGAGCTCCTTGATGTCCTTCTCCTGGAGCGTGGGGAGGAACTTGAGGGCGGTGGGCAGCGGCACCTTGGGGTTGCGGACCAGCGCGGCCCGCAGCGCGTAGACCTTCAGGAAGTCGCGGGTCTCGTAGATGTAGCGGAGCACGTCGGCGCTGGCGGTGCGGGAGTTGGCGAGCGACAGGATCTCGCCGTCGGTGATGCGCGGGCTCTGCGCGGCGGCCAGGCTGACGAGCCGGTTCGAGTCGCGCAGGAGGAGCGTGCGGGCCTCGCGGTTGCCCAGGGTGGCGAGCTTGATCTTCTGGGCCACCGACATCTTGAGCACCCGCTGCGTCATGGTGAGGCGCTTCTCCTCCTGCTCCGGCGTGGGCGGCGGGGCCGACCCGGTGGGCTCCCCCTCCACCTCGTGGGCCAGCTCGGCCCGGTATTCCTGCATCAGGGTCTCGGCCGAGTCCTCGGCCGGCGCCGAGGCAGGGTCGGTCCCGTGGATGCGGCGGTGGGCCTCGACCAGCTGGGGCACGTCGAGGAGGACCAGGCCGTTGCGGACGCAGAAGTCGCAGGCGCCGTCCACCGTGGAGGCGGGCGCGGCGGGGTTGCGGCAGATCCCGCGCACGATGTCGTCGTGGCGCAGGAGCCGCAGCTCGTTCTGGCGGATGATCTCGACGAGCGGCGCCGGAACCACCGGCGCCAGCCGTGCCACCGTGCCGTCGGACGTGGCCGGGTTGAGGAGGATCGCCTGCAGCGCCCCCGGCGCGGACGAGAGCCGGTCGGCCAGCCAGTCGAGCACCGGCGCGTCGACCGACTCGGAACGGAGCGCCGTGGACCAGATCCGCTCGGGCAGGCCCGCGGCGGTCCGCTCCGCGGTCTCCCGGACGGCCGGGTCCTCGTCGAAGGAGAGGAAGAAGAGCAGGGTCGCGAGGTCCGCCGGGGCCACCGCCGGCACGAGCCCCTTCGCCCCCATGAGGCGGAGCGCCACCGGCGCGCCCGGGCCGACGTGTTTCTGCAGGGCCGGGGACAGGGCGTACTGGGACAGCGGGCACTCCGCCAAGGGCTACCCCTCCCCGCCCGGACGACCCGGGCCGCCCGCGGGCGGGTGACGCACCGTCCACCCGTGGTGGATGCGGCCCAGCACGCGGTTCAGCCAGTTCCGCCGCGACAGGAACGGGAGGACCGGTCGCTTGCGGGTGCCGAGCCCGATCCGCTCGGCGGTCAGCACCGGGTCACCCGGATGGAAGGCGAGCCCGCGCTCCAGGGCGCGGACCGCGCGCACCCGCTGCCCGAGGGCCATGGCCACGCGGGCCTGGTTCACCACCAGCTCCCGGTCGGGACGGCCGTTGCGGACGGCGCCGTCCACCAGGACCACGCCCAGGTTGGAGTTCCGCTCCACGAGCACCAGCGTGAGGCCGTACCAGGACTGGATCCGGACGTCGGAGGGGGCCCTCCGGTAGGCCTGCCCGAAGGCCTCGTGCGCACCCTCGCGGTCGCCGGCCTCCCAGAGGCGGAGCCCTTGCTCGAGGGCGGCCGAGGCGTCCGGCGTCGGCGCGCCCTCGCCGGCCTGGACGGGTGGGCCGCTCACGCGTTCATCTCGTGGATGAGCCGCAGGCCGTCGAGGGTGAGGTGCTCGTCCACCTCGGCGATGGCGCGGGAGAGCCCGGCCACGAGCGGGGCCAGGCCGCCGGTGGCGACCACCAGCGCCGGGAACGGCAGCTCGGCCTGCATGCGCTCGCAGATGCCGTCCACGAGCCCCACGTAGCCGTAGACCAGGCCGCTCTGCATGCTCGCGACCGTGTTCTTCCCCACCACGTGGGGGGGTTGCGCGAACTCGACCCGGGGGAGCTTGGAGGCGTTGCGGAAGAGGGCCTCCATGGAGATGGAGACCCCGGGCGCGATGGCGCCGCCCAGGTACTCCCCCCGGGGCGAGACCGCGTCGAAGGTGGTGGCCGTGCCGAAGTCCACGACGATGAGCCCGCGGCGGAACCGGGCGAACGCGGCGACGGCGTTCACCACCCGGTCGGCCCCGACCTCGCGGGGGTTGTCGTACAGGATGGGGAGGCCGGTCTTCACGCCAGGCCCGACGAAGAGGGGCTTCACCCCGAAGTACCGCTGCGACATCTGCTCGAGCGCGAAGGCCAGCGGGGGGACGACGCTCGAGATGGCGATGGATCGGACCCGGGCGGGGTCGAGCCCCACCGAGGCGTAGAGCTGCCGGACGAGGATGCCCCACTCGTCATGGGTGCGGCTCTGGGAGGTCTCGACGCGCCACTGGTGGCGGAGCGCCGCCCCCTCGAACGCCCCGAGCACCGTGTTGGTGTTGCCGACGTCGATGGCGAGGAGCACGGCGGGAGGGTAGCCTCACGCCCCTGCCGGGTCAACGCGAGCGGCGAGCCGCACGTCCCCGGAGTGGACGCGCAGGAGGCCGGCCGGTCCGCGCACGAGGAGCGCTCCCGATCCGTCGATGTCCTCCGCGACCCCGGTGACCTCCGCCCCCTCGACCTCGACCGTGACCCGCCGACCCAGGGTGACCGAGCGCTCCCGCCAGGCCTCCCGGATCGGGGCGAACCCCTCCGCGGCGTGGCGGTCGAGCCAGTGCTCCAGGTCGGCGAGGAGCGCCGCGGCGAAGAGCGCCCGGGGGACGGGCTGGCCGCGGGCGATGGCCAGGCTGGTGGCGATGGCGCGGACCTCCTCCGGGAAGTCGGACGCGGCGGCGTTCAGGTTGACGCCGATCCCGACCACCACCCAGTGGACCACGTCCGGCTCCGCGGAGAGCTCGGTGAGGATGCCGGCCACCTTCCGACCGTCCACGAGCACGTCGTTCGGCCACTTGATGCCGGCCTCCACGCCGGCCCGCCGGCAGGCGTCGCAGGCCGCGATGGATGCGACCAGCGTGAGCTCGGTGGCGCGCTGTGGCGGCAGCGCCGGTCGGAGGATGACCGACAGGTACAGGTTCCGCCCGGCGGGCGACGCCCAGGACCGGCCCCGCCGCCCCCGGCCGGCCGTCTGGCACTCGGCGACGACCACCTCGCCGTGGCCGGCGCCGGCGTCGGCCAGCTCCCGGGCACGGTCGTTCGTGGAGGGAAGCTCGTCGGCGCAGTGCAGGACCTGGCCGAGGTCGTGGGTGGAGAGCAGAGGCCCGATCTCGAGCGGCCCCAGGCGATCCGGGATGGCCACGAGGCGGTACCCGCGCGCCGGCACGGCCTCGATCCGGTACCCCTGCCCGCGCAGCGCGTCGACGTGCTTCCACACGGCGGCGCGGGAAAGCCCCAGCTTCCCGCTGATGGCCTCGCCCGAGACGAACTCGTCCGCCGCCTCGGCGAGGAAGGCGAGGATGAGCTCCTCGTTCCCGGTTGCGGCCTCGGCCATGCGCGGATTCTCGGGGCCGCCGGCCCGACCTGTCAAACCACCGTCGGGGTGCCCTGGCCTTGCACGATCTCGAAGCTCACGTCGACGGCGCGGGCGCTGTGGGTCAGCGCGCCCATCGACACGAAGTCCACGCCCGTGGCCGCGACGCGCGGCAGGCGCTCGAGCGTCATGTTCCCGCTGGCCTCGAGGAGCACGCGACCGGCGGCCCGCCGTACGGCCTCGGCCATGGCGTCGTCGGTCATGTTGTCGAGGAGCACGATGTCGGCGCCGGCGGCGATGGCCTCGTCGAGCCCGGGCAGGTCCACCACCTCCACCTCGACCCGGAGCATGGTCCCGCCGCGGGACCGGGCCCGGCGCACGGCCTCCCCCACCCCACCGCAGGCCGCGACGTGGTTGTCCTTCACCAGGATGCCGTCCCCCAGGGAGAAGCGGTGGTTCACGCCTCCGCCGGCGCGGACCGCCTCCTTCTCCAGGCGGCGCCAGCCGGGCGTGGTCTTGCGGGTGTCGAGGAGCCGCGTGCGGCCTCCGGCGGCGCCGAGCGCCTCCACGGCCCGACGCGTCCCCGTGGACACGCCCGAGAGGCGCTGGAGGAAGTTGAGGGCGGTCCGCTCGGCGGCGAGCAGCGCGCGAACGGGGCCGATCGCCTCGCCGAAGATCTCCCCCCGGGCGACCGCACGCCCGTCTAGCCGGTCGAAGCGGCAGGAGGCTCCCAGGCGCTCGAAGACGCGGGCCGCGACCTCCGACCCGGCGAGGACGAGGTCCTCCTTCGCGAGGAAGGTCCCCGACCCGACCGCTCCGGCCGGGATGGTGGCCTCGCTCGTCGCGTCGCCGAGGGAGAGGTCCTCCTCCAGCGCGAGATCGAGCAGGCGTTCGATCGCCGGTACGAGCGCGAACACGGTCACCTCCTCCGGGCCGGCTTCGGCCCGCCCTTCCGCGGTGCAGCCTTCCTGGGCGCCGCCTTCCTCGTCGCCGTCCTCTTCGGGGCTGGCTTCCGGGGCGCCGCCTTCTTCGGGGTTGCCTTCTTCGGGGTTGCCTTCTTCGGGGTTGCCTTCTTCGGAGCCGCCTTCTTCGGGGCCGCCTTTCGAGGCGTGGCCTTCGCGGGGAGCGCGAGCGCGGAAGGACCGCGCCGGGCCATGCCGGCCGGACCCTTCTTCACCATCTTCCCCGCCGGCTTCGCGACCAGGTTGGCCCGCGGCCGGACGGCCAGATCGGAGGGGGCGCGGCGCGCGAGCCCCACCGCGCCGGCGATCTCGGGAGCGGCGGGCGGGATGGCCGCAGGCTGCGGGTCACCCGTCCCGGCGAGCAGCGCGCGGTGCGCCTCGAGCTTGCGGCGACGCTCGCCGAGCTCCGCCACCCGGGCGCGGGCCTCCTCCACCACCTCGCGCGGTGCGCGCTCCACGAAGCTGGGGTTGGCGAGCCGCTTCTCCACCCCGTCGGCCTCGGCGACGAGCCGGGCGATCTCCTTGTCCACGCGGGCGGTCTCGGCGGCCATGTCCACCGCCCCGGCCAGCGGCACGAGCACCTCGAACCCTTCGCCGACCGCGACCGCGCACTGCGGCCGGCGGCCGGCCGGGCGCCCGGCCTCGTGGAGCACGAGCCCGCGCACGTTCCCGAGCCGCTCGACGCGCGCCTGCTCGGACCGCAGGGTGGCGAGCGCCTCCGCGGAGAGCCCGCCGACCTCGACGCCCTGGAACACCGTCTTCCACGGGACGTTCATCTCACCGCGCACGTTGCGGATGGCCTCGACCACCCCGAGCACGGGCGCGAAGCTCCGCTCGGCCGCCTCGTCGAGCGGCCGGCGCGCCGGGTAGGAGGCCTCGAGGAGCGAGCGGCCCCACCCCGTCGGGCCGCCCACCTTCGCCCCGAGCATCTGCCAGAGCTCCTCGGTCACGAAGGGCATCATGGGATGGAGCAGCCGCAGCGCGGTGTCGAGGGCGTGGGCCAGGACGGCCTTCGCCCCCTCCTTCTTCGCGGCGTCGTCGCCGTAGAGCGCCTCCTTCGAGAGCTCGATGTACCAGTCGCAGAGGTCGTTCCAGCAGAACCGGTACACGGTGGCGGCCGCCTCGTCGAAGCGGTAGGCCTCGAGCGCGTCCACGGTGGCGTTCACCGCGCGTGCGAGGCGGGCCAGCAGCCACCGGTCGGCGGGCGTGCGGGCCAGCTCGGGCGCGCGCGCCGGGTCGGGGGCGCCGTCCAGGTTCATGAGCGCGAAGCGGGTGGCGTTCCAGAGCTTGTTGGCGAAGGCCCGGTACCCCTCGATGCGATCCCGGGCGAGCTTGATGTCGCGTCCCTGGGCGGAGGTCAGCGCCGCGAGGGTGAAGCGCAGCGCGTCGGCGCCGTACTTCTCGGTGATGACGAGGGGGTCGATGACGTTCCCCTTCGTCTTCGACATCTTCTGCCCCTTCTCGTCCCGCACCATGGGGTGGAGGAACACGGTGCGGAAGGGGACGTCGCCCATGAAGTGGAGGCCCATCATCATCATGCGGGCCACCCAGAAGAAGATGATGTCGTGCCCGGTCTCCATCACCGAGGTCGGGTAGAACGTCTCGAGCTCCGCGGTCCGGTCGGGCCAGCCCAGGGTCGAGAAGGGCCACAGCGCGGAGGAGAACCAGGTGTCGAGCACGTCCTCGTCCTGGCGGAGGGCGCGGTCGCCGCAGGTGGCGCAGGCCTCCGGGGCGGAGCGCGCCACGGTGACGTGCCCGTCGGCGCAGTACCAGGCCGGGATCTGGTGCCCCCACCAGAGCTGCCGGGAGATGCACCAGTCGTGGATGTTGCGCATCCACGCCATGTAGGTGTTGGTCCAGCCCTCGGGGATGAAGCGGGTCCGGCCCTCCTCCACCGCGGCGATGGCCGGGCGGGCCAGCGGCTCGATCCGCACGTACCACTGGTCGGAGAGCAGCGGCTCGAGCACGGTCTCGCAGCGCTGGCACTTGCCGAGCGCCATGGGGTGCGCCTTCGCCCCGCGATCGAGCCCCTTCTCGGCGAGCGCGGCCTTCACCGCCTTGCGGGCCTCGAAGCGGTCCATGCCGGCGAACGGCCCGGCCTCGGCCGTCATCCGGCCGTCGGGGCCGATGACCGAGAGCAGCGGGAGCGCGTGGCGCTGGGCCACCTCGAAGTCGTTGAAGTCGTGGGCCGGCGTGACCTTCACGGCCCCGGTCCCGAAGGCCGGATCGACGAGGATGGCGTCGCCGACCACCGGGAACTCGCGGCCGGTGACCGGGTGGCGGACGTTGCGCCCGATGACGCCCTTCCAGCGGGCGTCCTCCGGGTGGACGGCCACCGCGGTGTCCCCCAGCATGGTCTCGGGCCGGGTGGTGGCGACGACGATCTCGCCGGAACCGTCGGCCAGCGGGTAGGCGAAGCTCCACAGCTCTCCCGGGTGGTTCTCCTCGTGATTCACCTCGAGGTCGGAGAGCGCGGTGTGGCAGCGCGGGCACCAGTTGATGAGCTTCTTCGCCCGGTAGACGAGCCCCTCCTCCCACAGGCGCACGAACACCTCGCGCACGGCGCGGGAGAGCCCCTCGTCCATGGTGAAGCGCTCGCGCTGCCAGTCGAGCGAGGCGCCGAGCGCCTGGTGCTGCACGCCGATCCGCGAGCCGTACTGCTCCTTCCAGGCCCAGACCCGGCGGAGGAACTCCTCGCGCCCGAGGTCGTGCCGGCTTCGCTTCTCCGTCCGCTGCAGCTCCTTCTCCACCACCATCTGGGTGGCGATGCCGGCGTGGTCGGTGCCGGGCAGCCAGAGCACGTTGAACCCGCTCATGCGCTTCCAGCGGATGAGCACGTCCTGGATGGTGGCGGTGAGCGCGTGTCCGAGGTGCAGCGAGCCGGTCACGTTGGGCGGCGGCAGCACGATGGAGAAGGCGGGCCGGCTGCGGTCTCCGGCGTCGGCGTGGAAGTAGCCGCGCTCGAGCCAGGTGCGGTACCAGCGGGGCTCGACCTCGTGGTGGTCGTAGGCCTTCGACAGCTCGGTCGAGGCGGGGGGCGTCGTCTCTTCGGACACTTGGTTCTCCATGGCGCGCGGCGACGGCGGAGCGCGTCGGCTCCCACCGCCCCGGGCGCGGCTCCGTTCAGCGCTTCTGCCGGTCGTTCACCAGCCGTTCCACGTGCTCGCGGAGGATGACCTCGGCGAGCTGCGGGACGACCTCCCAGGCGATCTTCTCCACCACCTCCCGCGAGGCCTGCGAGAGGGCGAGCCGCAGCGCGGCCTCCCCGCCGTCGGGGGCGGCGCCGGCCTGCGGGACGGCCGGGGAAGGCACGGCCGCGGGCGGCGGC
>JBBIOL010000069.1:0-18103 GCA_037443385.1 Anaeromyxobacteraceae bacterium
GCTCGTGGCCTCCGCCGTCGGAGCCCTGGCGCTCTCGCTCGGCCTCGCCGGCCTGCTGCGCGGGACCGGCGTCGGGCGTGCGCTCGACGCCCATCCGGTCGCCATCCTGGCGGCGGCCGTGATCCTCGCGGTGGCGGGAACGGCCTTCCAGTTCTCCCGCGCCTGGGGGCGCGGGGCCGACCGCCCGGGCAGGGCCATCCCGCTGCCGGTCAGGGGCGGGGCGGAGAAGGACTGAGCGGCGGGGCGGGGATGCGCGCGATGCCGTCCTGCTCCAGGCTGCCGAGCCAGAGCACGCCGTCCCGCTCCCGCACGCTCGTCACCGGGAAGAAGGCGGCCGGCGAGAGCCACTCCAGGCTGTCCACCACCCGGCCGCTCTCGTCCACGGCGACGACCCACGCGTGCGGCGCGGGGTCGGGCTGCAGCGCCCGGGGCAGCCGCCGGACCACCTTGCGCAGGAACGGCCACGGGGCGAGCACGTCCACCGCGGGAACGCGGGGCCAGAGCGCCACCCAGAACACGCGACGGTCCGGGGACCAGGTCACGTTGTCGGGGAAGCCCGGAAGGTTCTCGGCGAAGGGCTCCGCCGTCCCCCGCCGTGGCCCGTCGAGCCAGACCTTCCGAAGGCGGTAGGCGCCGGTCTCGGCCACGACGAGGTAGCTGCCGTCGCCGGCGAGCGCCACGCCGTTCGCGAACTGGAGCCCGGACAGCAGGACCGCGATCGTTCCCGAGGCGGGGTCCCAGGAGAGCAGCCGGCCGGTCGGGCGGTGCTCGAGGATGTCGTCGCGGTAGGCCCCGGGGCCGAAGCGGGAGGTCGCGTCGGTGAAGTAGACGGTCCCGTCGCCTCCCACGCAGACGTCGTCGGTGAAGCCGAAGCGGACGCCGCCGGCGCCGGTGGCGATGGTCGTCGCCGCGCCGGAGGAGGGGTCTACGCGCAGCAACCCCTTCACCCCGTCCCCCACGTAGAGCGTCCCGTCGGCGGCGAAGGCGAGCCCGAGCGGGCGCCCCCCGGTCCGGGCCACCGTGGCGACCGCGCCGGTGCGGGGATCGATGCGGACCACCCGGCCGTCGGCGAGGCCGGCGTGGATCGCGCCCGCGGCGTCGAAGGCGGTGGCCTCCGGGCCCGGTGCGTCCCCCGCCCCGACCCGCACCGCGGCGCGCAGCCGGTCGTTCGGAGCGAGCACCCCCGAGCGCGGCGGCGGGGGCGGAGCCACCCAGGACTGCGGCTCGATGGGAACGGGCGCGAGGAGAAGCCAGCCGAGGAGGGCCAGGAGGCCCGCTCCCAGGACCCACGCGATCTTCCTCATGCGGTCCTCCGCCGCGCCCGGACCCCCGCCGGCCGCATCAGCCCGGGCCGAGCAGGTCGAAGTCGGGGATCTCGGCCTTCACGTAGGTGCGCAGCCGCTCGGTGAGCTTGGCCTCGATCTGGCGCGCCCGCTCGCGGGTGAGCCCGAAGCGCGCGCCGATGTCGGCCAGCGTCACCGGCTCCGTCCCGTCCCGCGGCAGGAGCCGATCCTGGAAGATGGCCTTCTCCCGCTCGTCGGTGAGCGTCTCGCCGAAGGCGAGGAGCTTCTCCCGGAAGAGCCTGCGGACCTGGTCGGCGGCCACCGCGTCGTCCACGGGCGTGGCCCCGCCGTCCTCCAGCCGGTCCATCCGCGAGGCCGAGCTCTCGCCGTCGTCGGCGCGGAGCGGCGCGTCGAGCGAGAGGTCGTCGCCGGCCATGCGGGCGGCCATCTCGTTCACGTCGGCCTCGTCCACCCGCAGGTTGCGGGCGAGCAGCTGCGGCGTGGGGTCGACGCCGCGGGCGAGCAGCCGCTCCCGCTCCTTGCCCAGGTTGAAGAAGAGCTTGCGCTGGGCCTGCGTGGTGCCGAGCTTCACCTGGCGCCAGTTGTCCATGATGAAGCGGATGATGTACGCGCGGATCCACCAGGCCGCGTAGGTGGAGAGCTTGACGCCCTTCAGCGGGTCGAACTTCTTCACCGCCTGCATGAGCCCGACGTTGCCCTCCTGGATGAGGTCGAGGAGCTGGAACACGCCGCGGTGGTACTCGCGGGCGATCTTCACGACCAGCCGGAGGTTGGAGGTGACGAGGCGCCAGGCCGCGTCGCGATCGCCGGTGCGCACGTACCGGTCGGCGAGCTCCTGCTCCTCCTCGCGGGAGAGCAGCGGGTGGCGGGAGACCTCGGCCATGTAGGCCCGCAGCGGATCGGAGCGGGCGAGGCTCGTGCCCGCGACTTCCGGGACGGCCGGCTCCGCGACGACCTCGACCTCCGGGACGAGCACATCGTCGCCCGGCACGAGGTCGTCGGGCTCCTCCAGGACCTCGGGGGTCACCACCTCCGGCACGACGACCTCCGGCAGGACGACCTCCGGGTCGACCGGCCCCCGCTCGGCCGGCTCGGGCCCGGCCGGCTCGGGATTCCGGGGGAGGGGTGCACCCGGGCCCGGTCCGGCAGGCTTCGGGCGCTTCGCCTTGCTCTGCTTTGGCACGCGTCTCCGTGGGAGAATGACTGGGGAATTTCCAGGGATCCCCACGGTTGTGATATGAGAAGTCCGCCTTGCACGCAAGGCACGTCCGGCGCATGGCCGGTTCGCGGGAAGACGCGGCCCCCGCTCGGAGGAGCGGGGCTCGCGCCGTCGTTGCGAGCCGCCATGCGCCCTTCACAGAAAGGGCAGCAACTTGAGCGACTCCGCTCCCGTCGGAGGACCGTCCGAGGTCCGTTCCGACTACGTTTCCGAGGTCTCCTTCGACGACATGGGGCTCTCCGAGCCCGTGCGTCGCGCCATCGCCGAGCGGGGGTACGAGCGTCCCACCCCCGTTCAGGCCGCCACGGTGAAGCCCATCCTGGCCGGCAGGGACGTCATCGTCCGCTCCAAGACCGGCACGGGCAAGACTGCGGCGTTCGGCGTCCCCATCGTCGAGCGCATCCCGGCGGGGCGCGGCAAGCCGTCGGCGCTCGTCATGGCGCCCACGCGCGAGCTGGCGATCCAGGTCGCCGACGAGCTGCAGGCCCTCGGCAAGGCCAAGGGGCTCCGGGTGGTCACCATCTACGGCGGCGCCTCCATGGGGGACCAGCTCGACGGCCTCCACGCCGGCGCCGAGATCATCGTGGGCACGCCCGGTCGCATCTACGATCACATCCGCCGGCGCACCCTCGACCTCTCCACCTGCATGGTGAGCTGCCTCGACGAGGCCGACGAGATGCTCAACATGGGCTTCTTCGAGGAGGTCACGCGGATCCTCGGGCACCTGCCGGACGACTGCCAGCAGCTGCTCTTCTCGGCCACCGTGCCCGCCGACATCGAGCAGATCATCCAGGACTACCTCACCGACCCGGAGACCATCCTGCTCTCCGGCGACGAGTACCGCGTCGACAACATCCGCAACGTCCTCTACCACACGAACGAGGCCTACCCGAAGCCGCGCAACCTCCTCTACATGGTGGAGATCGAGGAGCCCGAGTCGGCCATCGTCTTCTGCAACACCCGCAGCGACACCTCGCTCATCACGGCCGTGCTGAACCGCAACGGCTACGAGGCCGAGCTGCTGAACGGCGAACTGCCGCAGAAGGAGCGCGAGCGGGTGATGGCCAAGGTGAAGCGCGGCGAGGTCCGCTTCATGGTGGCCACCGACATCGCGGCGCGCGGCATCGACATCTCCGACCTCACCCACGTCATCAACTACTCGCTGCCGGAGGATCCCGCGGTCTACCTGCACCGCGCGGGGCGCACCGGGCGCATCGGCAAGAAGGGCACGGCGCTGTCGCTCGTCACCGGCGCCGAGGGGATCACGCTCGGCGTGCTGCAGAAGAAGTTCGGGGTGGTCTTCGAGGAGAAGCAGATGCCCACGCAGGAGGAGGCGCGCCGCATCTGGACCGACCGGCACGTCCACGAGCTGCGCGAGGGCATGCTCTCCTCGATCTTCGAGGGGTTCATCCCCCTTGCACAGGAGGTGAAGAACCGGCCGGACGGCGACCACCTGGTCGCCTTCGCGCTCAAGTACTTCTTCACCCACCACCGCATCGAGAAGGTCCAGGACATCCAGAAGGCCGTGCACAAGAGGGAGGAGCACGACCGCAAGGAGCAGCGCGCCCCGCGGCGGGAAGCGCAGGGCGAGGGAGGCCCGCCGGCCCGCGAGCGCGGCCGGAGGGAGGGGCGCGACCGCCCGCCGCGCGGCGAGCGGACCGAACGAGGCGAGCGTCCCGAGCGCGCGGAGCGCACCGACCGTCCGGGGCGCGGGGAGCGTCGCCCGCGGTCCGAGCGGAGGCCGGAGGAGGTTCGCACCGCCGGCAACGCGGAGCCGGTCGAGGTCCCGGCCACGCGCGAGCCCGTCGAGCCGGACGTCGCGGCCGAGACGGTGGAGCTGGCCGCCGCCGGGGAGCGCCCGCGTCCCGGCACGGTCCGCGTCTTCGTGAACGCCGGCGAGGTCGACGGCGCCGACGAGGCCCGATGGAAGGAGACGCTGGGTTCGCTCGCGCCGGGGCTGGAGGTGGCCCGGGTGGAGGTCCGCCGGACCCACGCCTTCCTGGAGGTGAAGCCGGAGACCCTGGATGCCCTGGTGTCGGCCCTCCAGGGACGGGAGGCCTTCGGTAAGGCCCTCGCCGCCGAGAAGGCCCGGCGCCGGAGACGTTGACCGGGGAATCAAGCCCCTTCGGGGCCCCTCCCGACCGGTCACGAATCGGCGGACAATGCGTCCCTACCTGTGCAGGCCCAGCGCAGGGGGCACCCCGTGGTCGGCACGAACGGCGGCAAGGGAGGCAGCGCGACGGTCGGGCGGCGGCCCTTCGGCGGCCGCTCCATCTCGGCCCTGCTCTCGGAGATCGCCCGGGCCCCCGAGGTGGACATCGCCGCGGCGGCGCAGCGACTCCGCCCCGGGGTGATCGTCGAGGCGCGCTTCGAGATCGTCCGCGAGATCGGCCGGGGCGGCTTCGGCGTGGTCTACGAGGCGCGCGACCTCGCCCTGGGGCGCGCCGTCGCCTTCAAGGTGGTCGCCGGCGTGGGGAAGGGGGCGGCGCGGGAGGACCGGCTCATGCGGGAGGCGGCCGCCGCCGCCCGCCTGTGCCACCCCAACATCGTCCAGCTCCACGACATGGGACACTCGGAGTACGGCCCCTACCTCGTGCTGGAGATGCTGCGCGGGCGCACGCTGGCGACCCGGCTCGAGGAGGGCCCGCTCCCCCCGCGCGAGGCGGTGCACGTGGCGCGGGACGTGGCGGCGGCGCTCGTCCACGCCCACGCGGCCGGCGTCATCCACCGGGACCTGAACCCCCGCAACGTCTGCATCGCCGAGGACGGTCACGCCAAGGTCCTGGACTTCGGCCTGGCCCGGGCCTTCGGGCAGCGCGGCGTCGACGGAGGGACCCCGGGCTACATGGCGCCGGAGCAGTGGCGCGGGGCGCCAGAGGACGAGCGCACCGACGTCTTCGCACTCGGGGCGTTGACCTTCGAGATGCTCACGGGGGAGCTCGCGTTCCCGGGCGAGAAGGGGGCGCGGGGGGCGCGCGCGGCCCCGATGCTGGAGGTCCCGGCCATGCCCGAGCTGGCCGGGCTCGTCCACCGGATGCTGGCCATCGACCCGGTGGAGCGGCCGCGCGACGCCGCGGCGGTGGCGCGGGAGCTCGATGAGATCCTCGCCCCGGTCCCCGGCTCCTCGGATCCGGCCGACCCGGCACCGGCCGGCCAGCGGCCGCGCGCCCGGCGCGTGCCCCTCGCCCTGCGGGTCCTGCCCCTCGCAGGGGCGCTGTGCGTGGGGGCCGTCGTGGGCGCGCTCCTGCACGAGGCCACGGTCCACGCCGAGGGGAAGTCGTCGCTCGCGCCACCGTCGCAGCGCGGCCGCACCACGGTGGTGGTCGCGGACACGGTGAACCGGACCGGCGAGGGCGGGCTGGACGTGGTCGCGGCGCTGCTCGTCACGGCGCTCGAGCAGTCGCGCGCCCTCGACGTGCCCGGGCGACTGCGCCTGCTCGACGTGGCGGCCCAGGACGCCCTCGGCGCGTCCGGGCGCGTCGAGCCCGCCGTGGCCCGCGAGGTGGCCCGGAAGCTCCGCGCCCAGGTGGTGCTCGTTCCCGAGATCCGGCGCACCGGCCGCGAGCTCGTGCTCCGCGTGCACGGGCTCGACCCGGGGACGATGGAGAGCCTGTTCGACGCGGAGGAACGCGTGCCCCCGGAGGCCGGCACCGAGGCCGCGCAGGAGCTCGTCGATCGCGTCGCCGCGTCGGTCCGGCACTCGCTGCGCGTGGGCCAGGAGCCGGAGGCGAGCCGGGGCTCCGCCGTGCTGACCCGCAACCTCGACGCCTATCGCCACTACCTGCTCGGCCAGCAGCTCGCCAACGAGAGCTTCGACAGCCCGTCGGCGATCGCCGAGTACCGGGAGGCGCTGGCGGCCGATCCCGACTTCGCCATGCCCCACCTCGAGATGGCCATCCTGGCTGCGTGGCACGACGCGCCCGAGGAGGACGAGCGGGCGCACATGGAGGCGGCGGCGCGCAACGCCGGGAGGCTCCCCGACAAGGAGCGGCGCCTCGTGCTCGGGTACAAGGCCTTCGTCGATCAGCGGTACCGGGACGCGACCCGGATCCTCGACGCGCTGGCCCTCGACTACCCGCTCGACAAGCAGGTGCTCTACGTGGCCGGGGAGGCCTTCTGGCACGGGGACACCCCCGGTGGGCAGGCCCGGGCCGCATCGCTCTTCCGGGCGGCGCTGGACCTCGACCCGGCCTACCTGGTCGCGTACATCCATCTCTTCGAGTGGCTGGAGCGGTTCGGGCCGAGGGGCGAGGCGCTCGCCCGCGCGGAGCGGGCAGCCCGGTTCCGTCCCTCGGCGCAGGGCCAGGTGATGGTGGCGCGCGCCCTGGGCGCGTCCGATCGCTGGCCGGACGCGCTCGCCGCCGCCCGGAGCGCCGCCTCGGTCGCGGGCGGGCAGCACTTCGAGGCCTCCTACGCCCTCGCCGAGGTGCTCTTCGGCCTGGGGCAGCCGGCGCTCGGGGAGCGCGAGCTCCGGAGGTGGCTCCAGGCGGGGACGGCGCCGGGTCCGCGGCGAGTCGCCGCGGAGGTCCTGGCCCCCCTCCTCGCGCACCTGGGAAGGGTGCGCGAGGCGCGCCAGGTGTTCGACACAGTGGCCGGAGACCCTTCCGAGGCCCAGTACCAGGCCTACGACTCCGCGCTGCGCGCCTGGCTCGCCATGGCCGGCGGGGACCTGGACGCCGCGCGCCGTTCCCTCGAGCTCCATCGTCCCCCGGCTCCCGGCCAGGACGTGCGGGCCGACCAGCGCGCCTGGTTCCACGCCTGGGTGGGGCAGGAGGAGGAGGCGGCGGCGCGCGCGCAGGCGCTCGTCGCCGGGTCGATCTCCGAGCGGCAGTACGCCGCCGTGCGGGCGCTGCGGACCGGCCAGTTCGCCGAGGCGGCCGGAATCCTGGCCGACGTGGCGCGCCGCACGCCGGCGCCCGAGCCCCAGTTCCTGCTCGGGCTGGCGCTCGCCGGGGACGGGCGCGACGCCGAGGCGCTCCAGGCCTTCGAGGAGGTGGTCGCGATCCACCCCATCTACTTCCCACCCGCGCTCTACGTGCTCCGTCCGTGGGCGGAGGTGCTCGCGGCCTCGGCGCTCGACCATCTCGGGCGGCACGACGAGGCCCGCCAGCGGGCCCGCGCCTTCCTGAAATCCTGGGGGAGGGCGGACCCGGGCCTGCCGATCGTCGCCCGCGCACGGGACCTGGAGGCGCCGGTGGCCCGACGCTGACTTCGCGTCCGGGCCGGGACTACTCGAGGAGCGCGACCGGGGCCCGATCGAGCTGGCGGCGCGCGGCGTCGATGCGGGCGAGGAAGTCCTCGCGCCACTCGGCGCGCACCGGCTCCCCGCGGGGCACCTGCAGCCGGAGCGGGTTCACGTACGCACCACCCTGGCGGACCGCGTAGTGGAGGTGGGGGCCGGTGGAGAGCCCGGTGCTCCCCACGCGGCCCACGACCTGGCGCTGCCCGACCCGGGCGCCGGCGGCCACGTGGACGCGGGAGAGGTGGCAGTAGACCGACTCGAAGCCGTTGCGGTGCCGGACCTGAACGGTGAGCCCGCAGCCCCCGTTCCACCCGGCCAGGGTGACCACGCCGTCGCCGACGGCCCAGACCGGAGTGCCCTCGGGCGCTCCGTAGTCCACGCCCTGGTGGGCGCGGACGAAGCCCAGGAGCGGGTGGCGGCGGCTCCCGAAGCGGGACGTGAGGTGCACGTACGGAACCGGCGCCTTGAGGAAGCCGCGGCGGGCGCTCGTTCCCGCGTCGTCGAAGTACCCGGTGTCGCCCGCCGGGTCGGTGTACCGGAAGAGCCGCTTGCGGCCGGCGACCTTGCCCTCGTACTCGGTGGCGAGGACGTCCCCGTGGCGAAGGAAGCGGCCGTCGGCCTCGTAGCGCTCGATGACGAGCTTGAGCGCGTCGCCCGCCCGGACGTCCTGGTAGAAGTCCACGTCCCAGGCGAGCACGTCGGCGGCGGCCACCACCAGCGCCGGGTCGTGCCCGGCGGCCTGGAGCGCCTCCGACACCGACGAGCGGACCGTGACCGAGACGAGCACGACCTGCCGGGTGACCTCCACCGCACGCTTGCTGCCGCACAGCCCGGCGTCGCAGGGCAGGACCAGGTACTCGTCGGCCGGGCCCTGGCGCCAGGAGAGCGAGCGGAAGGCACCCGACGGCGCGGACCGCTCGATCCGGACCTGGTCGCCCGGCCGGATGCGCGTGAAGGACAGCACCCCGTCGAGCGCCGCCAGCACCGTCTGCACCTCCGGGCCGGTGAGGCCCATGGCGGCGAGGACCTGGGTGGGGTTCTGGTTGCGCCCGACGTTCCGGGTGACGGCCCGGGTGAGCTCCGGGGGCGGGGCCGGCGGGGCGGGAGGCGCCTCCACGACGGGCGCGGGCGCCGGGGCCGTCGCGGGCGGCCGGCGAAGGGAGACGGCCGCGGCCAGGGCCACGGCTCCGAGTGTCAGGAGCCCACCGGCGAGGATCCAGCGGCGGGCGGACGGATGGCGCTCGGGGTGGGGCATCGTCGGGCGGCACCATAGCAGCGCGGCGCGGGGGGGCGGAAGGGAGGTGGTGGACGAAAAGGTGGGAGCCCCGTCCCCGGGAGTTGCCGCCGCGCCTCCCCCGGGGGATTCTCCGCGCGTGCTCCCGGTCCGCCGTGCCCGCATCGACATCGTCGTGGCCGCGCTGCTCTTCTCCACGGGCGGCGCGGCCATCAAGGCGACCACGCTGACCGGCGTGGAGGTCGGGGGCATCCGCTCGGCCATCGCGGCGGTGGCGCTCGTCCTCCTCATCCCGGCGGCGCGGCGGGGCTACGGGTGGCGGGCGGCGGCGGTGGGGCTCGCCTTCACCGGCTCGCTCGTCCTCTTCGTCACCGCGAACAAGCTCACCACGTCGGCGGCGAGCATCTTCCTGCAGTCCACCGCGCCGCTGTACGTGCTGATCGCGGGTCCGCTCCTCCTGCGGGAGCGGGCGAGCCGCAGCGACCTCGTCCTCATGGTCCCGGTGGCGGTCGGGCTCCTGCTCGTCTTCGCGGGCACGGGCACCGCGGTGCGCACCGCCCCGGACCCGATCCGGGGCAACGTCCTCGCGCTCCTCTCCGGCGTCACCTGGGCCTTCGCCATCATGGGGCTCCGGTGGATGTCCCGGCACGAGGGCAGCTCGCCCATGGCGGCCGCGGTGCTCGGCAACGTCTTCGCCGCCATCCTGTGCCTGCCCTTCGTCCGGTCCCCGGCGGAGATCCCGGCAGGCGACTGGGCATCGCTCGCCTACCTGGGCGTCTTCCAGGTGGCCGGAGCGTACGTGTTCCTCACCCGTGGGGTGGGGCAGCTCCCCGCCCTGGACGCGGCGCTGCTCCTGCTCGTCGAGCCGGCCCTGAACCCGGTATGGGCGTGGTTCGCCCACGGGGAGCGGCCGTCGGCGCTCGCGCTCGCCGGAGGCGCCCTCATCCTCGGTTCCACCGCGGTGAAGGCGCTCGTGGACGCGCGGGTTTCTGGACCCGCGCGCTGACTACCCGCGGGGCGGGTCGGCGGGTGCCGGGGCCGCCGCGGCGTCGCGGGCCCCGTCCGGCGCCACGCGGGCGGCCTTGCGCGCGCGGAAGTGCTCGACCTGCCACTCCCGCACCGCGGCCTGGTGGCAGCGGAGGTCGGGGCAGAAGACGTGGCTCCCGTCGTTGCGGGAGACGAAGTACAGGTCCTTGCAGTCGATGGGCGCGAGGGCGGCGACCAGCGCGGCCTCGCCCGGGTTGGCGATGGGGCCCGGCGGGAGCCCGGCCACCGCGTAGGTGTTGTACGGGTGGTCGGCCGCGAGATCCTTCCGCGTGATGTTGTTCGACCAGCGGCCGCCCTGGCGCAGCATGGTCGCGTACATCACGGTGGGATCGGTCTGAAGCTTCATGCCGCGGGCGAGGCGGTTGTGGAACACGCAGGAGATGCGGGGGCGCTCGTCGGCGCGGCCGGTCTCCTTCTCGATGATCGACGCCAGGACGACCGCCTGCCCCTCCTCGAGCGGGATGCCCGGGCGTCGGCGCGCCTCCGCCCGCTGCCAGGCCTCGCGGTAGCGGGCCGTCATGGCCGCGAGGATGTCGCGGGGCCGGGCGCTGCGCGGGAAGGCGTAGGTGTCCGGATAGAGGAAGCCCTCCAGCGAGGGGAAGGGGAGCCCGAGCTCCCGCGCCAGCTCCGGGTCGCGCATGAGGGCGAGCAGCTCGCTCGCCTTGCCGAGCGAGGCCTTCTCGATGATGGGGGCGATCTCGTCCGCCCGGAGCCCCTCCGGCACGGTGAACTTCCAGGTCTTCACCTCGCCGCGGTAGATGCGCTCGAGGACGTCGTCGGGGAGGAGGGGCCCGGAGAAGGCGTACTCCCCGGCCTTCAGGGTCCGCTTGTCCCGCTTCCACATCCGCATGTAGCGCCAGGCGGTATCCTCGCTGGAGAGGACGCCGGCCTCCGCGAGCCGCCGGATGACGCCGTGGGCGTTCGTCCCGGGGGGGATCTCGACCAGCTTCTCCGCGCCGCTGCCGAAGGGGGTGTCGCGGAAGCCGCGCAGCTCCCGCCAGTTGTTCCAGACGAAGACCCCGCCGCCCAGGACCGCGAGGAACACCAGGAAGCCGAGGAGGCGGACGATCCTCACGCCGCGCTCCCGTCGAGCCACCCCTGCAGGATCACCGCTGCGGCCTCGGCGTCGACGAGGGCCTTCATGTCCCGGGCGGAGACGCCCCGGGAACGGAGCCGGTCCTCGGCCTCGAAGGTCGAGAGCCGCTCGTCGAAGAGCTCGACCGGCACGCCGAGGGCCTCCGCGAGGCGGGGAGCGAAGCCGCGTGCGAGCCGTGCAGAGGGGCCCTCGGTGCCGTCCATGTTGAGGGGCAGGCCCACGACGGCGCGGGTGACCTCGTACTCGCGGGCCACCTCGCCGATGGTGGAGAGGTCCGAGCGCTCGTCCCGGCGCTGCACCGCCCGGAGCGGCCGGGCGGCGCGCAGGACGTCGTCCGCGAGGGCGAGCCCGATCCGGGCACGCCCGAGGTCGATGCCGAGGTAGCGCACCGGTGAAATCTAGGGGGGTGCCGTCGCCGGGTCAAACGTCCGTTCGGCGCACCCCGGGTCGCATCCGCGCACCCCGCACGGCCGGCGCGCCGAGCGCCCGTGCGCGCGGGCGCCGGCACGGGGCGTGCGAGGGGCCCCTTCGTCCAACCCGCAGGAGGATACCGGATGGCCATGGCACCGCTCCACTCCCCGTCGATTCCCGTACCCTTTCCCCCCGCCGGGGACGACGCCGGCGCTCCCGCGCGAGCGGAGCGCTCCGGTGCGACGTCCCCGCTGGAAGGGCCGACGTTCACGCGAGGCGCCGTCCTCGCCCCGGCCCCCGGGTCCGGTGCCTTCCTTCCGCCGGTGGCCGCCTCCTGGCTCGTCTCCGCCGCCGCCGGGAAGGCCCCGGGCGCCGGGTACGCCCCCGCGGCGACCGTGGCCGGCCGCGCGACCACGGGGGACTGGGGCTTCCTCACCGATCCGTCCCTCAGCGTCGAGGAGAAGCTCTCCCGCTTCATGGCCGCGGTGCAGAAGCGGCTCGACGACGAGCTCACCGACAAGATGAACGACTACCGGGCGAAGTACGGCGAGGCGGCCTCCGCCTCGGGATCGGACGGCGGGGGCTTCCTCGGAGGGATCCTCTCCGCGGTGTTCCCGAAGGGAGGCGTCCTCGACAAGGTGTTCGCGGGCCTCCAGTCGCTCCTCGGCGACGCGCTGAAGACGCTCGGAGGGCCGCTGCTCGCCGCGCTGGCCACGGCGGTGGGGCTCCCGGCGCTCGCGCCTGCGGCGCTCAAGGTGGGCGGCGCGCTGGGCTCGGCGGTGGCGACCGCGACGAAGCCGAAGAAGGCCGCCGGCTCCACCACCGCGAAGAGCTCCACGCCGGCCACCTCCACCCCGAAGGCCTCGACCCCGGCCAGGACCTCGGCCACCACGAAGAAGGGGGAGTCCGGATCCCCCGACGAGCGGCTGGAGATGCTCGAGATCCAGCGACTGGTGGAGAAGCAGAACCAGCTCTTCACCCTCGTCTCCAACCTCATGAAGGGCATGCACGACACCGGGATGGTCGCCGTGCAGAACCTCCGCTAGGAGCCGCGCGTGATCCCCAGCATCGAGGACCTTCGCGCCGGCCGGACCCTCGCCGAGATCCAGGGGATGCCCCCGGAGCTCGGCGCTGCCATCGCGGGGCTCGCCGGGCGGGCGGCCGCGGACGGCTCCCTGGAGGTCGCCCGGGAGATCCTGGAGGGGCTCGTGGTGACGAACCCGCTCGACGCCCTGGCCTGGGCGCTCCTCTCGCAAGTGGAGCGGAGGCGTGGGCAGCCGTTCCTCGCCATCACCTTCGCCGAGGCCGCGCTCCGGCTCGCTCCGCAAGACCGGCAGGTCCGGCTGGCGCGGGCCGAGGCCCTGCTCGCGGTCCCGGTCGACGCTGGCCCGGGAAGTGACGTGCGCCGGGACCTCGCACGGGCGGAGCTGGGCGGGCTCGCCCCGGGCGCGGACGACGTCGCCCGGAGGGCCGCCGCGCTCCTCCGCGCGCTCGCCGCCTGAGGGCGGGGCCGATCCTTGCGGCGCCCCGTCCCCGGCGCCTACACTCCGCGGGGTCCATGTCGAAGCTCCTCCTCGTCTGCGCCGGCGGCGCCCTGGGAAGCGGGGCCCGCTACCTCGTGGGGACGTGGACGGCGTCCACATTCGGAACGGGCTTCCCGTGGGGAACGCTCGCGGTCAACCTCTCCGGCTCCTTCCTCATCAGCGCCATCCTGTACCTGGGCCTCGAGGTGGGATCGGTGGGGCCCGAGCTGCGCCTCTTCCTGGCGGTGGGCGTGATGGGGGGCTTCACGACCTACTCGTCCTTCAACCACGAGACCATCTCGCTGGCCCAGCGCGGCCAGTGGGGCCTCGCCGCGACCTACGTCGGCGTCACCCTGGTCGGAGCCTGGGCGGCCGGTCTCGGCGGGCTCCTCGTGGCCGAGTTCGTCGCCTCGGGGTCCTAGCCAGGGTCCGGACGGTCCCGGCGGGCCCGTGCGACTGCTTGACGGGCAGAGCCGCTTTGGGGATAGTTCGCGCCCGAGATCCGGGCAGGTAGGCCCGGCGACCGGGCCCCGGGAGGGTCACCGGGTTCGAGAAACCAGGAAACAAAGGACAGTGGAAGCGATGGCTACCGGTACCGTGAAGTGGTTCAACGATGCGAAGGGTTTCGGCTTCATCTCGCAGGAGGGTGGGGAGGACGTGTTCGTCCACCACACCGCCATCACCATGGACGGATTCCGCACCCTGAAGGAGGGAGAGCGGGTCGAGTTCGACGTGGTCCAGGGCCCGAAGGGGCTCCAGGCCGCGAACGTCCGCCGGGGCTAGGCCGCGGCGGAGGGTAGCCATCGAGCGGCCTCGGATCACCCGGGGCCGCTCGCGCACTTCCGCATCACGAGGTCGAAGGATCAGGAGAACGATTGAGCGAGAAGGAAGCAGGCATCGAGGTGCAAGGCTCCGTCGAGGAGGCGCTCGCCGGAGGCATGTACCGGGTGAAGGTCGACAGCGGCCCCACCGTGCTGGCCTACGCGTCCGGCAAGATGAAGAAGTTCCACATCCGCATCATCCCGGGTGACCGCGTCAAGCTGGAGCTCAGCCCGTACGACCTCACCCGCGGTCGCATCACCTACCGCGACAAGTAGGGCCCACCGTCGTCCCGCGCCTCGTCGGCCTCGTCGCCGACAGGCTCCACCGGGCTGCCGTCGCCGACCGGGTGCACCCGCGCGAGCGGCTCGAGCCGCTCCGCGAGGGCCGCCGCAAGCCGTGCGTCGTCGAGCTGCCCCTGCACCCGCATCTTCCCGAGCACGTCGTCGATCCGGGCGTTCCACCACGGCGTGATCCCGGAGCGGTGGAGACGGGCGTGGAACCGTCGCGGGCTGGGGATGACGGTGGCGAGGAACGCCGCCTCCCGGGCCGAGAGCTGCCGGACGTCCTTGCCGAACCAGAACCGGCTCGCCTCACCGGCGCCGTACACGCCGGGACCCCACTCGGCGATGTTGAGGTAGATCTCCATGAGCCGCCACTTGGGCAGGCTGGCCTCGAGCGCGATGGTGCCGAGCGCCTCGCGCACCTTGCGCGCCAGGGTCCGCTCCGGCGACAGGAACAGGTTCTTCGCGAGCTGCTGGGAGATGGTGGAGGCGCCCCGCACCCGGCTCCGGTCGGCCACGGCGTTCGCGATCTCCCGGAAGTCGAACCCGCGGTGGCCGAAGAAGCCCGCGTCCTCGCTCGCCGTGACCGCGCGGACGAGCAGCTGCGGCGTCTCGGCGTAGGGGACGAAGTCCGGGTTCCCCGGGCCGACGTCGATGCGGCGGGGCGACTCGCCCGGGCCCGGGTCGATGGGGGTCCAGGAGAAGCCGGAGGCGAGCCAGGGGGCCGGCGCCGAGCGGGCGGCCCGGCGGAGGTCGTCCACGTCGAGCTCCACCTGCACCTCCCACTCGCCCCGTCGCGCCAGCGATCCGGACACGGCGGCTCGGGCGGCGAGGTTCCCGGTGACGCGCGGCGCGGTGGGAGGCGGCCCGAGCGCCGGGGGCAGCGCGGCGACGAGCGATGACCAGGGAAACGGGCCGGCCCGCAGGGCGAGCCGGAAGCGGCGATCGCCCCGCAGCGTCGCCTCGCCCTCCAGCGCGGCGGCGACGTCGCCGGCCTCGCCCAGGGTCGCCTTGCCCGCGGAGAGCGCGAGGCGGCGCGAGCGACCGTCCCAGCCGACCTCGCCGGAGAGACGCAGGTCGAGGGGACCGAGGGGCTCCGGACCCACGCGAGACCCGGCCAGGGTGAGCTCCGCGGCCGTCACCTCGATACGCCCGGTGGCACGGAGCGCCTCCGGGCTGGACGTGCCGCTCGCCGTGCCCGAGGCCCGCACCGAGACCCGTGCGTACGGGTGGAACGGCAGCAGGTCCGCCGCGCCCGGTGGGAGGTCGTCCGGGACGGTGAACCCTCCGGAGGCCTCCAGGGCCAGGGCGTCGGGGGTCCGCCCCATCGAGAAGTCGAGGTGGCCCCCGCCGCCGAACGTGGCCCGGCCCCGGACCGCGTCCCGGCCCTGCAGCTCCAGGAACACGTCGACCGGACCGATCGCGTACCCGGGCTCGGCGCCGGATCCGGTGCCGGACATCCGGAGGCCCCGGAGGGCCACCGCCGCCGGGTCCACGCGTCCGGCCAGCAGGGATGCGAGACGGACCCGGACCACGACCCGGTCCGCGGTCGCGAGCGCGCCCGTCCCGTCGCCGCGGCGGACCGTCACCCGGTAGAGCCGGACGCGCAGCAGGGGATCGAGCCGCGCGTCGCCGATCTCGGCCGGCCCCACGCGGGCGCGGATCGCGCTCCCGGCGCGATCCCGCAGCAGCGCCCTCCCGGGCGGAGCGTTGCCCCAGGCGAGGAGCGCGCACCACCCCGCGACGAAGGCCCCGGCCACGGCCGCGAGCGCCCGGGCCACGATGCGCCTCCGGGAAGGACGGACCGGTGGGGTTGCGGGATCGGGGAGCCGGTCGGCCACGGGTTCGGCAGTTTCCCGCCCGGGCGGAGGCGGGTCAACGGTCGAGAATTCCGGAGGATCCCGGGAACCCATCGCAGCCCCGCTCTGTTATAGATTCCGCTCCGGAGATGAACCACCTCGGCCCCAGCCTTCGTCGCCGGCGCTACCGGTCCTGGACCGGATGGCGGATCCTCGTCGGCGTCGTCGCGTCGCTGCTCGTGAACGCCCTCGTGCTGTGGCTCGTCGAGGTGGACTGGACGAAGCTCCGCTCGCTGCCCGCCGAGGGACCGCGCTCGGTCGCCATGGCGCCCCTCTCCCCGGAGGCCTGGGCGTCCAATCGACAGATCACCGACGGGAGCCCTCCGCCACCGCCTCCACAGGCCGCGCCACGCCCCTTGCCGGCGCCCAGCCCGTCCCAGAAGCCCCCGCCGGCACCGCCGCCGCAACAGCAGCAGGCCCAGGCCGTCCCGCAGGCCCCGAAGCAGCAGCTCCCCGGCCAGGTCGTCGACGTGGCTCCCACGAGCCCCGACAAGCCTCCGCCCAAGGACACCCGGTTCCTCGCCGAGAGCAACAACACGGTCGAGAAGGAGAGCGTGTCGCGGTTCCGCCGGCTCGACTACGAGAAGGCGGCGCCCACGCCCACCCAGAACCGGACGCGGGAGCAGTCGCCGGGGGCCCGGGGCGAGCAGGCCTCGCAGGACTCGGTGGCGTCCACGGCGGGTGGCGACACCCGCAAGGCGGGCGCGCGCGGCAAGGTCCCGGACACCGCGCCGAAGGCCACGCCGGACAGGCTCGCCATGGCGGTCTCGCCGGACGGCGCCCTCGATTCCCGGCTCAAGCCGGCGGCGCCGGACGCCGACCGGAAGAAGACGGCGCTCGAGGAGCTGGGGGAGGGCGGCGAGGGCGGGGAGGGTGCGTCGCGTCCGGGAGCGTCGGGCGGCAAGCCCATCCTCACGCCGTCCTCGGCCTTCTACGACCGGCTCACCTCGGCCCCGGCGCCGGATCACGTCGAGGGCGTCGACGTCGGGGACGCCACCTTCCTCAACACCCGCGAGTGGAAGTACGCCGGCTTCTTCAACCGGGTGAAGCAGAACGTGGCCGAGGTGTGGAACCCCATGGACGCGGCGCGGGTGCGCGATCCCACCGGGTCGCGCTACTTCAACAAGGATCGCACCACGGTCCTCGCCGTGACGCTCAACCCGCAGGGCGCCATCACCGACATCCGCGTGGCGCGGACGAGCGGCCTCGACTTCCTCGACCAGACCGCCATCGACGCCTTCGAGAAGGCGCAGCCGTTCGTGAACCCGCCGCCCGGCCTGGCCGACGCGCGCGGCGACATCCGCTTCACGTTCGGCTTCCACGTCTCCACGGGCGGTGGGGGATTCCGGTTCTTCCGGGGGCCCGGTCAGCAGTAGCCCGATCCGTCGACCGGCCCTCCCGCGGCCCGGACGCAGGACCGCCGCGCGGGACGGCGGACCGCCCGGGCGCGGCGGGGGGACGTGCCGGATCTACAGGTTGAAGGTGCCCTTCGCGCCGATCTGGATCCAGCCGTGGAAGGCCCGCTCGGAGGAGGGGATGCTCCCGCTCACGGTCTGGCCCTGCGACGTGATGCTGCTGCTCGTGTAGGTGCCGCCGAAGTAGCCGACGTAGGGCCCGAGCGCGAAGAGCTTGGAGAGCGGGAAGTCGACGCCCGCCTGCACGTTGAAGTACTCCCAGCCGTTCGTGGAGGCGCTCGCCGTCGCGCCGCCGCCGGAGGCCGAGAAGAACGACCACTCCCACCCGGTCCCGAGGCTGACCCAGGGGTTCATGGCGCCGGGGCTGAAGCCGTAGACCGCCTCGATCCCGAGGCGCATGTCGGAGGCGGCGCAGCTCACGCCCACGTCGCAGACGCTCGACTTCACGAAGCTCGGGCCCCACTGGAAGTAGAGCCCGGCCGAGAGGTTCGGGGTGAACTTGTAGCGACCGGCCACCTCGAGGGGAATCCCTCCCGAGACGCCGCTCGAGAGCGCGTTCCCCACCGTGGCGTTGCCGGTCGGGATGGCCCAGCCCGCCTTCACGTCGAGCGCGATCTGCGCCATCGCCGAGGGCGCGAACGCCAGCGCCG
>JBBIOL010000070.1:0-17341 GCA_037443385.1 Anaeromyxobacteraceae bacterium
CGTCACGGCCCCCACCGCCGCGACCACCGGCTCGCCCAGCGTGAAGGCGCCCAGCCCCGCCGCCGCCAGGCCGGCCAGTGCCAGCACGGCCGGGCGGCCGCGGCCCCGGCGAGCCGGGAGCCCGCGCAGGACCCGGTCGGTGAAGCCGTCGTCCGCCGGCACGTCCGGGGTGCGAAGCAGTTCCTCGAGCCGGTCGCCGGTGCCGTTCGTGTCGTCGATCATGCCGCGCCCTCCTCGGGAACGAGCCGCCGCCGGAGCTTCTCCTTGCCCCGCAGCAGGTGGGACTTGAGCGTTCCCACCGGCCATCCGGCGGCCTCGGCCGCCTCCTCGTGGGTGAGATCCTGCGCGTAGGCGAGCGCCAGCGCCACGCGCTCCTCCGGGCGGAGCACGGCGAAGGCCCGCTCGAGATCCCGGCGTGCGTCCACCGCGCCGTCGGCCGGAGGCTGGGTCCCGGGCTCGCCGGGGTCCGGCGCGGGCAGCCGGCGGGCCTGCGAGAGCCAGGCGTTCACGGCGATGCGGTGGAGCCAGGTGGAGAGGCGCGCGCCCCCGCGCCAGCCGCGCAGCCCCCTCCAGGCCCGGACGAAGGTCTCCTGGGAGAGATCGTCGGCGAGCGCCGCGTCGCCGGCGCAGAGGCGGCGCAGCACGGTCCGGACCGCCGGCTGGTGGCGCCGCACCAGGGTCGCGAAGGCGTGCCGGTCGTCGTCGGCGACGACGCGCGCGGCCAGCTCGGCGTCGGACGGGCCCACGGGCTCCGGCTCAGGTGGGGCGCGGGTCGGCCCGGTCGGAGCGGCGCGTGATGGCCCAGGCGATGACGTTGCCGACGCCGAAGATCGCGATCATGGCCCCCACCGCCCACACGTTCTTGAACGGGGAGACGAACCAGAGGAGCACGCCCACGCCGATGCCGACGAAGATCTGCCGGATGCCGGCGCGCAGGTCCCTGTCCGGGCTCGACTCGCCTCGCGCCGCGGCCACCAGCTCCGGGGGGATGGCGACGCCCTTCTCGATGGCGAGCCGCAGGGTCTCCTGCCGCTCCCGCGTCTCCCGGTACCCGACGTAGAAGGCCGCGCCCACGATGGCGAGGACGAACCCGAACACGATGGCGGGCACGCCGATGGAGACCAGCGTGGACCCGATGTCGCCGGCCAGGACGGAGCGGGGAGCGACGGCGGAGAGCAGCGCGGCGAGGGCGAGGCGGTTGCGGGTGCGGGTCATCGTCGGATCTCCCTGGGGCGAGTGGCGCCCGTTCCGATCCCTTCGACGCCCCCGGCCCCGCCTCCGGATGCGTCCCGGATGGGTCTACCAGAACCCGAGCTGCAGCCGGGCGGCCTCGCTCATCTTCTCGGGGGTCCAGGGCGGGTCGAAGACCAGGTCCACGTCCACCGCTCCCACGCCGGGGACCTTGGCCACCCGCTCGCGCACGTCGTCGAGGATCATGGGGGCCACGCCGCAGCCCGGCGCGGTGAGCGTCATGCGGATGGTGACCTTCCGGCCGCCTTCCGGGCGCTCCGTGGTGAAGAGCTCGTACACCAGCCCGAGGTCGACGATGCTGGCCGGGATCTCCGGGTCGAAGACCTTCTTCAGGGCCTCCCAGATGAGCTGCTCGTCGAAGGGCTGGCCGCTCGCCTCGCGGAGCCGCGCCCGCTCGGCCTCGGCCAGCTGCCGGGCGCGCTCGGCGAAGTCGGGCCCCAGCGCGTCGGCGTCCTCGTTGGCGAGCCGCGCCAGGCCGCCACGGTCGAGCATGATGGTGAAGTGGCCGCCCAGCTCCTGCTGGGGCATGACCAGCGCGCCGGGGGGAAGCACGTGCTTCTCGCCCGAGGGGACGAGCGTCACCTCGACGGCGCGGCTCAGCGAGACCGGTTCGCGGCGCTCCATCCGTTCACTCCGTGGTGGCGGGAGTCGTCTCGCCGCGCAGGGCCGAGTGGAGCGCGTGCCACGCCAGGCTGGCGCACTTCACGCGGGTGGGGAAGTCGGCCACGCCCTTCAGCACGCCGAGCTTCCCCAGGCCGTCGGCCTGCGAGGCGTCGCCCTCCACCACCATGCGATGGAAGCGCTGGAAGAGGTCCTCGGCGTCGGCGGCCGACTTGCCCTTCAGCACCTGGCTCATGAGGGAGGCCGACGCCTTGGAGATGGCGCAGCCGGAGCCCTGGAAGGAGAGGTCGGCGATGCGGCCCCCGTCCATGCGGAGGAACACGTGGTAGTGGTCCCCGCAGAGCGGGTTCAGCCCCTCGGCCGTGGAGGTGGCGTCGGCCATCGGGCGGAAGTTCCGAGGATTCCGGCCGTGGTCGAGGATGACCTCCTGGTAGAGGTCGGTGAGCTCGCTCATGGGAACATCTCCCGGACGCGCTGGAGGCCGCGGACGAGCTGGTCCACGTCCTCGCGGGTGTTGTAGAGGGCCATGGACGCGCGCACGGTGGCCGGAACGCCGAAGCGCTCCATGACCGGCTGGGCGCAGTGGTGCCCGGCGCGCACCGCCACCCCCTCGCGGTCGAGGATGGTGCCCACGTCGTGGGGGTGGACGCCGTCCATCACGAAGGAGATCACCGCGGCCTTGCCCGGGGCCTCCCCGACGATGCGCAGCCCGGGGATCTCGCGGAGCCGCCGCGTGGCGTAGGCGAGCAGGTCCCGCTCGTGGGCCTCGGCGCCGGCGCGGTCGAGCCCCTCCAGCCAGTCGACCGCCGCGCCCAGCCCCACGGCCCCGGCGGCGTCGGGCGTGCCGGCCTCGAACTTGTAGGGGATGGTGTTGAACTTGGTGCCGTCGAAGGAGACGGACAGGATCATGTCGCCGCCGCCCTGCCAGGGCGGCATGGCCTCGAGCAACCGCGCCTTCCCGTAGAGCACGCCGATGCCGGTGGGGCCGAACATCTTGTGGCCGCTCCAGGCATAGAAGTCGGCGTCCAGGTCGCGGACGTCGACCTTCATGTGGGGCATGGCCTGCGCGCCGTCCAGGAGCACGGGCACGCCGCGCGCGTGGGCCAGCGCCACGATCTCCTTCACCGGGTTCACCGTGCCGAGCGCGTTCGACACGTGGGTGACGGCCACGATCCGGGTGCGCGGCCCGATGAGCCGCTCGAAGTCGGCGAGGTGCACCGCGCCGGCGTCGTCGACCGGGACCACCACCAGCCGGGCCCCCTTCTCGGCCGCGAGCAGCTGCCACGGCACGATGTTGGAGTGGTGCTCCATCCCGGTGACGAGGATCTCGTCGCCCGCGCCGACGTTGGCCCGCCCCCACGACTGGGCCACCAGGTTCACGCCCTCGGTCGTGCCGCGGGTGAAGACGATCTCCCGCGGGTCGGCGCCGACGTAGCGGGCGATGCGCTTGCGCGCCCCCTCGTAGGCGGCGGTGGCGCGCTCGGCGAGGTCGTAGACCCCGCGGTGCACGTTGGAGTTGTCCCGGTCGTAGAAGCGCGTGACCGCGTCGATCACGGCCTGGGGCTTCTGCGCCGTGGCGCCGCTGTCCAGGAAGGCGAGCCGCTTGCCGTGCGGCCGCTGGGCGAGGACCGGGAACTGGCGGCGCACCGCCTCGACGTCGAACGGGGGCGGCGCCGGCGGTGCGGCCGGGGCGGCACGGGCCGGGGTGGCGACGGGGCTCATGCCGCCTCCAGGATGGCCGTGCCGCCGGGGAGCCGGGAGGCCACCAGCCGTCCGAGCCGGTCGCGCAGCGCCGGCACGCGGACCCGCTCCACCATCTCGCGCGCGAAGGCGTAGATGAGCAGCGCCCGGGCCGCGTCGGCCGCCACCCCGCGGGATCGCAGGTAGAAGAGCGCGTCGCGGTCCAGCTCGCCCACCGTGCCGCCGTGGCCGGCCTTGACGTCGTCGGTGTAGATCTCGAGTTGCGGCATGGTGTCGACGACCGCGTCCCGGGAGAGCAGCAGGTTGGAGTTGAGCTGGTGGGCGTCGGTCTTGGCCGCGCCCTCCAGGACCCGGATGCGCCCGGCGAAGACCCCCCGGGAGGCGCCGTCGAGGATCCCCTTGAAGGCCTCGCGGCTGGTGCCCTGGGGAACCGCGTGCTCGATCACCGAGTGGTTGTCGACGACCCGCTGGCCGTCGGCCATGTAGAGGCCGGAGAGGTGCGCCTCGGCCCCCTCCCCCGCGAGGCGGACCAGCACCTCGCTGCGGGAGAGCGCGGCGCCGAGGGCGGTGGAGTGGGTGGAGAGCGTGGCGCCCTTCCCCTGCTCGACCGCCACGGTGGCGAGGTGGAAGGCGGTGCCGGGCTGGTCCTGCACCTGGTAGTGATCGATCCGGGCCCCGTCACCCAGCCACGCCTCGGTGACGGCATTCGTGAGGACCGGGTGGTCCCCGAGCGCCACGTACGTCTCCACCACCGCGGCCTGGCCGCCGGGATCGGCGACGAGCAGCACGCGGGGGTGCACGGCCACCGGGGCCCTGCGCCCGGTGGTGACGAAGACCAGCTCCACCGCTCCACCGCGCGCGTCCGGCCCGACGTGGACGAAGGCGCCGTCGCCGAGGAAGGCGGCGTTCAGCGCGGCGAACGGGCGGCCCTCGGCGGCCAGCACGCGCCCGAGCCGGCCCTCGACCCGGGCCGGCGTCGCCGCGACGGCGTGCTGCAGGCTGGCCGCGTGCACGCCCCCGGGCATGCCGTGGGCCGTGGAGAGGTCTCCGCGGAACCGGCCGTTCACGACCACCAGCCGCGGGCCGAAGGGCCGGCCGGCCGCGCGGTCGAGCTCGTCGGCGTCGACCGGCTCGGCCGGGTCGGCCGGGCCGAAGGCGTGGGCGGCGAGAGGCGCGAGCGAGGTGAAGCGCCAGTCCTCCTCGCGCGTGGTGGGCAGGCCGGACCGCTCGAAGGAGGCACGGCCCGCCCGCCGGGCCGAGGCCACGAACTCGGGCGCCGGCGCCAGCGCCTCCTGCCCGCCGAGCAGGCTCTGCTCGGCCGCCTTCAAGGTTCCACCCACGCGTAGCCCTTCTGCTCGAGCTCCAGGGCCAGTTCGCGGCCGCCGGAGTGCACGATGCGCCCGGCCGCCATCACGTGGATCCGGTCGGGGACGATGTACTCGAGCAGGCGCTGGTAATGGGTGACGAGAACGGTGGCGCGGTCGGGGCTGCGCAGGGCGTCGACGCCCCGGGCCACCACGCGCAGGGCGTCGATGTCGAGCCCGCTGTCGATCTCGTCGAGGATGGAGAGGCGGGGCTCGAGCACCGCCATCTGGAGGACCTCGTTGCGCTTCTTCTCGCCGCCGGAGAACCCCTCGTTGACGCCCCGGTTCATGAAGGCCGGGTCCATCTCGACGAGCTTCATCTTCTCCTTGGCCAGCCCGAGGAAGTCGACGGCGTCGAGCTCCTCCTCGCCGCGGGCCTTGCGCTGGGCGTTGAGCGCCGTGCGCAGGAAGTACAGGTTGCCCACGCCGGGGATCTCGACCGGGTACTGGAACCCGAGGAAGAGGCCGGCCACCGCCCGCTCCTCGGGCGGGAGCGCGAGCAGGTCCCGGCCGTCGAGGGTGGCGGTCCCGCCGGTGACCTGGGCCCGGTCGCGTCCGGCCAGCACGCCGGCGAGCGTGCTCTTCCCCGAGCCGTTGGGTCCCATGATGGCGTGCACCTCGCCCGCGTGCACGGTGAGATCCAGCCCCTTCAGGATCTCCTTCCCGTCGATGGCGGCGCGCAGGCCGCGGACCTCGAGCAGCGGCGTCCCGTCCGGCTTCCGGCTCATCCCACGCTCCCTTCCAGGCTCATGCCGAGCAGCTTCTGCGCCTCGACGGCGAACTCCATGGGCAGCTCCCGCAGGACCTGCCGTGCGAATCCGTTCACGATCATGGAGACCGCGTCCTCCTCCCGGATCCCCCGCTGCCGGCAGTAGAACAGCTGGTCCTCGCTGATCTTCGAGGTGGTGGCCTCGTGCTCGACCTGGGCGGTGGGGTTGCGGGCCTCGATGTACGGGAAGGTGTGGGCCCCGCAGCGGTCGCCGATCAGCAGCGAGTCGCACTGGGAGTGATTGCGGGCCCCCTCGGCGCCCTTCCCGATCTTCACCAGCCCGCGGTAGGTGTTCTGGCCGTGGCCGGCCGAGATCCCCTTCGACACGATGGTGGAGCGGGTGTTCTTGCCGACGTGGATCATCTTGGTGCCGGTGTCGGCCTGCTGCCGGTGGTTGGCGAGCGCCACCGAGTAGAACTCGCCCACCGACTCGTCGCCCTGGAGGATGCAGCTCGGGTACTTCCAGGTGATGGCCGACCCGGTCTCCACCTGCGTCCAGGAGATCTTGGCGCGCCGCATGGCCTTGCCGCGCTTGGTGACGAAGTTGTAGATGCCGCCGCGCCCCTCGGCGTCGCCCGGGTACCAGTTCTGCACGGTGGAGTACTTGATCTCCGCGCCGTCGAGGGCCACGAGCTCGACCACCGCCGCGTGCAGCTGGTTCTGGTCCCGCTGGGGGGCGGTGCAGCCCTCCAGGTAGGAGACGTAGGCGCCCTCGTCGGCCACGAGCAGGGTGCGCTCGAACTGGCCGGTGTCGGCCGCGTTGATGCGGAAGTAGGTGGAGAGCTCCATGGGGCAGCGCACGCCCTTCGGGACGTAGGCGAACGAGCCGTCGGAGAAGACCGCCGAGTTGAGCGTGGCGAAGTAGTTGTCGGTGTAGGGCACCACCGAGCCCAGGTACTTCTCCACGAGCTCGGGGTGGTCCCGCACCGCGTCGGAGAAGGACCCGAAGATGACCCCCATGTCGGCGAGCTTCTTCTTGAAGGTGGTGGCCACCGAGACCGAGTCGAAGACGGCGTCCACGGCCACGTTGGAGAGCCGCTTCTGCTCCTCGAGGGGGATGCCCAGCTTGGCGAAGGCCTCGCGCAGCTCGGGGTCGACCTCGTCCATGGAGGCGAGCTTCTTCCGCGGCTTGGGCGCCGAGTAGTAGACGATGTCCTGGTAGTCGATGGGGTTGTAGCGGACCTTGGCCCAGGTCGGCTCCTCCAGCGTGAGCCAGTGACGGAAGGCCTTCAGGCGGAAGTCGAGCAGGAACTGCGGCTCGTTCTTCTTCGCCGAGATGAGCCGGACCACGTCCTCGTCGAGTCCCTTGCGGATGCGGTCCTCGGCCACGTCGGTGACGAAGCCGTACTTGTACTTCTGCTCGGTCAGCTCCTTCAGCGCGTCGCTCACGGCGCCACCCCCGCCCCCACCTCGAGTTGAACCAGCCGCTCGCGGGGCCGCTCGAGCGGCTGCTGCGGGCGCATGGCCGAGAGCGGCACGTCCTGCAGCGCCCGCTCGATGGCCTGGTTGATGGGCGCCCAGCGCCCCTTGGCGGCGCAGAAGGACTCCATGTCGCAGGAGCCCTGGTTCCCGGTGCCGCACTCGGTGAGCCCGATGGGCCCCTCGATGGCGGCGATGATCTCGGCGACCGAGATGGCGTCCGCGTCCCGGGAGAGGCCGTAGCCCCCGTTGCGGCCGCGGTGCGAGACCACGAGCCCCGCCCGGGCGAGCGACTTGAGGAGCTTCGAGGCGGTGGGCACCGGGACCCGCGACTTCGTGGCCAGGTCCTGCGCCGTGTGCAGCGACCCCGGCGCCTCCATCGCCATGTGCGTGAGCAGCACGATCCCGTAGTCGGTCAGCTTGGTCATGCGGATCATCGGCGAATCCCCCCTTTGGGGTACATCGTGGGCCTCGCCCGGTGGGAGCCTATCTGGACCGAAAAGGTCCCGATAGCGGAAGTGTAACGAGGCCGGCGCGACGTGCACGACAACCTTTGCCCTCAGGTTCCGGGGATGTAGGCCCGTGCGAGCGGCCCGTCGAGGCTCCGGCCGTCCCGCTCCACGTACAGGTGGTCCCCGGCGATGGTGAGCGAGAGGCGAGCCCTCCGCTCCTCCCGGCCCGCCAGCTCGGCGAGGAGCACCGGGTCCACCGCGGCGAGCGCCACGCGGGCGAGCCGGCCGAGCCCGGCCGCGGCTGCTTCCGCGACGAAGGCCTCCATCCTTCGCGGAGAGTCGAAGAGGACCGCCAGCTCCGCGCGCGGGTTCCGGTCGGCCTCCTGCTGGATCCGGACCGGATCGGGGCGGCCCACCCGGACCCGGAGCCGGATCTCGCCGGTGAGGTCGCGCGCGAGCACGTCGGGTGCGTCCGGATCGGAGAGCCCGGGACCCTGCTCGATCCCCTCCCGCCACTGCCAGCACGTCGCGAGCAGCCGCAGCCAGAGCCGCTCCGAGGACTCGGAGGGGTGGCGCGCCAGCCGGAGCGAGAGCCGCTGCTCGACGGCGGCTTCGACGTGGACGAGATCGACCTGGAAGTCGTGGAGCGTCGCGGGCAGCGCCATGGCGCGGAACCTAGCACCTCCGGGTCACCGGCACGCCACCCACATGTGGGCGTCCCGACGCCCCCGGATGGCGGTTCTCCCGGGCGGGTCGGCGTGCGAGACTTCACCGGTCGCACGACCCTGCCCTGGAGTCGCCCATGCGTCTCGCCCTCCTCCTCGTCCCGGCCCTCCTCGCCGCCTCCCCGGCCAGCGCCCAGGACGCCGCGCCCGCGGGCGCCCCCCCGACCGCACCGGCCGCGCAGGCCCCCGCGACCCCACCGGCGCCGGCGCCTGCACCGGTCGAGGCGAGTGCTCCGCAGTTCGGCCTCCAGCTCGCGCTCGGGGCCCCGGACGGCGCGGTGCTCTCGTTCGTCTGGTCCCCGCTCTACTGGGTGATGGCGGACGTCGGCTTCGCCTACACGCTCGCCCCGGGGTTCGTGCTCGGGCTCGAGTTCCGCCCCATCGACTTCGTGGTCTCCCCCCTCGTCCGCGGCGAGTACGGCTACTACTTCGCCGGCAACACCGCGAACCAGATCAAGAAGTGGGCGAACGTCCCCGAGGACCAGTGGCCGCTCATCGGCGACGCCAGCTACAACTGGTTCTCGGCGCTGCTGGGCATCGCCATCGGGAGCCGGAACGGCTTCACCTTCTCGCTCGAGGGCGGCATCGGCTGGCTTTCGCTCAACGTGAAGGGCGGGAGCGGGACCATCAACAACGTGCAGGTCACCACCGACCCCTGGAAGTCCCAGGCGTTCATGCCGGTGGCCCGCCTCTCCTTCCTGTACTTCTTCTGATCGCGAGGCCCGCCATGAAGCGACTCCTGCCCGCACTCCTCGCCGCGCTGTGCATCCCGCTCGCCGCCTGCAACACGTTCTACGCCGAGGCCGAGCAGCCGCGGGTCTGCCTGACGGTGCCCCCGCAGAGCTTCACCATCCCCGGCGGCGGCATCGTCGCGCCCCCGGGCGGCTTCACCGGCACCTGGTCCGGGCAGGTGGACCTGGGCATCGGCAACACGCTCCCCGATTTCCTGGTGAACGGGAGCACCGACACCCACGTCCTGCGCTTCCTGGACCTGGAGGCGACCCTCACGTCGACCGGGGCCACCAACTTCGACTGGCTCCAGAACCTGTCCGTGACGGTCTCGAGCGGCGTCGTGACCCAGCAGCTCGCCTTCTACGACGGTGGCCTGACCCGCGGCGCGCGCACGCTGACGCTCGAGCCCGTCAACCCGGACAACAACCTGGTCACGTTCCTGCGCAACGGGAACATGGTGGTGTTCCTGACCGGGACCGCTGCGGTCCCGGCCGGCTCACCCGTTCCCTCCACCTGGACGGCGTCGATCACCACCTGCCTCTACGCGAAGGTCCGCGAGACGCTGCAGGAGATGACCAACAAGTAGCGGCGGCCCTACTTGGAGTAGACCGCCTCCTCGATGATCACCGGGTAGGCGTAGCCGGCGCCGAAGTCCTTGTCGATCCGCACCACGCCGGTGATGACGATCACGTCGCCCACGTTCGCCGCCGACTCGGACGTGACGGTGATGTCGTTGTCGCCCTTCTCCTGGCTGCCGCTGCCGTCGCGGACGTGGACCCAGTTCTTGCCCATGATGCCGGCGTTGGACTTCACGACCTTGCCGCGCAGCGTGACCTTCTTCTCCTTGAGCTGCGCCTTCTGGGCGTGGATCTCGGCCACGGTCTTCGCGTTCGGGCCGGTGGCCTTCGGGACCTTCACGTCGCCCACGTCGGTGGGGCCGGCCGCGGCGGCGGCGTGCTGCGCGGCCATGCCGCCGGGAGGCATCCCGGCCGGGGCGCCGGGGGGCATCCCGCCGGCGGGAGCGCCGGCCGGGGCGGCCGCCTGGGCGCCACCCTGGCCGCCGAGCGTACCGAAGTAGATCTTCTCGAACTTGCGGTTGAGCGTCTTCGACTCGAACCCGTCCATGGCCATCGGGTTCTCGATCACCACCTCGGCGCCGTTCTCGACCGCGGCCTGCGGCACGGCGGCCCAGACCTCGCCACCCGGGCCGGAGATCCGAAGGTAGCTGTAGGGGGCGGCGTCGATCCGCTCGAGGACCTTTCCGCGCACGCCGCCCGCGCCGGCAGCCGCGGCGTCGGCGGTGGCAGCCTGCTGCGCCGGGACGGGCGCGTTCGACTTCTTGCAGGCCGTGACGGCCAGCGCGAGCATGAGGGCGAGAACCAGACGCATTTCGGGAACCTCCGGAAAGATGGGGCCTTGGATTGGGGGCCGTAGGATAACCAACGAAGGCCCGAAGTAAATCCCCAACTGCCCGTTTGCGGCCGCTATCCGCGGAGCTTCCAGCCGCTTCTCAGCACCGCGTACGCCGCAAGAAGTGCGCCCGCGGAGAGCACGGCGGCCACGGCGAATCCGGCCGCCGGGGCCGCGTCGCACCGCCCGAGCACCGTCCAGCGGAGGGATTCGACCAGGTAGTAGACGGGGTTCGCCCGGGTGAGCCAGCGGAGCGCCGGAGGCGCCATGGACGCCGCGTAGAAGACCCCTCCCAGGAAGGTGAGCGGCGTCACCACGAAGGTGGGGAGGAAGTTCACCTGCTCGAAGCTCCCGGCCCAGGTGGCCGTGAGGAAGCCCAGCGCGGCGAACCCCGCGGCCACGCCCACGAGCAGCGCGAGCGCGAGCAGCGGGTGGGCCACCTCGAAGCCGGTGAACGCGGCGCCCACGAGCCAGGTGATCCCGCCCACGATCAAGCCGCGCGCGACGGCCGCGCCGACGAACGCGCCCAGGATCTCGGCGTAGGAGAGCGGCGAGACGAGCACGTCGACCACCGTGCCCTGGAGCTTCATCACGAAGAGCGAGGAGGCGCTGTTCAGGTAGGCGTTCGTGAGCACGCCGAGCGCGATCAGGCCCGGCAGGATGAAGCGCGCGTAGGGCACGCCCTCGATCTCCCGGATGCGGCTTCCCAGGGACCACCCGAAAACGAGGAAGTAGAGGGACGTGGTGACGAGCGGCGAGAGCAGGGTCTGCCCGGGAACGCGCAGGAAGCGCCGCGTCTCCTTCACGAAGAGGGTGCGGAATCCCAGCCCGTTCACCGGCCCTCCTCGCCCTCGCCCGCGCCGGCACCGCCCCCGAGGACGGCGAGCAGCACGTCCTCGAGCCGCGCGCGCCGGGTCTCGACGTCCCCGACCGGGAGCCCGGCCTGGGCCAGCGCCGCCAGCGCCGGGCCGAGCGATCCGCCCGGGGGCGCGTCCACAGAGACGGCGCGCCCGCCCTCCTCCAGCCGGGCGCCGAGCGCGGCGAGCGGCGCGGGGAGCCCGGCGAGCGGCGCGCCCAGCGCGACGCGCATGGTCCTGCCCCCCTGCCGCTCGAGCAGCTGGTCCTTCCCCTCCACGAGCAGGATCCTCCCCCGGTCGATGATGGCCACGCGATCGGCCAGCTCCTCGGCCTCCTCGAGGTAGTGGGTGGTGAGGACGATGGTGGTGCCGCGCGCCTGCAGGCGCCGCACGTAGGCCCAGAGCTGCTGGCGGAGCCGCACGTCGACCCCGGCGGTGGGCTCGTCCAGGAAGAGCACGCGCGGATCGTGGACCAGCGCCTTCCCGATGAGGAGCCGCCGCTTCATGCCTCCCGAGAGCGAGCGGGTGTTGGCGTGCCGCTTCTCCGTGAGCTCGAGCGCCCGCAGGATCTCGTCCAGCCGGTCCTCCCCGAGGCGGACGCCGAAGTACCCGGCCTGGAACCGGAGCGTCTCCTCCACGGAGAAGAACGGGTCGAAGTTGATCTCCTGGGGGACGAGCCCCACCGCGCGACGGGTGAACCGGTAGTCGCGGACCACGTCGCGTCCGAGGACGGTGGCGTCCCCCTCGCTGGCGCGGGTGAGGCCCGCCACGATGCTGATGAGCGTGGTCTTGCCGGCGCCGTTCGGGCCGAGCAGCGCCAGGATCTCGCCCTGCCGGACGTCGAGGTCGACCCGGTCGAGGGCGGTGAACTCCCCGTAGCGCTTGGCGACCCCGCGTAGTCGGACGACCGGCTCTGGCACGGTGCCGGAGTGTAAGGCACATCGGGCGCGGGTGCTGTAGGGTCCTCGGGTGGGACGGCGCGGCGTCGACGTGCGGGACGGGACCCGCTGGGTCTTCAACCGGCTGGCCGCGGACTACCGCGCCCGCCCGCCCTACCCGGCCGCGCTCCTCGACCGGCTGGCCGGGCTCGCCGGGCCGGGGGGGCCGGCGGTGGACCTGGGCGCCGGGACCGGCCTGGTCTCCCTCCCGCTCGCGCAACGGGGGGTCGCGGTCCGGGCCGTCGAGCCGGCCGGGGCCATGCTGGACGCGCTACGGGAGGGCGCGGGAGGGCTCCGGGTGGAGGCGGTCCAGGCCACCGCCGAGGTGACCGGGCTCCCCGCGGGCGATGCCCGGCTCGTGGTCCTCGCCGATGCGCTCCAGTGGGTGGAGCCGGAGGCGGCCGGACGCGAGGCGGCGCGGCTCCTCGCCCCGGAGGGCGCGATCGCCGTCGTCGAGGCGCGGCTCGGCGGTTCCGCCTTCGCCGACGGGATCGCGGCCCTGCTCGCCGGCGGGAACCCGCGCGCGAGGCCCCGCCCGGCCGCCCGCCTCTCGCAGCTCCTCGACGCCGCCCGCGTGCGCGCGCGAACGCAGGAGGCCTTCGTCCACGTCGACGTGCTCTCGCCCGACCGGCTGGACGCCGTGCTGCGCTCCCTCTCCCTCGTCGGGCCCGCGCTGGGCCCGGACCGGCTCGCCGGGCTCCTCGCCGACGCGCGCGCGCTCGCCCGCGCCTGCGGCGAGGCCGCCTGGACCCGGGAGATCCGCCTCACCTGGGGTCGGCCGGCCTGAGCACCGCCGACTCCGCCCTCCAGCGGGCGAGCCCTTCCCGCGCCACGTCCCGGTTCCCGGCCAGGTGCCCGCGGATGGGGACGTCGAGCCGCGGATCGAGGAAGTGGTGGGCGCTCCAGACCAGGGCGGGCTCGAAGCCGCGGGAGAGCTTGTGCTCGCCCCCCGCCCCGCCCTCGAAGACGCTCCGCCCGAGGCGGATGCACTCCTCCACGGAGTGGTAGAGGGCCACGTTGAAGTGGAGGAACGGGTGCTCCTCCACCGCGCCCCAGTAGCGCCCGAAGAGCTTCCGGCGCGAGGCCACGTTGAGCGCCATGGCGACGAGGCGACCCTCGCGGCGGGCCTCCACCACCTCGATGGCGCCGGGCATGCTGCGCAGGACGCGCTCGTGGAAGGAGCGGTCGAGGAAGCGCATCCCCCACTCCATGCGGTCCACCGACGCGGCGTGGAGCCGGGCCACGTCCCGCGCCCAGGCGGCCGGCCGCTCCCCCAGCTCGTCGCCGCGGACCGTCCGGATGGCGATCCCCTGGGCCACCGGCGCCGCCCGCTCGCGCCGGATGGCGTTGCGCCGCTTCGAGGTGAACCGGGAGAGGAAGTCGTCGAAGGACGCGTACCCGGCGTTCACCCAGTGGAACTGGAAGTCGGCGCGCAGGGTGAGACCGCCCCGCTCGAGCTCGAGGGCGTCCTCCTCGGGCAGGTGCAGGACGTGGATCGAGCGCAGCCCCTCCTCCCGGCAGAGCTCCCGCAGCGCCGCCACCGCGGCACGGGCCATCTCGTCCCGGTCCTCGCCGGCGGCGACGAGCAGCCGTCGCCCGGTGGCGGGCGTGAACGGGACGCCCACCACGAGCTTCGGGTAGTACGGGATGCCGGCGCGCTCGGCCGCCGCCGCCCAGCTCCAGTCGCGCCCGAAGTCGCCGTGGGAGTCGGTCCTCGCCCAGGCGGGAAGGGCGGCCACGGTCCTCCCGGCCCGCCGCAGGAGCAGGTGGCGCCCCGTCCAGCCCCGCTCGGGGGCAGCCGCCCCCGACTGCTCCAGGGCGTCGAGCCAGGCGTGGGACAGGAACGGCGTGGCCTCCTCCGGCTCGTGGGACCAGAGCCGATCCCACTCCCCGGGCGGGACGTCGGAGAGCGTCGAGCGGACGTGGATCTCGAGCGCGGACAAGGCGCAGGACATATCGCGCCGCGCTTGCCCGCGCTCCCGCGGCCTGCGACTCTCGAAGCATGCGAATCCCGTCCGCCGCCTGGCTCGCGCTGGGCCTCGCCCTGGCGCCGTCCGCCGCCCGCGGCTGGATCTACCCGGAGCACCGGACCATCGCGGTGGCCGGCGTGCAGAAGCTCCCCCCGGCCGACCGGGCCGCCCTGGACGCGCTCTGGGTCGAGGCCCGCAAGGCGCTGCCGGCGCGGCTCTGCCCGGCGCTCTCCGAGGGCGACCAGGGGTTGCACCCCGCGTGCATCGACTTCGCCGCCATCCCGGCCTTGTCCGGCGACCACTCCTGCAGCCCGAGGGAGGTGGCCGAGCGGACCCTCCCGGGCGACTGGATCCTGGCCGTGGCCCGGGTCGGCGCCGAGACGCAGGCCAACCTCGACGCCGCGCGCGATCGCGACCAGACGCTGAACGCGATCGCCACCTCCAACCTGGCCCTCCAGGCGGCCGACCCGGAATACGTGAGCCGCGCCGGCGCGAACAACGCCCACTTCCTGCTCCCGCGCGTGGACGATGACGCCTCCGGCTACCTGCGGAGCGCGGTCCGGGAGGGCGCGCCGCTCAACGCCGTGGGCATGTACCTGCAGTACCACATGGCCGCCCTCGAGCTGGCCCACCGCTACGCCAGCTCCCCCCCGCCGCCGGAGGAGCGGCCCGCCGCGGCGCTGCGCGTGCTCGTCGCCGAGGGCTACGCGCTCCACTGGCTGGAGGACACCTTCGCCTCCGGGCACGTGGTGGGCACCTGGGGCAGCAACGCCTGGCGCAAGGGGACGCACGACTACTACAACGAGTTCGGCCACGACGGCGCGACCTGGGGCGGAGAGGGCGCCATCCTCTTCGGCGACTCCTTCATGCGCCCGGCCGACGTTCGCCGGGCCTCCGACGCCGTCGTCCACAGCCTGGCGCAGCTCGTCGCGGCGCTGCGCCCCGGGGACGAGCTGGGCGTGCTCGCCACCGGGTTCGGGCGCCCCGCCTCCGAGATCTTCGGCTTCGACTCCTGCCGGGAGGAGGTCCAGCCGTCGGTGGCCGGGGCCGACGGGCTGGCGCGCCACTTCAACCCGCTCGCCATGACGCTCCCCGTCCCGGGGCGCGGCGAGGGGGACGTCCACCTCCCCCGCTTCCGCGAGGAGCTCGGCCCCTTCGTCGGCGCCTTCGCCTCCATCACCGGGAACCTGGGCTGGGGAGGGTTCGGCACCCAGACCGCGCAGTTCTTCGGGTCGCTCTCCGCCGGCGTCCGGCTGGGCTTCGGCGCGGAGAGCCTGACCGGGTCGGTGGGCACCGGGCTCGCCTTCGTCGACGCCGGCATCACCATGCAGTCGGCCCAGACCGACGCCTGCGACGCCGGCCCGGCCTGCACGGTGCTCGGCACGAGCTCGTTCTTCCCGCGCGTTCCCGCCCGGACCGGGTTGCGCCTCGGGATCCGGCTGCCCTTCTGGCTCGTCCCGGGCGACATGCTGCTGCTCGGCCCGGTGCTGGCCGCGGCCTCCCCGGAGGCGCTCAGCTCGGTGGGGGTGGCGGCGGCCAGCGGTGGCCTCATCCCCTACGAGCGGAGCTTCGGCATCGGCATGGGAACCCTGCAGGTCGTCATCGGGCGCGAGCTGGACGCCGTGCTCTACGGGTACCTCTCCGACGTGGTCATCCTGGTCCCCACCGGCCCGCCGCCCACGCCGGATGCGGACCTCGGCGCCGCCAAGCTGAAGTCCATCGCGCTCAGCTTCCCGGTCCTGGAGTGGACCCCCTTCCGGACGTTCGCGACCCAGCTCGTCTTCGCCACGGTGGTCCAGCTCGGGTTCGGGGTCGAGATCCCGTTCACGACGCCTGTGGTCTACCCGCCCGGCTACGGCAACGCGGCGCTCACCCCGTCCTGGAACGTCTACATCCGCGGGCAGTTCGACGGCCGGTACTTCTTCGGGTCCCGCGACGACCTGGCTCCTCCCCGATGACCACCCCGTTCCACAGGAAGTTCGTGGTCCGCTGGTCGGACGCCGACGCCAACGGCCACCTGCGCAACACCGCGTTCTCCGAGTACGCGAACGACACCCGGGTCGCGCTGCTCGCCTCGTTCGGCTACGCGTGGGCGCGCTTCCAGTCGCTCCGGCTCGGGCCGGTGCTCTTCCGCGAGGAGATCGACTACCGCCGCGAGGCCGCCCTGGGGGAGGAGGTGCTCGTGGACGCGCTCTGCTCGGGCCTCGCGCCCGACGCGTCCCGGTGGGCGATCCGGCACCGGCTCTGGAAGGCCGACGGCACGGCCATGGCGACGGTGACGGTGGTGGGATCCTGGCTGGACCTCGAGGCGCGGCGTGCGGTCGCTCCCCCGCAGGACCTCGCCGAGGCCTTCCGGAGCATGGCGCGCACCGACGACTTCGCCGGGCTCCCGGCCATGCGCCGTCGCTGACGGGCCTATCGCTCGGCGGAAGGGGCCAGGCGGGCCAGCCCGGGATCGAGCGCGGCCGGGGTGACGCCCAGGTAGCGCAGCATCCGGTACTGGTGCTGGCGCAGGCCGCGGACCGAGACCCGCGCGCGGGCGAGCGCCAGCACCTCGGCCAGCATGGCCACGGCCCGGTCGTGGAACTCGCGCACGCGCGACAGGTCCACGTAGACCTCGGTGTCCACGGGGAGCGCCTGGATCCGCTGGCGGATCGCCTGGACCGAATCGATGTCGAAGGCCCCGTCCATCCGGATGACGAGGCTGCCCGCCTGCACTGGCTGCATGTGGTGACGCTCCCGGTCTGCTGGAGTCGGCCCCCGCACGAGCACCGACCCCTGGATGGTAGGTCTCGATCCCTCCCGTCGCAACGTCGTGGCGGGGCGATTTCATGCCTTTTTCGTGATAATCGACTCATCCCCGCACGGGTTCCCCCGAACGATGCCGACCCCCGCCCCCCGCAACCTGCTTCCCCACGAGCACGGCGCCTACGGCCAGATCGCCCTGCCGCTCGCCTGCGGGCTGGCGCTGGGCCGGCCCGGCCCCGCCGCGCTGCTCCTCGCCGCGGGGGCCTTCGCCGGGTTCCTCTCGTACGAGGCGGTGCTGGTGGTCGCCGGGAACCGCGGCAAGCGCGCCCGGGACGAGGACGGGCCCCGGGCCCGCCGGCTCGCGGCCGTGCTGCTCGGCGCGGC
>JBBIOL010000071.1:0-17288 GCA_037443385.1 Anaeromyxobacteraceae bacterium
CGAGCCGGGTGCCCACCGGGGGCGGCGGCATCCCCAGCGCGGCGACGCGGGAGAGCGTCGCGTCGACCGCGGTCACGCTCGCGAAGGCGATCCAGTCGTACTGGGTGAGCTCCCGCAGCGCGCCGTCCAGCTCGTCCCAGGACGAGGGCGGCGCGACCGCGATGGCCGGGACGTCGAGGACCTGCGCGCCCAGCTCCCGCAGCCGGACGGTGAGGGCGTCGGCCCCACCCTTCCCGCGGGTGACCGCCACGCGGCGGCCGTCGAGCCTGGCCGCGCCGCCCGTCACCGGCGCGGGGCCGTGAGCCCCGGTCCCTTTTCGATGGCGGCCAGGATCTCGCCCGCGCCGCGCCCGATGAGCTCCTCGGCGAGACCCTCGCCGACCCGGGCCGCCTCGGAGACCGCGCCGGTCCGCTCGCCCCGGATGATCACCGTGCCGTCCAGGTTGGCGACCAGCCCGCGCAGCCGGACCACCTCGCCCCGCACCTCGGCGTGCCCGGCGATGGGGACCTGGCAGCCGCCCTGCAGCTTGCGCAGGAAGCCGCGCTCGGCCTCGATCTGGATCCGGGTGGTGCGATCCTCGAGGGGGGCGAGCCGGCGCAGGGTCGCGGCGTCGTCCTGGCGGGCCTCGATGGCGAGCGCGCCCTGGGCCACGGCCGGGAGCATCTCGTCGGTGGAGAAGACCTGGACCACCCTGTCGGCGAGCCCCAGGCGTCGCAACCCGGCGAACGCCAGGACCACCGCGTCGAACCCCTCGTCGATCTTGCGCAGCCGCGTGGCCACGTTGCCGCGTATGGTCTCGATCCGGAGATCGGGGCGCAGGGCCTGGAGTTGGGCCGAGCGGCGCAGGCTGGCCGTGCCCACGCGCGCGCCCCGGGGCAGGTCGGCGAGCGTCTTGCCGTGCGAGCAGAGCGCGTCGCGCGGATCCTCCCGGACCGGGACCGCTCCGATGACGAGGCCGGGCGGCTCCACCGCCGGCAGGTCCTTCATGGAGTGGACCGCGACCTGGGCGTCCCCGCGCAGCAGCGCGTCCTCGATCTCCTTCACGAAGAGCCCCTTGCCTCCGACCTCGGCGAGCGGGACGTCGAGGATCCGGTCGCCCCGGGTCATGAGCTCGAGCAGCTGGACCTCGAGGCCGGGCTCCTGCGCGGTGAGCAGGCCGGAGACGTGGCGGGCCTGCCACATGGCGAGGGCGCTGCGGCGGGTGGCGATTCGGACGGTCATCGGCGGGGCTCCGGGTGTGCGTCGGGGCCGGTGTCGGCGTCCGGCCTCCTGCGGGGGGAATGGGTCTCCTCGTCGCCCACGCCGAACAGCTCGGCGGCGGCGCCGGGGAGGTCGCTGTCGCCCGAGGCCGCGGCCTCCTTGAGCCGGGCGGTGGGTCCGTGCAGCAGCTTGTTCACGATGGCCTGGGCCATGGCCTCGACGCTCCTGCGCCCCTTCTCGTCGAGCTTGCCGCCCACGTGCGAGAGGGTGCGCTCGGCCTCGGCCCGCGCGATCTGCTCGGCGCGGCGGCGGAGCTCGGCGAGCACCGGGAGGGCCGCGCGGGCCTCCCGCTCCTGCGCGAAGGCCATCACCTCGGCCTCGACGATGGCCTCGGCGCGGATGGCCTCCTCGGCGCGGGCGGCGTGGGTCTGGGTGACCACCCGCTGCAGGTCGTCGATGTCGTAGGCGTAGACGTTGTCGATTTCGCCGCAGGCCGGGTCCACGTTCCGGGGCACGGCCAGGTCGATGAAGCAGATGGAGCGGCCGCGCCGGGCCTTCATGACCTGGCCGGCGAGGTCGCGGGTGACGACGTAGGTGGGCGCCCCGGTGGAGACGATGACCACGTCGGCCAGCGCGAGCAGGCTGGTGAGGGTCTCCCAGGGCTCGGCCACGCCGCCGATCTCGGCGGCCAGCGCCCGGGCGCGCTCGGGGGAGCGGTTGGTCACGAGGATGCGGTCCGCCCCCAGGTCGCGCAGCGCCTTGGCGGAGAGCGCCCCCATCTTGCCGGCGCCGACGAGCAGCACCGCCCGGCCCCTCAGGTTGCCGAAGATCTTCTCGACCAGCTCGACCGCGACCTGGGACACGCTTCCCGCGCCGCGGGCGATCTCGGTCTCGCTGCGCACCCGCTTGGCGGTGGCGAAGGCGCGGTTGCAGAGCCGGGAGACGTAGGTGCCGGCGGTCTGCGCCGCCGCGGCGAGCCCGTAGGCCTCCTTCACCTGGCCCAGGATCTGGGGCTCACCCACCACCATGGAGTCCAGGCTGGCGGCCACGCGGAACAGGTGCCGGACCGCGTCGCGCCCGCTCCGCTCGTAGAGGTGCCCGTCGGCCTCCGCCGTCCGGGAGAGGAAGAAGTGGCGCGCCTCCTCGAGCGACTCGCCGTAGACGTAGCACTCCACGCGGTTGCAGGTGGAGACCACGAGCGCCTCGCCCACCCCGGCGCGGGCCGCGAGCGCGGCGAGCGCCTCCTTCAGCTCGTCGCCGCCGAGCGCGACCTTCTCGCGCACGGCGACGGGGGCGCTCTTGTGGGAGAGCCCGACCAGGTGGAGCTCGCGGCCCGAGTTCACTTCCGGACCCCGGAGAAGTCGCCCCCGTGCCGGGTGAAGCCCGCCGGGAGCACGTTGAGGGTGACCATGGAGCCCAGCACCAGCGCGAAGCCGGTGATGGTGAGGAAGGCGAAGCGGCGGCCGTGCCAGCCGGTGTGGCGCAGCTGGACCATGGCGGCGTAGAGGAGCCAGATGACGAGCGAGCTGACCTGCTGCGGGTCCCACTGCCAGGCGCTCTTCCAGACCACCTTGGCCATGCCCGAGCCGGTGAGCAGCGCCACCGTGTAGACCACGAAGCCGGAGCGCACGAGCCGCTGGTTCAGCTGGTCGAGCGCGGCCAGCGACGGCAGGCGCGAGAAGAGGGCCCCGAAGCGCTTCCCCTTCACCTCGCGCTCCTGGAGCAGGTACATCACCGCCACGAGCGACGCGATGGCGAAGAGCGCCACGCCCAGCAGCGCGGTGACGATGTGCACCGTGAGCATGGGCCGGCGCACCTCCTCGGGGAGAACCTCCGGGAAGTCGGGCTTCACGAGGAAGAGCGTGGGGAGCAGCACCACCAGCACGAGCGGCGTGATGAAGGCGCCGATCGACGGGATCCGGTAGAGGCGCTGCACCACGAGCGAGGCCCCGGCGCCGAGCCAGACCATGAAGACCAGGCCCCCGCGCAGGCCGAAGAACTCGGCGCCCCCGTACTCCCGGCAGCCGAGCCCGATGGCCGCCGCGTGCACCACCCAGGCCGCCGTGAGCAGCCACTGCCCCACCGTGGCCAGCGCCGCGTGGCGCGGGCGGGCGAAGTAGAGCACGTAGGCGGCGGCCGCCCCGGCGTAGAAGAGGGCGGCGATGCGGAGCACGAGGAGGCTCATCGAGGATCTCGTTCTTTACCGGGGAACAGGCGGTCGGTGATGGAGCCGTCAGGAGAGATTGTCAAGGAGGAACCGGGCGAGCGCCTCGGCCTCGCGGCGCCGATCCTCGAGGTCGCGTGTCAGGTCGCGACCGGCCGCCGGCGCCGCTGCCGGTGCAGCCGGCGCCGCCCGGGACGCGGCCTCCACGGCCGAGGCCTCGGCGAGGAACCCGGGCTCGATCTCGTAGGCCGCCTCGCCGACCACCACCGAGTCGGCCAGGACCTCGCCGCCCAGCTCCCGGATCTGGACCATGGTCTTCACCCGCGCAACGAGCCCCAGCGCGTCCTCGCCCCCGCCGGCCAGGCGGAGGAAGCGGGCCGCCGGCTCGAGCACGTAGCGCCGGCCGGCGGAGTGGCCGCGCAGCAGCGCGATCCTGTCGCCGTCCACGTCGACCCTCCCCTGCCCGACCCACGCGTCGAGGAGCGCCTGGGAGACGAAGAGGAGACCACCGGCCTTGGAGAGATCGCGGGTCATTCCGGGGGCTTGCAGAGTTCTTCCAGCGTATCACGGCGCCGCGCCCGCTTGCCAGCCAGCGGTCGAGGAGTTAGGACAGCGCGCATGGCATCGAACGACATCGTGACGCTGGAGGACGGCACCTTCGAGAACGAGGTGCTGAAGAGCGAGATCCCGGTCCTGGTGGACTTCTGGGCGGTGTGGTGCGGCCCCTGCAAGGCCATCGCCCCGGTGGTCGACCAGATCGCCGCCGACTTCAAGGGCAAGGTGAAGGTCGGCAAGATGGACATCGACAAGCACCAGGGCGTGGCCCAGAAGTACAACGTGCGGTCCATCCCCACGCTGCTCGTGTTCAAGGGCGGCCGGGTGGTCGACACCGTCATCGGCGCCGACCGGACGCGGCTCATCGAGAGCGTCAAGAAGGCCACCGCGGCCTGAGCGCGGGGGCACCGGGCCGTCCCGCCCGGCGCGGCTAGTTGGCGAACCGCTTCGTCCCCACGTTCGCGAGCATGGCCAGCACCGCGAGGACCACGAGCACCGACGTGCCGCCGTAGCTCATGAGCGGCAGCGTCACCCCCACGACCGGCATCACCCCCGTCACCATCCCCATGTTGACGAAGGCGTGCCAGAAGACGAGCGCGGTGGCCCCCACCGCCACGAACTGGCCGAACCGGTCGCGGGCGTTCATGGCGATGGTCACGCCCGACCCGACCAGCGCGAAGTAGAGCCCGAGCAGCAGGAGCGCCCCGGCGAACCCGTGCTCCTCGGCCCACACCGAGAAGATGAAGTCGGTGTGCTGCTCCGGGAGGAACGAGAGCAGGGTCTGGGTCCCCTGGCCCCAGCCCTTGCCGAACCCCTGCCCCGAGCCCACCGCGATCATCGACTGGGTGGCGTGGTAGCCCGCGCCGAGGACGTCCCCCTCCGGGTTCAGGAAGGTCTCCACCCGCTTGCGCTGGTACGGCTTCAGGTGCGGCCAGACCGCGCCCGCCGCCAGGACCACCGCGGTCGCCAGGACCACGAGCGTCTTCCAGCGGACGCCCGCGAAGAGGATCATGGTCGCGCCGACCGCCACGGTGATGAGCGCGGTCCCCAGGTCGGGCTGCTTCTGCACCAGCACGGCGGGGACGAGCACGATGGCGCCGGGCACGACCAGCCCGGCGAGCCCGCGGGGTCCCCGGCGCGGATCGCTCTCCCGGTCGGACGAGAACCAGCGCGCCAGCGCGAGGATGACCGCGATCTTGGCCAGCTCGGAGGGCTGGAAGTTGACCGGGCCGAAGGAGAGCCAGCGGCGCGCGCCCATGATGACGCGCCCCTTCCAGAGCACGAGCAGCAGCAGCACCACCACGACGCCGTAGAAGATCCAGGCCCCCTGCCGGAAGAGCCGGTAGTCGACGAGCGACACCGCCAGCGCGACCCCCAGGCCGACCGCCATCCAGGTGCCCTGGGTGATCCAGATGTCGACGTGCGAGCCGCGCGCCGCCGAGGCCAGGTTCCAGAGGCCGAGGCCGGAGATGGCGAGCACGAAGAGCGCCAGGTGCCAGGGGAAGCGGGCGATGGAGCGCTGGCGCGGCGCGCCCAGGCTGGCCAGGCCGGAGAGGTCAAGCGCCACGGGAACCTCCGGGGGCGGCCTGCGCCGCGGCGCGGGCAGGCTTCTCCGGGCGTCCGGGCGGGACCGGCGCGGACGGCGCCGGGACCGGGGCGGGCGGCTCCGCCGAGGGCCGCCGGGCGTCCTCGCGGGCGCGCGCGTCCTCCTCCTGGAGCTCGAGCCACTTGCGGATCACCGCGGCGGCGGTGGGCGCCGCGTTGGAGGCGCCGAAACCGGAGTGCTCGTTCAGGACCACCACCACGATCTCCGGGTCCTCGGCCGGCGCGAAGGCGACGAACCAGGCGTGGTCCCGGTGGAAGTAGTCGATCTGCCAGGCCTTGAGCCGCTTCGCGCCCAGCTTCACGACCTGCGCGGTCCCGGTCTTCCCGGCCATGACGTATTCCCGGGAGCGGAGGCCGTAGGCCGTCCCGAAGGGCTGGTTCACGGCCGCGAGCAGACCCTTCATCACCGCGTCGCGCGTCTCCGGCTTCACCGGGAGCGTGCTGCGCACCTCCGGGGCGAACTCGCGGACGACCTCGCCCTTCGGGTCCTCGACGCGGAGCACGGCCTGGGGTCGCCACACCTTGCCGGTGGCGAGCGCGCCGTAGAGCACGAGCTGCTGCAGCGGCGTGACGTTCACGTCGCCCTGCCCGATGGAGATGTTGAGCGACATGCCGTGCTGGTGCCCGCCCGGCAGGCGGGCGTCGTGCCACGCCTCGTCGGGCATGACGCCGGGGATCTCGCCGGGCAGGTCGAGCCCGGTGGGCTTGCCGAGCCCCAGCGCGGCGCCCCAGCGGGCGATCTTGTCGGTGCCCATGCGGTCGCCGAGCGCGTAGAAGAAGACGTCGCAGCTCGCGCCGAGCGCGTGCTCCAGGTCCACGTGCCCGTGGCCGGTCTCCTTGTCGCAGCGCCAGGTGTGGCCGCCCAGGGTGTACCGGCCGGGGCAGAACACCGACCCGCCGGGCTTGAGCGCGCCCTCCTCCAGCGCGGCGATGGCGGTCACCACCTTGAAGGTGCTGCCCGGGTGATAGTGCTGCTGGATGGCGCGGAAGAGCTCGGGCTGGAGCGGATCGGCACGGATCTCCGCCAGCTCGGCCCGGGTGATGCGCCCGGCCAGCTTGTTGGGGTCGACCGCGGGGCGGTCGACGAGCGCGAGCAGGAACCCGGTGCGGGCGTCCATGGCGAGCACGCTGCCGGCGGTGGCCGGGAAGGTCTTCTCGGCGAACTCCTGCAGGCGCCAGTCGAGCGAGAGGACCAGGTTGTTGCCGGGGTAGGACGGCTCGAAGCGCTGGTCCTCGGGGATGAGCTCGCTGTCGCGCTTGGCGTTGCCCCGGGCGTCCACCACCACCCGCTGGGTCCCGTCCACGCCGCGCAGCTCCCGCTCGAAGCGTCGCTCCAGTCCGCGGCGTCCCACGAAGTCGCGCGGCTGGTAGGGCTGCGCGTCGCCACCGGCCTTCGCCAGCTCCGCGTTCATCCGCTCCAGCTCGTCGGGCCCCACCTCGTTCATGTAGCCGAGCAGGTGGCTCGCCCAGACGCCGTGGCGGTAGCTCCGGTGCGGGGTGGGCAGGACGTCCACCGCGCCCGAGAGCTCGATGCGGTTGGCCTCGACCACGTCGAGCTCGTCGCGGGAGATGTCGACCTTGACCGTGAAGGGGCGGAAGCGCACCAGGCCGCGGGCGGTTCGCAGGTGCTCGCGGACGCGCTGCTCCTCGTCGAAGGTGAGGGAGAGCAGCGCGGAGAGGCGGCCCACCACGTCGTCGCAGGCCTTCCCGCAGAAGTACGGGATGAGGACCACGTCGTAGCTCGGGCGGGAGTCGACGAGCACCTTGCGGTTGCGGTCCAGGACCAGGCCGCGGTCGGCCAGGACCCGGAGCTCCTTCACGAAGTTCTCCTCGGCCTTGCCCTTGAACTCCTCGCCCCGGAGCACCTGGAGGTGGTAGAGGCGCGAGAGCAGGACGAGGAAGGCCAGCGCGGCGACCCCGGCCATGACGATCAGCCGGCGGTGCCCGTCGCCGCGCGGCGAGCCGGTGGTCAGCGCCACGGCGTTCCCCTCATCGCAGCACCCCGGCCTGCTCCCGGTGTGCCGGCGCCAGGGCGCGGTCGAGCACCAGGCGGATGGCGGGCGCGGCCAGCCCGGTGAGGATCGACTCGACGGCCACGCGCCCGAGCAGGCTCCATCCCGGCACGGCCGCCGCCGGCGAGACGTAGCGGAGCAGCAGGATGGCGCCGAACCCCATGGCGAAGGTGGCCGCGCCGCAGAGGAGGCCGAAGCCCAGGTGGCTGCGTGCGTCGAAGGGGCCCGCCCCGGCCCGCACGCCCACGAGGATCAGCACCGAGAGGAAGGTGAGCAGGCCGGACGGGCCGCCCGCGGCGGCGTCGAGCAGCGCGCCCACCAGCACCGCGCCCACGGCTCCCTCGACCACGGTGGTCTCGAGACCCAGCCAGACGACCACCGGGACGGCGAGCGCCACCGAGACCGCCCCGCCGGTGAGCTGGCGCGTGGCCGAGGCCCCCAGGGCCACGAGCAGGAGCGCGGCCACCGCCGCGAGCGGGAGGCGCAGCCAGGCCCTCATGGCTCCGGCGCTCGCGCCGCCGGCAGCGCGGACGGCAGGTCGGTGGCGACCAGCACCGCCACCTCCTCGACGCGGTTCACGTCCACCGCCGGGACGACCTCGGCCGCCTGGTAGAGGCCGTGGCCGCCGCGCTTCACGCGGGTGACCTGTCCCACCGGCAGGCCGCGCGGGAACACGCCGTCGGTCCCGGAGGTGACGAGCTCGTCCCCCTCGATGAGGTCGTCGGAGCGGAGCGCGTACTCGAGGTTGCAGGGACCGGGGGCGCCCTGGCCGCGCACGTTGGCGCGGGCCCGCGAGCGCTCCACCCGGACCGCGATGGAGCTGTTGCGGTCCGACAGCACGAGCACGTCGGCGCTGCGGGGCCCGAGCGTGTGGATGCGCCCGAGGACGCCGGCGGCGGTGACCACCGGCATCATCCGCCGCACGCCGTCGTCGGCCCCGCGGTCGATGGTGAGGAGCTGCAGCCCCTTCGGATCGAGGCGGGCGCCCACCACCCGTGCACCCACGGCGTGGTGCTCGGGACGGGACCGGACGAAGGCCAGCAGCCGCTCGAGCCGCTCGTTCTCGCCTCGCAGCTGCGCCAGCTCCGCGTTCTCGGCCCGCAGCTCGTTCACCGTGCGTGCGAGCTCCCGCGAGCGCCGCTCGACCCCGCGCAGCCAGGCGTAGCGCTGCCAGGCCTCGAGCGCGCCGGTGAGCGTCCGGTCGATGGCGACCTCGACCGGGCTCGTGACGGCGAGGACGAAGCGATCCAGCGCGGTCCGATCCCCGGGGTGCCGCGCGTGCGCGAGGAACACGCCGAGCGGCAGCACCGCGAGGACCACCACGACCACCACTTCCCGATACCGCCTCAGTAACGCGAGCAATTCGGCTCCAGCCCCGCCCCCGTGCCCCGCCGCCCATACCTCGAAAACCCTTGCATTTTAGCGCCTATCGACCTACTTGTTCAACCCCGCCGCGGCCACCCGCCGCGGACGGAAGACACCCCGCGGGAGCGTTCTACCTCATGCTGGACATCCTTCGCTCGAAGAGCCGCAGCGTCCTCACCTACGTGCTCTTCGGCATCATCATCGTCGTCTTCGTCGTCAGCTTCGGTCCCGGCTCCCAGGGATGCCAGGTCGATACCCTCTCCGCCCACTCGGCGGTCGAGGTCGACGGCTACGTGGTCACGCCGGCCGACTACGAGGAGGCCTACGGGAACCTCTTCCGCACCTACCAGGCGCGCATGGGGCAGTCCTTCACCCGCGAGCTCGCCGACCAGCTCGGGCTGCGCAACGTGGCCATGAACCAGCTCGTCGACCGGGTGCTGGTCGTGCAGGAGGCGAGGCGTCGCGGCCTGCGGGTCGGCGCCGACGAGATCAACAAGGCGGTCTGGGCCATCCCCAGCTTCCAGACCGACGGGAAGTTCGACCTCGACCTCTACCGCCGGGCCGTGCGGCAGGCCTACGGCTCGGAGTCCCGCTTCGAGGAGCGGCTCGTCGAGGACATGCTCCAGCAGAAGATGCTCGCGCTCCTCCGGGAGAACGCGCTCGTCTCCGAGGACGAGATCCGGGCCGCCTGGGTGAACGACTTCGACCGGGTCAACCTCGAGTACGTGCGCTTCCCCATCGCCGCCGCCCGCAAGGAGGCCAAGGTCACCGACGCCGAGGTCCAGGCGCTCCTCCAGGCCGACGCCGCGCGGGTCCAGAAGGCGTACGAGCAGAACGCGGCCCGCTACGACCTCAAGAAGAAGGTGAGGGCCCGACACATCCTGGTGCGCGTGCCCGAGGGCGCGCCGGCGGCGCAGGACGAGGCCGCGAAGAAGAAGGTGGAGGGGTACGCGGAACGGGTGAAGAAGGAGCCCTTCGCCCAGGTGGCGAAGGAGGTCTCCGAGGACACCGCCACGAAGGACAAGGGAGGCGACCTGGGCGCCTTCGGCCCCGGCCTCATGGCGAAGCCCTTCGAGGACGCCGCCTTCGCGCTCAGGCCGGGCGAGGTCTCGGCGCCGGTGCGCACCCGCTTCGGCTGGCACCTGATCCTGGTCGAGGGCGTCGAGGACGGACGCGTGGTCCCGCTGAAGGAGGTCGAGAAGGACCTGGCCCGCGAGATCCTGGAGACCGAGGCCGCCCGGAAGCTCGCCGATCGCCGCGCCCGGGAGGCGCTGGCGCAGGCCCGGGCGGGCAAGAAGCTCGACGTGCTCTTCCCGACCATCCCGCCCGGCGCGAAGAAGGGCGGCCCGACGCTGGGCGGCGAGCCGCTCGTGGCCCGGGACACGGGCCTCTTCAACCCGGGCTCCGGCGACGCTCCCGGCGTGGGCATCGTCCCCGAACTCACCGCCGCCGCGGCGGCCGCCAGCCCCGGCCAGACGCTCCCCGGCGTGTACGCCACCGCCACCGGCCCGGTCGTGGCCCAGGTGAGGGAGCGGCAGCGCCCCGACGAGACCCTCTACGCCCGCCAGCGCGAGGAGGTCGCGGCCCGGCTCGGGTCCCGGCGCCAGGCCGAGGTCGAGGCCGCCTGGCTCAAGTCGCTGCGCGACGGCGCCAAGGTCCAGGTGAACGACGCCCTGCTCCGCGGGGGCCTCGCCCAGCAGGGTCAGTAGCCGGCCTGCGCCACCGCGTTCCGGGTCGACTCCTTCACCCGGTACATGGCGGCATCGGCCGCCTGCACGACCTTCTCCGCGGTGTCGCCGTCGTCGGGGCAGGTGGCGAGGCCGAAGCTGGCCGTCACCTGCAGGCCCGGCCCGCCCGACCGCAGGAAGCGCGCGCCCTCCATGGCCTCACGGATCCGCTCCGCGGCGATGCGCGCCTGGGCCCGGTCGGTCTCGGGGAGGAGCACCACGAACTCGTCCCCTCCGTAGCGCACCGGCACGTCCAGCGTGCGGATGCAGGTGCGGATGAGCTCGCCCACCTCGAGGAGCACGGCGCTCCCGGCCTGGTGGCCGAACCGGTCGTTCACCTGCTTGAAGTGGTCGAGGTCCACGAAGACCAGCGAGAACGGGCGCCCGGTGCGGGCCGTGCGCGCCACCTCCAGCTCGAGCTGCCGCCAGAGGTGACGCGCGTTGAAGAGGCCGGTGTGCTCGTCGCGCAGGGTGAGCTCGCGGATGCGCTCGTAGGCCCGGGCGTTGTCGATGGCGATGGCGGCGTAGTCGGCGAGCGCCTCCAGGGTCTCCTGGTCGGCGGCGTCGAACGGGTGGCCGCCGCGCGGGTTCACGAGCTCCACCACGCCCAGCACCCGGCCCTTGGAGCGGAGCGGCACGGCGAGCAGGCTGCCGGTGACGATCCCGGAGGCGTCGTCGAAACGGGCCGCGAAGCGCGGGTCGGCGCGCACGTCGGGCACGCGCAGCGGCTCGCCGGTGGCGGCCACGCTCCCCGCCACGCCCTCGCCCATGGGGAGCCGCATGGACTTGAGCCGCTCGGCGCCCTCCCCCACCGCGATCTCGAAGGCCAGCTCGCCGCGCGCCTCGTCCACGAGGAGCAGGGACCAGTGGCCCGGGCGGAGCACCTCGCTCACCTTCTGCATGATGAGGGCCAGCACCTCGTGGATGTCGAGCGTGCCGGCGAGGGTGCGGCCGATGTCGTTGAAGGCCTGGAGCTCCTTCACCTTCCGCTCCAGCTCGTGCAGCAGGTCGCGGCGCTCCATGGTCCCGATCGTGGTAGCAATACGGCGGGTCGTTCGTCAATGCGGGTCGTCCTCGCCTCCCAGAGCCCTCGCCGGCGCGAGCTGCTCGCCTCCATCGGCGTGTCGGTGGAGGTGCGACCCGGCGCGGCCGACGAGTCGGTCCTGCCCGGCGAGGGGGCCGAGGCCTACGTGCGCCGGCTCTCCCGGGCGAAGGCGGAGGCCGTCCCGGCCTCGCCGGGGGAGATCGTCCTGGGCGCCGACACCGCGGTGGTGCTGGGCGCCGAGATCCTCGGCAAGCCCCGCGACGAGGCCGACGCCGCCCGGATGCTCCGCACGCTCTCCGGCCGCACGCATGTCGTCTGGACGGGGGTCCACGGCCGGGCCCTGGCCCCCGACGGCCGGTCGGAACGCTCCGAGACCATCGCCGTGTCCTCGGCGGTTCGCTTCGTCACCCTCGACCCCGCCCGGATCGGCTGGTACGTGTCCACCGGCGAGCCGCTCGACAAGGCCGGCGCCTACGCCGTCCAGGGCGTCGGGGGCGTGCTCGTCCGCGGCGTCGCCGGCAGCGTGACGAACGTCGTCGGCCTGCCGCTCGCGGAGACCCTGGCCCTGCTCGGCCGCCTCGGCCATGCGCTTCCCTGGGAGGCCCGGTGACCGCGGACACGCTGGCGGCCCGCCTCGCCTCGGTCCGGAGCGGCGTGCCCGCGGGCGTCACGCTGGTCGCTGTCTCGAAGACCCAGCCGGCCGCCGCCATCCGCGAGGCCCACGCCGCCGGACAGCGCGACTTCGGCGAGAACTACGTGCAGGAATGGCGCGAGAAGGCGGACGCGCTCACCGACCTCCCGGACCTGCGCTGGCACTTCATCGGGTCGCTGCAGACGAACAAGGTGAAGTACCTCGCCGGTCGGGTGGCGCTGGTCCACACGGTGGACCGGGTGGAGCTGGGCCGGGAGATCGCGAGACGCTGGGAGAAGGCCGGCGCGCGGGCGCGCGTGCTCGTGGAGGTCAACCTGGGCGGCGAGGCGTCGAAGGGCGGGTGCGCCGCCGCGGACGCGCCGGCGCTCGTGACCGCGCTCCGTGCCCTGCCCGCGCTCGAGGTGACCGGGCTCACCTGCATCCCGCCGCCGGCCGACGATCCCCGTCCCCACTTCCGGGCGCTGCGCGCGCTGCGCGACGCGCTGGGCCTGCGCGAGCTCTCGATGGGGATGAGCGGCGACTACCCGGCGGCCATCGCCGAGGGCTCCACCCTCGTGCGCGTGGGGACGGCGATCTTCGGCGAGCGGCCGCGGCGGCCCGCGGCCTAGAGCTCGCGAAGGCGGAGCCGCCCCTCCTCGTTCACGAGAGCCTTGTACTCGGCGCCGCAGTAGTAGCAGAGCACGTCGTCCCCGTCGGAGAACCCGTCGTCGTACGGGTTGTTCGCGCTGCAGGACGGGCAGTCGAAGTCCCGGAACAGCCGCCGGCGTCCTTCCTTCATCGCGGGATCCGGTGCGTCGTCGTCCATCCCGTGCGGGTCGTAGGGGGCCATGTGCGGGAGCGTAGCCATTCCCTGCCGGTACCGCGACAGGATTGTCGCACCCGGACGACCCGTCGAGGCCGAAGGGCGACTCCGGAGCCACGAAATTCCGAAGCTTTTCCGTGACTGCGGCTCTGGCCCCCTCCTTGCTCCTCCTCCCTTCGGACCATGACGAACACCCGCCCAGGCTTCGCCCGCCGCTCGCGCCTCGCCCTGGCGACCCTCGCCGCCGGACTGCTCGCCCTCCTGGCCGCACCCGCCGCCCGCGCGGACGGTGGCTTCGCCCCGGGCGAGGAGATCCAGTTCACGATCGACTACCTGGGCATCAAGATGGGCGAGGCCCGCATCGTCGTCGGACAGGCCGAGGGCCCGGTGTGGCCGATCATCGCCCAGGGACGATCCGGCGGCCTGGCCTCCATCGTCGACATCCGCGAGCACTTCGTCTCCTACTGGGATTCCTCGGCCCGCGTGCCGCGCGGATCCGACCTGCGCGCCCTGGAGATCGGCGACCGGCACGACGACAGCGCCCGCTTCGACCGGGAGAACGGCAAGGCCACCGTGCGCATCGTCCGGAAGGGCAACCGGGACGAGAAGACCTACCCGCTCGACCCGGGCTCGCAGGACTTCGCGAGCTCGCTCCTCTGGCTGCGCACCCAGCCGCTCGCCGAGGACGGCCGCTACGAGATCCCGGTCTTCACGACCAAGGGAACCTTCGTCCTGCAGGCCGCGGTCGTCGGGAAGGAGCCGGTCGTCACCCGGGCCGGAACCTTCGACTGCTGGAAGGTCCAGGTCCGGACCGCGTTCGAGGGCCACTTCGAGGCGAAGCGCGACACCTTCATCTGGTTCTCGGCCGACGAGAACCGGATCCCGGTTCGCGTCAGCGCCGAGTTCGCCGTGGGCAGCGTGGTGGTCCAGCTCGCCGGCTACCAGCCCGGCGGGCGGCTCGCCCGCAACTGAGTTCGCACCGTCCCGCCGGCGGGCTATCCTCCCCCGAGGAGGTCGCTCCGTGATCGCTGCCCTCGCGCTCTCGTCGCTCCTCGCCGCCGCGGGGCCCTGCACCCTGCCCGCGCTGCGGCCCGGTCCCCTGCCCTGGCGGAGCGGCGAGGTGCTCCACTACGACCTCGAGGTCATGGGGATGGTGAAGGCCGGCACGATGGCGCTCGAGGTGGGGCGCCCGATGTTCGACGGGAAGCAGCTCCCGCTCAAGGCCAAGGTGAAGAACACCTCGGTGTTCGCCAAGATCCGGCGCATCGTGGGCACGGCCTTCTCCTGGGTGGACGCGCGGACGCTGCTCCCGGAGCGGGCCCGCGACGACGTGCTCGAGGACGGCGTCAAGAAGACCAGCGACGCCCGCATCGCCGCCGACCCGGTCGCGGTCACCATCGAGACCGACTTCGGCGGGCAGAAGGGCTCGACGCGCCACGTCCGGCAGGGAGAGGTCCTCGACGCGCTCTCGGCCGCGTACTACCTGCGCGCCGCCGACCTGAAGCCGGGCCAGGAGATCTGCTTCGACGTGGTGGGGCTGCGGCGCTACTGGCGCTTCCGCGGGAAGGTCGCGGGCAAGCCGGAGCGTGTGGACGCCGCGGGCAGCACCTTCGACACGCTGCGCGTGGAGGGGAGCATCGAGCGGGAGGACAAGCCGGGCGCGCGCCGGCCGATCTACGTGTGGATCTCCACGGACCCGGGGCGCGTGCTGGTGGGTGCGGTGAGCGAGATCGACCTGGGGCCGGCGTCGGCGATCCTGTCGCGGCCGCCGTGACCGGCGCCGGGGTCGCCCCCGCTAGATGAGGCCGCGGGAGCGGCGCAAGAGCTCCACGGTCTTGCCGAACTCGACGTCCCAGGCGGTGGTGCCCTCCTGGAGGTGCTTCAGCCGGGCGCGGGCCTCGCGGTCGATCTCGTCGTCGACGTCGAGGTGGCGCTTGAAGATGCCGTTGATCTTCTTCCGGAGGGAGAGGTCGTCGGAGAAGACCTCCTCGACGTTCCGCGAGACGAGCAGCTGCTCCATCATCTGGCCGATGACGTACTCGATGCCCTCGTCGCCCATCTTGAATCCGCGGACGTCGGCCATCTCCCGCTTCACCTGGTTGAAGCGCGACTGGTCGTAGCCGCGCCGCTCGAGGGCCTCGCGGGTGGCGGCGTTCACGCGCTCCTCGGCCGCCAGGTACTCCTTCATGACCGACGCCATGTCCATCTCGGCGTCGGCGATCCGCATGGTCTCCACCTCGACGTCACCGTCCTGCATGAGGGCCTGGACGACCTCTCGGGCGATGGTGGGGATGACCTTCGGATAAAGGCGCATGTCGATCTTTCCTCGCGGCGCGGGTCTACCGCGCCCGAGCAGCGTAACTTCGGTGATTGAAAGGACTTTCCGTATAGACTCCACCGCCGGTCGAGGGCAAGGAAAAAGGGGTTGCCGACCCGGATCGGGCGACAACCCCTTTGCAATTCGCAACCGGGAAGCGGGTCAGGAAGCGTAGATCTTCATCACGTCGTCGAGGAGCTTGAGCGCCTCGGCCTTGGGGCGCTGGAAGGCGTTGCGCCCCATGATGGAGCCGAACGACCCGCCCTCCTTCAGGCCGCGGATCTCGTTCAGGACGTCGTCCGTGCCCTTCGCCTCGCCGCCGGAGAAGATGACGATGCGCTTGCCGGCGAAGGCGCTCTGGACCACGTGCCGCACGCGGTCGGCCAGCGTCTTCGTGGGGATAGCGTACTTCTCGAAGACCTTCTTGGCCTCGGCGCCCTCGACGAGGTCCTTGGGCGGCTTCACCTTGATGACGTGGGCGCCGAGCTGGGCGGCGATCTGGGCGGCGTAGCCCGCCACGTCGACGGCGGTCTCCCCGTCCTTCGAGACGCCGGCGCCGCGCGGGTAGCTCCACACCACCACGGCGAGCCCCTTGCGCTTCGCCTCCTCGGTGAGGGCCCGGAGATCCTCGTACTGGCGGTTGCGGGCGCCGGACCCCGGATAGATGGTGTAGCCGATGGCGACGCAGCCGAGCCGCAGCGCCTCGTCGACCGACCCGGTGATGGCCGAGATGGGCTGGTCCATCTTGGCGAGGCTGTCGGAGTTGTTGAGCTTCAGGATGAGCGGGACCTGGCCGGCGAACTTCGCCGCGCCGGCCTCGAGGAAGCCCAGCGGCGCCGCGTACGCGTTGCAGCCCGCGTCGATGGCGAGCTGGAAGTGGTAGTCGGGATCGTACCCGGGGGGGTTCGGCGCGAAGGAGCGGGCCGGACCGTGCTCGAACCCCTGGTCCACCGGGAGGATGACCAGCTTGCCGGTGCCGCCGAGCTTCCCGTGGCCGAGCAGCCGGGCCAGGTTGTTGAGCGTGCCGGGGCTGTCGGACGAGTACCAGGACAGGATTTCCTTCACGCGCGGTGTGATGTTCATCGGGGCTCCGGGGGATGAGGTTGTGGGGTGATCGCGAGCCCCCCAGAGGGGGGCCCGGCGCGCGCCGTTATACCACGCCGGAATCGGCCCGGGCGCCGAAGCATCGCGGGACGAAGCCGCATCCCTCCGCCTCGCAGCGCGCCCGGTCGCGACCGAGCGCGGCGGGGGGCGCGTCCCTCCCCTCCCCGCGCGCGGAGGCACGCGCGAGCGCGGGGATCCCGGCGGCGAGCCCCGCGAGCGCCTCCGGCGCCGGCGTGACGTCGACCTCCCGCGACGGCGGCCGTAGGTAGTGGAGGACCGCCCGGACCGGGCGGCCGGGGAAGGCCCGGGAGGCCGCCAGCGCGTAGGCGGCGAGCTGGAACCGGTAGCGCTCCTCGGCCCCCGGGTGGTGGCGCGCGTACTTGAAGTCGAGGACCCGGACCTCGTCCGGTCCGGTGACGAGCGCGTCGATGGCGCCGTCGAGGTACACCGCGCCGGCTCGACCCGGCGCGGCTCCCGGCGGAGCGCCGTCGTCCAGACGGACCACGAAGGGCACCTCCCGCCGCAGGGCGCCCCGGCCCGCCGCCTCGGCGATGGCGCGCCCTCCGGCGGACGCGAGGAAGTCCGCCACGTCGTCCACGATGGCGGCGACGGCCGGGCGCCGCGGGTCCTCCCCGTGGCGGCGTGCGGCGGCCTCGAGCAGCCCCCTCCGGACCGTCGCGGCGGCGGCGAGGTCGACCTCGGCGAGCATGGCGTGGGCCAGCGTTCCCCGGAAGGTGGCG
>JBBIOL010000072.1:0-17287 GCA_037443385.1 Anaeromyxobacteraceae bacterium
CACCGGCCGGGCTGGGCGGCGGCCCTGCCGGCCGGGGCGGGGGGCGGGGTGGACCGCGCGCGCCGCCACTTCGAGCAGGCGCGGGCGCTCGGCCCGGGCTGCCTGCTCACCCCGGTCGCCGAGGCCCGGACGCTCCTCGTCCTCCTCCAGGACCGGACCGCCTTCGAGCGGGCGCTCGCCGCGGTCGAGGAGGCGGGCGATCCGGACCCGCGCTGGGCCCCGGAGAACGCCGTGGCGCGCCGGCAGGCCCGGGAGCTCCGCGCGCGGGCGGCGAGCCTTTTCTGACCGGGTCGAGGGACGGAGGAACCATGGCGGAAGCGACGAAGGGAAGCGGCGCCGGGCGACGGGGGAGCCTCACGGGCGCGATGGCGTGGATGCTCGTGCTCTCGCTGCTCCTCTTCTGGCTGCCGCTGCTCGGGATGTTCATCGCCGGCATCGTCGGGGGCCGGAAGGCCGGCGGCGTGGGGACCGCCATCGGCGCGGCGCTCCTCCCGGCCGCGGCGGTGGGGGTGATCCTCTTCTTCATGGCCACCGCGCTCACCGGGATGCCCATCCTGGGCGCCATCGCCGGCCTGGGCGCCGGCGTTCTCGTGGTGGCGAACGTGGTGCCGCTCCTCGCCGGGGCGATCCTGGGCGGAATCCTCTCGTGACCCCGCCGGTTCCTGGAACGCCATGACCGAGCCGAAGCTGGGAACGCTGGCCGTCCACGCCGGCGAGGGCGAGACCCTCGCCGTGCCCTCCACCACCACGCCGGTCTACCAGGCCACCACCTACCGCTTCGACAGCGCCGCCGAGGCCGCGGCCTACCTCGACGCGCCCGAGGGCCGCTGGCTGTACTCCCGGCTCGAGAACCCCACCGTCATCGCGGCCGAGCGCAAGATCGCCGCGCTCGAGGGGGCCGAGTCGGCCGCCTGCTTCGCCTCCGGCATGGCGGCCCTGTCGGCGGCCTTCCTGGCGTCGCTCCGCGCCGGCGACGCGCTCCTGCTCTGCGACACGCTCTACGGCCAGACCACCCGGCTGGCGCGGGACGTGCTCGAGCGCTTCGGCGTGGAGGTCCGGGTGGTGCCCTTCTCCGGCCTCGCCGCCGCGATCGCCGGGGCGCCGGCGAACGCCCGCGCGCTCGTCTTCGAGAGCCCCACCAATCCCACGCTGCGCGTCGCCGACGTGCCGGAGGTGGCCGCCGCCTGCCGGGCGCGCGGCATCCGGTCCATCCTCGACGCCACCTTCGCCTCCCCGGTGAACCTCCGGGCCCTCGGGCACGGGGTCGACCTCGTCGTCCACAGCACCACCAAGTTCCTGAACGGCCACTCCGACCACCTGGGCGGCGCGGTGGCCGGCTCGCGGGCGCTCGTGGACGGCGTCCTCGCGGTGCGCCGCAGCACCGGCGCCAACCTGGACCCCGCCGCCGCCTACGACCTGCTGCGCGGCATGAAGACGCTCGAGGTGCGCGTGCTCCGGCAGAACGACACCGCGCTCCGGGTGGCCCGGGCGCTCGAGGGGCATCCCAAGGTGGAGCGGGTGCTCCACCCCTTCCTCGCGTCCCACCCCGACCACGCGCTCGCCCGCCGGCTCCTGCGCGGGGGCGGGGGCGTGCTCTCGTTCACGGTCCGTGGAGGGTTCGACGCGGTCGCGCGGGTGCACGACGCGCTGCGGCTGGTGGCGCGCGCCAGCTCCCTGGGCGGCGTCGAGAGCCTGGCCTCCATCCCGGTCATCTCCTCCCACCGCCACGCCACCGACGACGAGCTGCGCACGCAGGGCATCGGCCGGGGCACGCTCCGGCTCTCGGTGGGGCTCGAGGACCCCGACGACCTGGTGGCCGATCTGCTGCAGGCCCTGGAGCGGGCGTGAGGGGAGGGAGCGCGGCCCGCGCCGCCGCGGGGCTCGCGCTGGCGCTCGCGGCCTGCGCGCGTCCGCAGCCGCCGGACCTGTCCCGGAACCCCGGGGAGCTCCTCGCGCAGGTGCGCTCGGCCCAGGGCCGGGTGACGGCCTGCCGGGGCGCGGCACGGCTCGGCCTCTCCTCGCCCGATCTGTCCGGCACGCTCGACGCCTGGGTCGCGGCGGAGCTGCCGGCGCGGCTGCGCGTCGAGGTCCTCGACTTCTTCGGCAACCCGGCGGCGGTGCTGGTGGCCGAGGCGGGGCGCTTCGCGCTCCTCGACGCGCGGGCCGGCGTCGTCTACCGCGGCGACGACACGCCCGACGCGCTGGCCCGGCTGGTTCCCGTCCCGCTCGGCGCCCGCGAGCTCGCCCGCGTGGTCTGCGGCAGCGCGCCGCTCCTCGAGGGCGCGGCCACGGCCGCCGAGCCCGGCGACGGCGTGGTGCTGCTCGAGCTGGCCGGGAACGCCGGCCGGCAGGTGCTCGCGGTGGGCCCGGAGGCGGCCGTCGTCGCGGCGCGGTACCTTCCCGGCCCGCGCGGGGGGACGGCCTGGAAGGCCGAGTTCTCGGTCTTCCGGCACCCCGCCGGGCATCGCTTCCCGACCGAGATCGAGGTCCGCGGCGCCGGGTCGGGGCTCACCCTGCGCTGGAAGGACGACCTCGAGCTGAACGGGACGGCCGACGGGACGCTCTTCCGGCTGGAGACGCCGCGCGGCGCGCGGGAGGTGGAGCTCCTCCCCGGATCGGCGCCGCCCCCGCTCGACCTCCCCATCCGTCCCGCAACCCGGCCCCCGCGCGGCGCGGGCGCCCGGGCCCCGCCCGTCGCGGGGGGCGGTTCGGCTTGAATCCCCCCCGGGATCGGCTAGCTTTGCCCCTCCCCGGACCCCGGAAAGGCGTTCCCTCGTGCCAGACGTGAACATGGACTTCCTCACGGTCCTGAAGACCGGCGGCGTCGCGATGTGGATCATCGCGATCTTCTCGGTCCTCGCCGTGGCGGTGGCGGTGGAGCGCGCGCTCGCGCTCTGGCGCTTCACCGACCGGGCCCGCAGCCTGGCCGACGCGGTGACCCGCTCGATCCTGCGCGGCGACGTGGACGACGCGCGCGCCCAGGCCGAGCGGTCGACCTCCCCCGCCGCCGACGTCTTCCTCGCCGCGCTCGTCTCCACGCCCCCCGGCAAGCGTCCGCCCAGCGAGGAGCGGGTGGAGGCCGCCGTCGAGCGGCAGCGCCAGGAGGCGAACCAGAAGCTCCGGGCGCGGCTCTGGATCCTCGGCACCATCGGGGCCACGGCCCCGTTCATCGGCCTGTTCGGCACGGTGGTCGGCATCATGCGCGCCTTCCACCAGATGGGGATCACCGGCCAGGGCGGCTTCAGCGTGGTGGCCGCCGGCATCTCCGAGGCGCTCATCACCACCGCCGGCGGCATCGCGGTGGCGATCGAGGCGGTCATCCTCTACAACATGCTCAACGTGCTGGCCGGCCGGCTCACCCTCCAGCTCAAGCTCCTCACCGAGGAGTTCCTGGAGATCGTGAAGGAAGTCCGCGCCGGTCCCGCCAGCGCAGGAGAGGGCTGAACATGTCGATGAGCACGCCCGAGGACGACGGCGGCGCCGGGACCGGCGGCATCTTCGCCGACATCAACATCACGCCGCTCACCGACATCTTCCTCGTCCTCCTCATCATCTTCATGGTCACCACCACGGCCATCGCCGAGGCCGGTGGCCAGAACGGCGGGATCAAGGTCCAGCTGCCGAAGGGCGGGCAGGCCAACGCGGTGAAGGAGGTCCACGACCTCGCCATCGCGGTGCTCGCCGACGGCCGCGTGGTGGTCCAGGGCAAGGTGGTCGACCCGGCCGAGCTGAAGCGGGTCCTCGAGAAGGCGCGCGTGGAGAACCCGGAGACCCTCGTGCTGGTCCAGGCCGACGAGGGCGTGGCCCACGGGAAGGTCGTCGCCGTCATGGACATGGCGCGCCGCGAGGGGCTGCCGCGGCTGGCCATCGCCACCCGCGCGGATGCACCCTAGCGGGCGCACGCCTCGACCCGGACCGTCGGTCCGGGTACATTCGATCCGTGGCAGGCCCTCAGCGAAAGCGCCTCGGCGAGATCCTCCTCGAGGCCGGGGTGATCGACGGCACGCAGCTCCAGGCCGCGCTCGGGCACCAGCGCCGCTGGGGCGGCCGCATCGGCCAGGCCCTCATCGACCTGAAGATGGCCTCCGAGGAGCAGATCGTCGCCACCCTGGCGTCGAAGCTGGGCTTCGAGCGGGTGCCGGTGGAGTCGGTCGAGTACGGTCCCGGGCTCGAGCTCGCGCTCCGGCTCGTCCCCCACGAGTTCGCCGAGCGCAACCAGCTCCTCCCCTACGCCGCCGACCCGAACAGCCTCTGGGTGGCCATGGCCGACCCCACCAACGTGGGCGTCATCGACGAGCTGGCCTTCCGGACCGGGCGAAACGTGAAGCTCGCCATCGCCGGCGATCGGGAGATCGCCCGCGCCATCCGCCGGCTCTACCTGGGCGACAAGCGGGGGGTCGAGGCCATCGCCCTCGACGAGCAGGACGACGGGCCGGTGGAGATGGTCGGTCCGCTCGACCCGGGCTACACCCAGGGTCTCGACGACTACTTCACGCGCCGGGCCGAGAGCGCCCCGGGGTCGCCTCCTCCGATGCCCCCTCCCGTCCCGGGCGCCGGGACTCCGGCTCCCGCCGGGACGCCTCCTCCGCCTCTGCCGGTTCGCCCCGGAATCCCCGCCACCGGTCCGGAGGCCCGCCTGGCCGCGGCCGTCCTGGGACTGCGCCGGGAGGACGACGTCTCGCCCGGCGTTCGGGAGGAGCTGCCCGGGTCGCCCCCCGAGCTGGTCGTGGAGATCGAGCCCGAGCTCGAGGCCGCCTTCGGGCCCCGCGTCGAGGCCATCCTCGACGGGCTGGAGCGGATCGGACAGGACGGGAGCACGCCGGACCTGGCCCGCCTCTCGCGCTTCGCGGCCGCGATGGTCCGCCTGCTGGTCCAGAAGGGGCTCGTCTCGGAGGACGAGCTCGCCACGGCCTACCTGCGCGCCGATCGCGGCTCGCCGAGACGGTAGCCCTCCCGGCGCCCCCGGTCCGCCGCCTAGTTCAGCGCCGCCTGCACCGCCAGGGCGAACGGGGCGATCTCCGCCTGGAAGGTGGACCCGTCGTCCCGGACGAGCGTGTAGGTCCCGCGCATCTGCCCGATGGGCGTCCGCAGCACGCAGAAGCTCGTGTACTGAAAGGAATGGCCGGGCTCGAGGTGGGGCTGCTGGCCGACCACGCCGTCGCCCTGGACCTCCTCCCGCTCGCCGCGTGCGTCGGTGATGATCCAGTGGCGCGAGAGCAGGCGCGCCGCCGTCGTCGAGGCGTTCCGGATCTGCACGGTGTAGGTGAAGAGGTAGCGGGACTGGGCCGGAGCCGACCGGTCGGGCCGGAAGGCGCTCCGGACCGAGACCTCGATGCCTTCCGTCACCGCGGTGGACACCTCGCAGGGTTAACCGGGGCCGCCCCCGCGTGCCACAATGGCCGGATGGCGCTCGAGCCGGAACTGCGGGAGATCCTGGACGGGGCGCGATCCGCGCGCGGGCGGGTGCTCGCGCTCACCGGGGCGGGCATCTCGGCGGAGAGCGGGATTCCCACCTTCCGCGGCCGCGACGGCTACTGGGTGGTGGGCTCGCGGAACTACATGCCGCAGGAGATGGCCACCCACGCCATGTTCGTCATGGAGCCGGCCGAGGTGTGGCGCTGGTACCTGTACCGGTTCGGCGTCGTCCGCCACGCCGCGCCCAACGCCGGGCACGCCGCGCTGGTGGCGCTCGAGCGCGCCCTGGGCGACCGCTTCACCCTCGTCACCCAGAACATCGACGGCCTGCACCTCCGGGCCGGCTCCTCGCCGGAGCGGACCTGGTGCATCCACGGGGACGCCGCCTGGGTCCGCTGCGCCCACGACTGCGGCGTGGGGCGCCTGCCGCTCCCCGACCTCGGGCCTCGCGACGCCGGGACCCCGCTCTCGGCCGAAGACCGCGCCCGGCTCACCTGCCCGCGCTGCAAGGGCTGGCTGCGGCCCCACGTGCTCTGGTTCGACGAGTGCTACGACGAGGAGAACTACCGCTTCGAGTCCACCCTGCGCGCCGCCGCCGCCGCCGACCTCCTGCTCGTGGTGGGCACGAGCGGCGCGACCAACCTCCCCATGCGCGTGGGCCAGGTGTGCTTCACGGGCGGGGCTGCGCTCGTCGACGTGAACCCGGAGGAGAACCCGTTCTCGGAGCTGGCCGGGCGGAGCCGGCGGGGGTTCTTCGCGCGCGGGACCGCGTGCGCGCGGCTGCCCGAGATCGTGGAGGCGCTGGCCGGGTAGCGGCGGCGTTCAGGTGAGGACGACCTGCGCGATCTCGGGCGGGCTCCCGAGCCGCATGGGCGGACCCCAGTAGCCGGTGCCACGGGACACGAAGATCTGGGCGCCGTCCCCGTCCTTCACCCGGTAGAGGCCGTGCAGGTACGGGTAGACGAGCGCGGTGGCCAGGGTGAACGGGAAGATCTGGCCTCCGTGGGTGTGCCCGGAGACCTGCAGCTCGACGCCCGCCCGCGCCGCCGCCTCCACGCCGCGCGGCTGGTGGGCGAGCAGGACCAGCGCGCGATCCGGATCGCGGCCGGCGAGGGCCCCGGCCAGGTCGGGACCGTGGCCCGGGGCCATCCCGGCCGAGCGCCAGTCGTCGATGCCGGCCAGGTCGATGGAGGCGCCCGCGTCGCCGATCTGCACCCGCTCGTTGCGCAGCACGCGGATGCCGAGCCGGGCCAGGTGCGCCATCCAGGGGAGCACGCCCGAGTAGTACTCGTGGTTGCCGGTGACGAAGTAGACCCCGAACCGGGAGCGGAGGCCGGCGAGCGGCGCCACCGCGCCCTCCAGCATGCGCACGCTGCCGTCGACCAGATCGCCGGTGATGGCCACCACGTCGGGGCGCAGCGCGTTGGTCGCCGCCACCACGCGCCGGACCTCCTCCTCGCCAATGGTGCGCCCCACGTGCAGGTCGGTGATCTGGGCGATGGAGAGACCGGAGAGCGCGCGGGGCAGCCGCGCCAGCCGCACCGGGACCTCGTGGATCTTCGGCTCCCCGAGCGCGCTCGAGACCGAGAAGGCCGCGGCGCCCCCGGCGGCCAGGACGGCGCCTCCGGCCACCGCGCGCGCGACCAGCCTGCGGCGTTCCGGATCGGCCGGTGCGTCGGGAGCGTGGCGCAGCCAGTCCACGAGCGAGCCCACGCCCGAGACGGCGAGCCGCGCCAGGTCGACAACCACGAGCGACGAGAGCAGGAGGAACGCCACGCCCATCCAGAGCATGGCGCCGAAGACGAACCCGTCGGCGAGCGCGCCGGAGCGGGCCCGCATCACCACGAACGCGGTCGGGACCGCCACCGCCGCCGCCACGAGACCCACGGTGAGCAGGCGCCGCCAGGGCTCGCCCACGGCGGTGTCCCGGACGAGCCGGGTCCAGATGTAGAAGTGCATGCCGCCCACGATGGCCAGGGCGACGGCGAAGAAGATCACGAAGGAGAGGAGCGGGCGCGACACGACGGAGAGGTAACCGGGAAACGGCCCCGCCGCCAGCCACGGGGGGGTGGCCGGCGGCGGAGGGGAGGGCGGGTTCAGTCGTCGTGACCGCCGCGCCCCGGCCCGCGGCCACGCTCCCCGCCGTGCCCGCGCCACTCCCCGCGATGCCAGGCCACGGCGGGCGGGGGCGGCTGCCAGGCGACGAGGCCGGCGCGGTAGGGGCGGTACCAGGACTCGTAGCGCGCCACGCGCCAGGGGTTCCAGCCGAAGCGGGCCAGGTACGCGGCCCGGTTGGCGTCGAGCCACGCCAGGTACACCGTCAGTGATGGCTGGCCCCAGGGCCCGGGGGCGGGCGGGGGCAGGACGCCGGCCACCCATGGGGGCGGGGCGGGCGGCAGCGGCACGGCGACGGACACGACCGGGCGGCCGTGGCCCTCGTGGGCGGTGGCCGGGGAGGGCAGCGACAGCGCGGCGGCGACGGCGATGCAGGCGAGCAGCGGGGCGGGGCGGACGGTCATGGCTTCCTCCGTTCTTGTCGTTCGGAGGAGGGACGGACGAGGGGGCCCGCGCATTCACCGGCGGCCGGGGCGCGGCTCAGCCCGGGAGCGCCCCGGGGATCCGGTCGATCTTGGCGGCCAGGATGAAGTCGTTCTCGGTGAGCCCGCCCACCGCGTGGGTCCACACCTCCACGTCCACGGTCGCGTAGTGGACGCAGAAGTCCGGGTGGTGCCCCTCCGACTCGGCGACCTCCGCCATGGCGTTCACGAAGGCCATGGCGGCCCGGAAGTCGGCGAAGCGGAGGTGACGGCGGATCCGGTCGCCGGCGCGCTGCCAGCCGGGCACCGAGGCGAGGAGGGCGTCGAGCGCCGGCCCCTCGACGCGCGGCACGCCGCCCTCGCAGGGGACGCACTTCTTCGAGGTGAGGTCCATGCCGCCCCGATTAACCGGGGGCGCGGCGCGGCGCCGCGTCCCGCGCTAGATCCCGGCCACCATGGAAAGAACGTTTTTCGTGCTGGGCGCGGTGTCGGCCTGCATCGCGGTGGGTACCGGCGCGTTCGGCGCCCACGGACTCCGGACCCGGGTGACGCCGGAGATGGTGGCGGTCTTCGACACCGGCGCCCGGTACCAGATGTACCACGCGCTCGCGCTCGTCGCGGCCAGCTGGGCAGCGGCGCGCTGGCCCGGCCCGGCCGTGTCCTGGGCCGGCTGGCTCTTCGTGGCCGGCACGGTGCTCTTCTCGGGGAGCCTCTACGCGCTCGTGCTCACCGGCGTGAAGGGGCTGGGCGCGGTGACGCCCGTGGGCGGGCTTCTCTTCCTCGGAGGCTGGCTCTCGCTCGCCTGGGGTGCGCTGCGGGGCGCGTGATCGGCTCAGCCCTGTTCCATGGGCAGCCCGGCGTCGGCCCACGCCACCACGCCTCCGTCGAGGCTGTAGGCCTTCTCGCAGCCCCGCTGCGCGGCGGCCGCGGCGGCGGTGAGGCTGCGGATGCCGTGGGCGCAGACGAAGATGGCGCGCTCGCGACCCGGCCGCACGCCGGCCTTCGGGTCGCGGAGGAGAGATCCGAGCGGGAGGTGGCGCGCGCCCGGGATGTGCCCCGAGGCCCACTCGTGCGGCTCCCGGACGTCCACGAGGTCGATGTCGTCGTGGGCGAGGAGGTGGACGGCCTCCTCCGGCGAGATGCGGTGCACCGGCATGGCCCACGTGCTTAATCCGCGCCCCGCTCGCCCTCCCGCGAATCTGCGGGCCGGGGCCCATCCGGGCTAGACTGTGACCCGCTCATGAGCCGACAGCCCCGGGACCGCTTCCCCTCGCAGATCAAGTACCTGGCCTGGAACGAGGGGTGCGAGCGCTTCTCGTTCTACGGCATGACCTCGATCCTCACCATCTACATGGTGAAGTTCCTGGGGGTGCGGGAGCCGGACGCCGAGGCGAACTACCACTTCTTCGTCTTCGCGGTCTACCTGACCCCGCTCGTGGGGGCCTGGATCGCCGACCGCTTCCTCGGGCGCTACCGGGTCATCCTCTGGCTGTCGTTCGGCTACGTCTTCGGGCACGCGGCCATCGCCGTCTGGGACTCGCCGGCGGGGCTCGTGCTCGGCCTCGCGCTCATCGCCATCGGGGCGGGCGGGATCAAGCCCACCGCGGCCGCCTACGTGGGCGACCAGTTCGACGAGAAGAGCCAGCACCTGCTCGAGAAGGTCTACGACCTCTACTACTGGATGATCAACCTGGGCTCCTTCACGTCCATGCTCGTCATCCCCGAGCTGCTGGCCCGCTTCGGCCCGTGGGTCGCCTTCTCGGTCCCGGGCGTGCTCATGGCCTTCGCGCTCGTCATCTTCTGGCGCGGGCGGCGGCTCTACGTGAACGTGCCCCCCACCGGCCCCAACCCGAACGGCTTCTTCCGCGTGGTCGGCCTGGCCCTGAAGCGGCTCGGCACGACCCGCCCGGGCGAGCACTGGCTCGACCCGGCCCGCGCCCAGTTCCCCGCCGAGGCCGTGGAGGGAGCGAAGGCGGTGTTCCGCATCCTGGGCGTCTTCGCGCCCATCGCCGCGTTCTGGGCGCTCTTCTTCCAGTACGGGTCGTCCTGGGTCCTGCAGGCCGAGAAGATGAACCGCGAGGTGCTGGGATACACGGTGAAGGCCTCCCAGATGGGATCGCTGAACGCCATCTTCGTGCTCACCACCATCCCGATCTTCGCCGGCCTCGTCTACCCGGCGCTGCAGCGGCGCGGCGTGCGGACGCTGGCGCTCCAGAAGATGCAGATCGGCATGTACGTCACGGTGCTCTCCTTCGTCTGGGTGATGGGGGTGCAGCTGGCGCTCGAGGCCGGGGTCCGGCCGCACGTGCTCTGGCAGGTGCCGGCCTACCTCTTCCTCTCCATCGGCGAGGTGCTGGTCTCGGTCACCGCCCTCGAGTTCGCCTACACCCAGGCGCCGCCCTCGATGAAGAGCGTCATCATGAGCCTCTGGTACGTGACCATCGCCACCGGGAGCCTGCTCACCGCGGCGGTGGCCAAGCTGAACCGGTTCCACGGCTTCGGGTACTTCGCCTTCTTCGCCCTGCTCATGCTGGCCGGCGCGCTCGCCTTCTCCTGGGTGGCGCGGCGCTACCGGCCCACCGGGGCGGCGCTGGCGGCGGGGCCGGCGCCGGAGTCCGCGCCTTGAGCGACGCCGCGGCGTCGGCCGCGACCGGGCGGGATCGTTTCCCTCCCCAGATCCGCTGGATCATGGCCAGCGAGGGGGCCGAGCGCTTCTCCTTCTACGGGATGCGCAACGTCCTCGTCATCTACATGGTGCAGTTCCTGGCGCTCTCCGCCGCGGACGGGAAGGCCGGCTACCACTACTTCGTGATGGCGAACTACCTCATGCCGCTCGTGGGCGGGTGGCTCGCCGACCGCTGGCTGGGGCGCTACCGGGTCATCCTCTGGCTGTCGTTCGGATACGTGGTGGGCCACGCGGTGGTGGCGGCCTACGAGACGCGGATGGGGCTCCTCGCCGGGTGCGCGCTCATCGCCATCGGGGCGGGCGGCATCAAGCCCTGCGTGTCGGCCTACGTGGGCGACCAGTTCGCCCCCGACCAGAAGCACCTGCTCCAGAAGGTCTACGGCCTCTTCTACTGGATGGTGAACCTGGGGAGTGCCACGGCCTCGCTGCTCATCCCCTGGCTGCTCCGGGCGTACGGCCCGGCCGTGGCCTTCGGCGTGCCCGGCGTGCTCATGGCGCTCGCGCTGGTGTTCTTCGTGGCCGGGCGGCGCCAGTACGTGAACGTGCCTCCCACCGGTCCGAATCCCCACGCGTTCGTGAAGGTCGTGGCCACGGCCATCGCCCGGCGCGGGGAGCGCACGCCCGGCGGCGACTGGCTCGAGCCGGCCCGCGCGGTCCATCCCGCCGAGGCGGTGGACGGGGCCCGGGCGGTGCTCCGGGTCTCGGCGGTCTTCGCCATGGTGGCCGGTTTCTGGGCGCTCTTCGACCAGAAGGGCGCGGCCTTCATCCTGCAGGCGAAGCAGATGAACCTCGACGTGGGGGCCGTCGAGATCCTGGGACTCCGGCTGGGCGGCTTCCGGCTCGCCGAGTCGCAGATGAACGCGGTGAACCCCTTCCTCGTCCTCCTCATCATCCCGTTCCTGCAGGGCGTGGCCTACCCGGGACTCGTCCGCCTGGGCGTGAAGGTGACCCCGCTCGGCCGGATGAGCGTGGGCATGTTCCTCACCATGACCTCCTTCGTCGTCATGGCCGGCATCCAGGCGGTCATCGACGGCGGTTCCCGCCTGCACGTCTTCTGGCAGGTCGTCCCCATCCTGATCCTCACCGTGGGCGAGGTGATGGTCTCGGTCACCGGCCTCGAGTTCGCGTTCACCCAGGCCCCGAGGACCATGAAGAGCACGGTGATGAGCTTCTGGTTGCTCACGGCGTCGCTGGGGAACTTCATCGCCGCGGTGGTGTCGCAGTGGAACCGCTTCCACGGCGCGGCCTACTTCCTCTTCTTCGCCGCGCTCATGCTGGTCGCGTCGTCGGCCTTCGTCGTCCTGGCGCGGCGCTACCGCCCGGTGGCGTCGGTGGTGGACGGGTAGGGCGCAACCGGCACCCCGTCCAGGTAGGCCACCCGCGTCGCGAGCGTCGCCGCCACCCGCGCACCGGGGAGGATGCCGCCCACGAGGTTGAGCGGGTCGGCCCCGGAGAGCTCCACCCGCTCGCCCGTGCGCGGCGAGCGACGCACCGCCCGGAGCGTCTCCACCGCCTCGGGGAGCGCGAACTGCTCGCCGGAAAGCCCGGCCACGAAGCGCCCGCCGCGGATCTCGCCCCGGGCCTCCAGCGTCCGGTAGACGGGGAGGAGCTCCCGCCAGGGCGGCGCGAGCGGCTCGCGGGCGAGCAGGTCGCGCAGGACCACACCCCAGCGGGCGAGGAGCTTCCGTGCCACTCGCTCGAGCGGCGGGGGAGGCTCGGCGGCGCCGGGCGGGAGCGGCGGGTGGAGCAGGGCCCAGCGCCCGCCCCCCTGGCCGGGCCGGCGCGGTCGATGGCGCGCCGGAGGCTCGAGCAGCGCCCGCAGGCCGGCGAAGCCGTCGCAGGTGACGAGCCCGGCCGACACGAGCTCCCAGAGCGCCCCCTCCACCTCGCCGGGCAGCCGTCCGGTCATGGCGGCGAGGTCGGGGAGGAAGCAGGCGCCGCACCGGGACAGGAGGTCGACGAGCGCCCGGGCCGAGCTCCCCAGCGCCGGCGATCCCGGGGGAGCGGCGGCGAGCAGCCAGTGCAGGTCGGCGCGGAGCGCCAGCGTCACTGGCGCGTGCCGGGTGGGCGCGGCCCGGCGGCGGGCCGGCGCCTCCGGATCGGCCGCCACGGCGAGCCTGCCCCAGGCCACCTCGCCCGCGAGGCAGAGCGCGTCGAGCATCCCGGGCTCGTAGCCGGCGACGCGCGCCGGCAGGATCTCCCGCTCCCAGGCGCCGGCCGGGGCGTGGAAGCCCTGCAGCTGACCCACCACCTCGGCCACCCCGCGCGCGCCGTGGAGGCGCGCGCCCGGGACGGCGTGCTGCCAGCGGAGCAGGAAGCGCAGGAGATCGGCGCCGGAGACCGGCTCGATCTCCCGGCGCAGCCGTCCGAGCGTCCTGCGGTGGATGCGGGCGAGGAGCGCCCGGTCGCACCAGTCGGCGCCGGGAGCACCTCCCGGGAGGAACGAGCCGCGCAGCACCGCCCCCTGCGACTCCAGCCGGTGGAGCGCGGCCAGGACGAGCGGCTCCGGGAGGCCGAGCCGCTCCGACAGGCCCGGCGCCGTCACCGGTCCGAGGCGGGCCAGCCAGCCCTGGAGCGCCCGCGCCGCGGCCTCGTCGGGGGACCCGGGCACCCGCTCGCCGGGGAGCGCCGGCGGCGGCGGTTCGAGCGGCCCGGCGTTGAGGCCGGGTTCCGAGGCCAGCACCCGCCACGCCCCGGCCCGCTCCGCGGCGACGTGGACCTCCCGGCCCGGGAGCCGCGCCCGCGCGGTCCGCCCGGACGCCCGGAGGTCGTCGAGGAGGCCGCCCCACGCCGCCGCCTCCGCGACCGGGAGGAAGCCGACGTCGAGGAGCAGGTCGTGGGCCTCGTCGGCGTCGCGCGGGTGGGGTCGGGCCTCGTCCACCACCTCGCGCACGGCCTCGGGGTCGAGCGCGCCGAGGCCCGCGGCCTCTGCGGGCGGAAGGGATCGCCGCAGCACGACCGCGCGCGCGCGCCGCTCCTCGAGGGGGGCGTCGTCGAGGAAGGCCCAGGGCTTCGCACCCAGGATCTCGTGGGAGAGGGGCGAGGGCTCGGCCAGGTCGCGGGCGACGAGCCGCACCTCGCCGGACTCGATCCGGCGCAGGAGCCGCGCCAGGCCGGCGGCGTCCATGGCGTCCGCGAGGCAGTCGCGCAGCGCCTCGGCGACGAGCGGGTGGTCCGGCGGCTCGACCGGCCCCGCGTGCAGGTCGGCGTTGTCCTGGCAGGCCACCGCCATGGGGAACACCGCCGCGAGCAGGTCGTCCGCCCGCATGCGGGCGATGGGGGGCGGGACCCGGCGTCCCCCCAGCACGCGAGGGAGCGCCAGGGCCCGCGTCGCGTCCCAGCGCCAGCGGATGGGGAACATGGGCGACTGGAGCGCCGCCTGGGTGAGCACCTCCTCCACGCGCTCCGCGGAGAGCATCTCGAGGATGGAGTCGAGCGGGAAGGAGTGCTGCGGCCCCAGGGAGAGGAGCACGCCGTCGTCGTTCGCCGCCGCCTGCAGCTCGAAGTCGAAGGTGCGGCAGAAGCGCTTGCGGAGGGCGAGTCCCAGGGCCCGGTTCTGTCGTGCGCCGAAGGGAGCGTGGAGCACGAGCTGCATCCCGCCCGCCTCGTCGAAGAACCGCTCGGCGACGAGCGTCTCCTGGGTGGGGAGGACGGAGAGCACGCGGCGCCCGGCCGAGAGGTAGTCGACCGCCTGGCGGGCGCCGGCCTCCGGCAGGGCTCCCTCCGCGGCGAGCCACGACACCGCCCGCTCCCGGTCGTCGAGGCGCGGCTCGAGGTCCGCGCGCAGCCGCGAGACCTCGGCCGAGAGGGTGGGGCTGCGCCCGGGCGCCTCCCCGTTCCAGAAGGGAATGCCCGGCGCGGCCCCCCCGGCGTCCTCCACCCGGACCACGCCCGGCTCGATCCGGCGGATGCGCCAGGCCGTGTTCCCGAGCAGGAACACGTCGCCGGCCATGCTCTCGATGGCGAAGTCCTCGTCGAGCTGCCCGACCACGGCCCCTTCCGGCTCGGCCACCACCCGGTACTGGGCGTTGTCGGGGATGGCGCCCCCGCCGGTGAGGGCCGCGATGCGGGCCCCGCGACGCCCCCGCAGGACCCGGTGGACGCCGTCGCGGTGCAAGAGCGCCCCGGAGCGGCCGCGACGGGTGGCGATCCCCTCCGAGAGCATGGAGACGATGGCGTCGAGCTCGGCGCGGGGCAGGTCACGGTACGGCCAGGCGCGGCGGCAGAGCGCGTGGAGCTCGTCCTCCGGGAGCGGGCGGCAGGACGCCTCGGCGACGATCTGCTGGGCCAGCACGTCGCGCGGCCAGGGGAGGGGCGCGACCGGCTCGAGCCTCCCGGCGCGCAGTCCCCGCACCAGCGCCGCGCACTCCAAGAGCTCGTCCCGGCTCATGGGGAAGAAGTGCGCCCGCGGGGTGGCGCCGCGCCAGTGACCGGAGCGCCCGGCCCGCTGCAGCGCCACGTGCAGCGCGCCCGGGCTTCCCAGCTGGGCGACGACGTCGATCGTACCCACGTCGATGCCGAGCTCGAGCGACGCGGTGGCCACCACCACCCGCAGGGATCCGGCCTTGAGCCGCTCCTCGGCGTCGAGCCTGCGGGTGCGCGAGAGGCTGCCGTGGTGGGCGGCCACGACGTCCGGGCCGAGCCGCTCCGAGAGGGCCTGGGCGGCCCGCTCGGCGAGCTTGCGCGTGTTCACGAAGACGAGCGTGGTCCGGGCCTCCCCGGCGATGGCGGCGATCCGGTCGTAGGTCTCGGCCCACTGCTCCTTCGAGGCCACCGACGAGAGCTCGTCGCGCGGGATCTCGACGCGGAGGTCGAGGGCCCGCCCGCGCCCGACCTCGACCACGGCGCAGTCGGCCGTGCCCCGGTGGACGCGCCCGGAGCCCACCAGGAAGCGGGCCACCTCCTCCACCGGGGTCACGGTGGCGGAGAGGCCGATGCGCTGCGGGCGCCGCCTGCAGAGCGCCTCCAGACGCTCCAGCGACAGGGCCAGGTGGCTGCCCCGCTTGTCGCGGGCCACCGCGTGGATCTCGTCGACGATGACCTTGCGGACCGGGGCGAGGAGCCGGCGCCCGCCCTCGCTGGTGAGGAGCAGGTAGAGCGACTCGGGCGTGGTCACGAGCACGTGCGGCGGGCGCCGCAGCATGGCCTGGCGCCGGGAGGAGGGCGTGTCGCCGGTTCGCACGGCGGCGCGGATTGCGGGCGGGCGCAGGCCGGCCTCCCGCGCGGCCTCGCGAAGCGCGGCGAGCGGCTCCCGCAGGTTCTTCTCGATGTCGTTTCCGAGCGCCTTCAGCGGCGACACGTAGAGGATGCGCGTCTCGTCGGGCAGCTCGCCCGCCAGCCCCTCCCGGAAGAGCGCGTCGAGCCCGGAGAGGAAGGCGGCGAAGGTCTTGCCCGACCCGGTGGGAGCCGACACGAGCACGTCCCGCCCGGACAGGATCTCCGGCCACCCGGCCGCCTGCGGTTCGGTGGGCGTGCCGAAGCGGGACTCGAACCAGCGCGAGACCAGCGGGTGAAAGCCGGGGAGCACGTCTCCGATCTAGCGCGAACGGGGGTCCGTTTCGCGGACTTCGCAGCCGGCGGGGGCCGGGGCCCGGCCCATGCCGGGCCGTCATGCCGGAGAGGCGCGGAATTCGCATGACGCGGCGTCATGACGACACGCGAATGGACCTCCCGCATCAAGACCCTCGCCTCCCGGGAGCGCGGCGCGCTCACAGACCTCCTCGTCGCCCTCGCCGAGTTCGATTCCCACCACGTCTACCGGCAGCTCGGCTTCGCCTCCCTGTTCGACTTCCTCACGCGGGAGGTCGGTCTCTCGCGTGGATCGGCCTACTACCGGCAGGTCGCGGCGCGGCTCCTGCGGAGGTTCCCGGAGGTGGTGCAGCCGCTGCGGGACGGACGGCTCTGCCTCTGGAGCGCGGTCGAGCTCTCGAAGGTGATGACCGAGGTGAACCGGGTGGACGTCCTGCCCCGGTTCTTCCACTGCTCGAAGCAGGAGGCGCGGCAGGTCGTGGTCGAGCTGCTGCCGGCGGAGAAGGTCCCGACGAGGACCGTGGTGACCGGGGCGCGGACCTCCACGGACCCGGACGGCCGGGGCGTGACCCCACCCGAGGCGACCCCGGTCGAGTCTTCCGGTGCCGTCCAACCGGTTGAACTGGACCGGACCCACCCCGGAGGAGGTATGGCCGGGCAGGCGGGCTCCCCTGGGTTCCGGGTGGCCGACCCTCGTCGTCGCCGGACGACGCTGGACCCTCTCTCGGCGAGGGCGAGCCGGATCCACATCACGGTGTCCCGGGAGTTCCTGGCGCTGCTGGAGAGGGCCAGGGCGGGGGAGTCCCACCGGAATCCGGGGGCCACCGACGACCAGATCCTCCGGCTGGCGCTGGAGGCCCTCCTCGAGAAGCAGTCGAGACGGAAGTCCTGCGTGCCGCCCCGGGTGAAGCGGGAGGTGCGGAAGCGGGACGAGGGGAAGTGCCAGTGGAGGCTCGCGAACGGCGAGGTCTGCGGCTCGGAGGTCCGGACCGAGATCGACCACGTGGTGCCGCGCGGCAGGGGCGGACCCTCCACGGTGGAGAACTGCAGGGTGCTCTGCAGGGCGCCTGGGGTATCCCCACGATCCGGCGAAGAAAGCTCAGCAATTCAGATCATGTAG
>JBBIOL010000073.1:0-16695 GCA_037443385.1 Anaeromyxobacteraceae bacterium
TAGGAGCCGACCATGGAACCCGCACGCATCCTGGTCGTGGACGACGACGAGTCGAGCCGGGAGCTCCTGGCCCGGATCCTCTCCGGCGCCGGGCACCAGGTCTCGACCGCCGCAGACGGGCGCGAGGCGGTCCTGGCCCTCGACGCCGGGGACCCGCCCGACCTCGTGGTCTCCGACATCCGCATGGCCGAGATGGACGGGCTGCAGGTCATCGACGCGTTCAAGGCGCGAGCCCCCGACACGCCGGTGATCCTGGTCACGGCCTTCGGCAACATCGACGGCGCGGTGGAGGCCATCCGGCGCGGCGCCGCCGACTACCTCTCCAAGCCCTACGACGTCGACGCCATCCAGATCGTGGTCGCGCGCGCGCTGCAGCACCGGGAGCTGGCCGTCGAGAACCGGGCCCTGCGCCGCGGCCTGCGCGACCGGTACCGGCTCGAGAACGTGGTCGGCCGCAGCGAGGCCATGCTGCAGGTCTACAAGACCGCGGCGCGGGTGGCCTCGACCGACGCCACGGTGCTCATCCAGGGGGAGAGCGGGACCGGCAAGGAGCTCGTGGCCCGCGCCATCCACACCGCCTCCCCGCGGTCGGGCGGCCCGTTCGTGGCGGTGGACTGCGGCGCCATCGCCGAGGGCGTGCTGGAGAGCGAGCTCTTCGGCCACGCGCGGGGCGCCTTCACCGGGGCCCAGGTGGCGCGCCGCGGCCTCTTCGAGGAGGCGCACCACGGCACGCTGTTCCTCGACGAGATCGGCGACATCGGTCCCAACCTGCAGGCCCGCCTGCTGCGCGCCCTCCAGGAGGGGACCATCCGCCGCGTCGGCGCGAACGAGCCCATCGCCGTCGACGTGCGGGTGGTCGCCGCCACCAACCGGGACATGGAGGCGGCGGTGAAGGCCGGCACCTTCCGCGCCGACCTCTACTACCGGCTGCACGTGGTGAGCATCCGGATCCCGCCCCTGCGGGAGCGCCGGGAGGACATCCCGCTTCTCGCCGAGCACTTCGCCCAGAAGCACGGCCGGGCCGAGGGTTCGGCCATCTCCGCCGCCGCGCGGGAGGTGCTCGTCGCGCACGACTGGCCCGGCAACGTCCGCGAGCTCGAGAACGTGATCGCCCGCGCGCTCGCGCTCAACCCCTCCGGCGTGGTCCTCCCCGAGGACCTGCCGGATTCGATCCGGGCGACGCGGCCGGCGCCGGAGCCGGCACGTCTGCCCGACGTGTCCGACCGCCCCACGCTCGAGGTGCTGGAGCGGCGCTACGCCTCGCAGGTGCTGGAGGAGACCGGCGGGAACAAGACCCGGGCCGCCGAGATCCTCGGCATCGACCGGAAGACGCTGTACCGGATCCTGGGCGAGCGGGACGAGCGCTGACGCCGGCCGTTCCCGGCCTGCCGGCGCCGCGTCACGCCGCGGGCGGCGTGCCCGGTCCCGGCCCGGCCTCGTCCGGACCGTTGAGCGCGTTCTTCAGCACCTGGCTGGGACGGAAGGTGAGCACGCGGCGCGCGGAGATCTCGATCTCCTCGCCGGTCTGGGGATTGCGGCCCACCCGCGACTTCTTCTCGCGGACGATGAAGTTGCCGAAGCCGCTGATCTTGATCTTCTCCCCGCGCTCGAGGGTCTCCTTGATGGTGTCGAACACCATCTCGACCACGTCGGCCGCCTCCTTCTTGGAGAAGCCCACCTTCTCGTAGACGCTCTCGATGATGTCGGCCTTCGTCACGCTCACCTCGCCCTCGACGGCGCACCGGCGCCCAAGTCCCCGTAGTCGTTAGCTGATTCGGCGGGGACTGTCAAACGGAGCGTGCGCCCCGCCCCGGACTACCCGCGCAGGTCGGCGGCGAGCTCGGCGCGGAGCCGCGCCACGATCCGGCCGTGGGCCTGGTCGGCCTCGGCGTCGGTCAGCGTCCGGTCCGGCGCACGGTAGCGGATGGCCATGGCCAGGTTCTTCTTGCCCTCGGGGATGGGGGCGCCGCGGTAGACGTCGAAGAGGGTCACGTCCTCGACGAGCGGCTCGGCGCGGACGCCGGCCAGCACCGCGCTCGACTCGACCTCGTTCCCCACCACCACGGCCAGGTCGCGCAGCACCGCCGGGAAGCGCGGGACGTCGGCGTGCTCGCGAACCGTCCGGGCGGCACCCGAGAGCGCCGCGAAGGAGAGGTCGAACGCGAAGACGCCGCGGGGGAGGTCGAAGGCCGCGGCCACCCTCGGGTGGATCTCGCCGGCCACGCCCAGGACCACCTCGGCCCCGCCCTCGCCGGTGGCGGAGAGCGTGCAGGCCGACCGCGGGTGCAGCCAGCCCGGACCGCCGGCGGCGAAGCGCACGCCCGGGAGGGCGAGCGCCTCGACGAGCCCCTCGAGCGCACCCTTCAGGTCGTGGAAGTCGAGCGGCTCTCCTCCCGAGGCCCAGCCCACCGGGTGGCGCCTTCCGCTGGCCACCCCGGCGACCCGGCGCTCCTCGAGCGCGGGCGCGTCGTCGGTCCCGCCGGGTCCGCGCCGCTCGTAGGTGGAGGCGATCTCGTAGAGGCGCAGGTCCTCGACCCGCTGCCGCCGGTTGTAGGCGAGCCCCTTCAGCAGCGAGGGAACGAGGCTCGAGCGCATCACCGCCAGGTCGGCGCTGATGGGGTTCCGGAGGGGGACGCCGCCGCCGGAGCCGTCGCGGGTGAGCGGGGCCAGGTCGCCGGGCGCCACGAAGCTGAAGTTCACCGCCTCGGAGAACCCGGCCGCCTCCAGCGCCTGGCGGATCCGCTCGACGACGAGCGCGTCCCGGGGAGGGGCCGGCGTGTCGGAGGCGATGGCCGGGAGCGTCTCGGGGATGGCGTCGTACCCGCGCAGCCGGACGATCTCCTCGATGAGGTCCTCCTCGCGGGTGACGTCGAGGCGCCAGCTGGGAACCCGGAACTTCCCGTTCTTCGCGCCCGTGGCCCGCAGCTCGAACCCGAGCGCGAGCAGCGCCTCCCGGGCCTCCCGGCGCGAGACCGGCGCCCCCAGCAGCGCGGCGGGCCGGGCCCAGGGAAGGATCACGTCGACCGGCTTGCGCCGGCGGGGGTGGACGTCGACGGCGCCGCGCCGGACGGTCCCCCCGGAGAGCTCGGCGATGAGGGCGGCGCAGCGGTCGAGCGCCGGGATCACGCCCTCCGGGTCGACCCCGCGCTCGAACCGGTGCGAGGCCTCGGTGCGCAGCCCGTGGCGCCTCGCGGTGCGGCGCACCCCGGTGGGCTCGAACCAGGCCGACTCGAGGAGGACGCGGGTGGTCCCGTCCGAGATCTCCGAGTCGCCCCCGCCCATCACGCCGGCCAGCGCCGAGGCCCGGTCGTGGTCGGCGATGACCAGGTCGTCGGGCGACAGCGTGCGCTCCACGCCGTCGAGCGTGGTCATGCGCTCGCCCGCGCGGGCCATGCGCACCACGATCTCGGCGCCATGGACCTTGTCGAGGTCGAAGGCGTGGAGCGGCTGGCCGCGCTCGAGCAGCACGAAGTTGGTGGCGTCCACCACGTTGGAGATGGATCGGACTCCGCAGGCCTCGAGCCGCCGGGCCAGCCAGGCCGGCGACGGACCGATGCGGACGCCCTCGATGACCCGGGCCGCGTAGCGCGGGCAGCGGTCGGGCGCCTCGATGCGCACGCGGAGCGAGGCCGATGCGGCGGGCTGCTGCTGGCGGAGCCCGGGCTCCGGGTAGGAGACGGCCGTCCCGGTGACCGCGGCCACCTCGCGGGCCACGCCCAGGTGGGAGAGCGCGTCGGCGCGGTTGGGGGTGACGTTGACCTCGAGGACCACGTCCTCGATGCCGAGCACGCGCGCCACCGGCGTCCCCGGCACCGCGTCGCCGGGGAGGAGGAGCAGCCCCGCGCCGTCCTCGGAGAGCGCCAGCTCCTTCGCCGAGCAGAGCATGCCCTGCGAGTCCACGCCGCGCAGGCTGGCCCGGTCGATGCGGTGGCCCGCCGGCATGCGCGTGCCGGGCGTGGCCAGCGGGACCACGTCGCCCACCTTCCAGTTGGTGGCCCCGCAGACGACCTGGACGGGGTCGCCGCCGACGTCCACCTGGCAGACCGAGAGCTTGTCCGCGGCGGGGTGGCGCGTCGACGAGAGGATGCGCGCCGCCACCACGCCGTCGAGGGAGGCCCCCACCCGCTCGACCGCCTCGACCTCGAGGCCGACGAAGGTGAGGCGCCGGGCCAGCTCCTCCACCGGCGGGAGCGGGACGTACGCGGAGAGCCAGGCGAGCGAGATGCGCATGGGCGGGTCAGAACTGCTCGAGGAAGCGGAGGTCGTTCTCGAAGAACAGGCGCAGGTCGGCGATGCCGTGCTTCAGCATGGCCATCCGCTCCACGCCCATGCCGAAGGCGAAGCCGGTGACCGCGCCGGGGTCGAAGCCCACGTTCTCGAGCACCTTCGGGTGCACCATGCCGCAGCCGAGCACCTCGAGCCAGCCGGTGCCCTTGCATGTCCCGCAGCGCGCGTCGCCGCGCCGGCCCGCGCCGCCGCAGATGGAGCAGGAGACGTCCACCTCGGCGCCGGGCTCGACGAACGGGAAGTAGCTGGGGCGCACGCGGGTGCGGGTGGAGGCCCCGAAGAAGGCCCGCGCGAAGGCCGCCAGCGTGCCCTTCAGGTCGGCGAAGGTGATCCCCGGGCCCACGCAGATGCCCTCCACCTGGTGGAACATGGGCGTGTGGGTCTGGTCGTAGTCGCTGCGGTAGACGCGCCCGGGAGCCACCACGCGCACCGGCGGCGCGCCGGCGCGCTTCATGGCGCGGATCTGGATGGGCGAGGTGTGGGTGCGCAGCAGGACCGACCCGCCGCCGGCGTCGCGCCCGAGCGCGACCTCGTCCACGTAGAAGGTGTCCTGCATGTCCCGGGCGGGGTGATCGGCCGGGATGTTGAGCGCCTCGAAGTTGTACCAGTCGAGCTCGATCTCCGGCCCGCTCGCCTCCTCGTAGCCGAGGCGCGAGAAGATGGCCACGATCTCCTCGGTGGTGCGGGTGACCGGGTGGCGGTGCCCCCGCGGCAGGAGCCGCCGCCCCGGGAGCGTGACGTCGACGCGGGAGCCCTGCAGCTCGCGCTCGAGCCGCTCGTCGTCGATGCGCTGGCGGGCCCGGGAGAGGAGCGACTCGACCTCGTCGCGGACGCGGTTCGCCACCTCGCCCACGCGCGGCCGCTCCTCGGCGGCGAGCTGCCCCATGCCGCGGAGCACCGCCGAGATCTCGCCCTTCTTGCCCAGGTAGCGGACGCGCAGGTCCTCGAGCGCCCGTTCGTCGGTCGCCTGGGCGATCGCCGTCCGGGCCCCTTCCGCCAGGGCCGTGAGGTCGCGGACCAGGTCCACGGTGCCCCCGGTCTAGGCCTGGGCCGCGCGGACGACGGCGGCGAAGTCGGCCGGGAGCGCGAGCGCGATCTCGGCGAGCACCTTGCGGTCGAGCACCACGCCGGTCCTGTGCATCGCGCCGACGAGCCGCGAGTAGGTGGTGCCGTTCAGCCGGGCCGCCGCGTTGATGCGGACGATCCAGAGCGAGCGGAACTCGCGGCGACGGCGACGGCGGTCCCGCGTGCTGTAGTTCAGCGCGCGCTCGACCGCCTGGTTGGCGCGGCGGTACGCGTTCTTGCGGCGTCCCCGGAAGCCCTTCGCGAGCTTGAGGACGCGGTTGCGACGACGGCGAGCCTTCACACCCTTCTTGACGCGCATGCTTCACTCCTCCGGTGCCGGCGGGGGGCCGGGAGGACCTCCTCCCGTGCGCTTCGTGAGCCCCGCTTGGGCGTTCGTGTTCCCGTCCGCCCTAGCGGGCGTACGGGAAGTTCTCCTTCACCTTCTTCGCATCGCTTTCCGACAGGTGGCTTGTCCCGCGCAGGCCACGCTTCTGCTTCGGGGTCTTCCCGAACGTGGCCAGGTGGCGGACGCCGGCCCGGCGGAACTTCACCGCACCGCTCTTCTTCACCTGGAAGCGCTTCTTGGCGGCGCTCTTGGTCTTCAGCTTCGGCATCTTCTTCCGTCTCCCGTCTCGCGGCGCCAGCGGGCGCCGCCGTGCTTAGTCCTTGGAGCCCTCTTCCGGGGTCGCAGCGGGCGCCGCCGGGGTGGGCGCGGCCGTCGGGGCCGTGGTGGCCGCGGCGGCGGCGGCCGCCTTGGCCTTGTCGCGCTGCGACTGCAGCATGCGCGGGTTGGGCGCGAGGATCATGAACATCTGGCGGCCTTCCATGCGGGCCGAGGCCTCGATGACCGCGACCTCCTTCAGGTCCGCCACGATGCGTTCCAGGACCTTGGTGCCGAGTTCGCGGTGCGACAGCTCGCGCCCGCGGAACATCACGGTGACGCGGGCCTTGTTCGACTCCTCGAGGAACTCCCGGATCTTCCGGATCTTCGTCTCGTAGTCGTGCTCCTCGGTGCGGGGGCGGAACTTCACCTCCTTGAGCTGCACCACGACCTGGTTCTTCTTGGCCTCGCTCTGCTTCTTCTTCTCGGTGTACTTGAACTTCCCGTAATCCATGATCTTGCAGACGGGCGGCTTGGCGAGCGGGCTGACCTCCACGAGGTCGAACCCGTTCTCCTGGGCCATGCGCAGCGCCTGCTCGATCGAGAGGATGCCGAGCTGCTCGCCGTTGGGTCCGATGCAGCGGACCTCGCGGGCCTTGATGCGCCGGTTGGTGCGCGCGTCGCGGCTCGTCGCTCCTCTTTGGTCTTTTCCGTTGATGGGCGGTCTCCTGTGAGCCCCCGGGGGGGTCGGGAAAAAAGCCGCGTGATGATAAGGATTTTCGGCGCGATGTCAACGCGCAGTCGGGTCGGACGAGTCCTTTCGGGCGTCCCGGATCCAGCTCATCATCCCGCGCAGCTCCTTGCCGACCGCCTCGATGGGATGCGCCTTCTCGGCCTCCCGGTAGGCCTCGAACCTCGCGCCGCCCGAGCCGAGCTCGCCGATGAACTCGCGCGCGAAGGCCCCGCTCTGGATCTCCTTGAGAATCTTGCGCATTTCGTCCTTGGTCTGCGCGTTCACCACCCGCGGGCCCCGGCTGTAGTCGCCGTACTCGGCCGTGTCGCTGATGGAGTGGCGCATCCAGGCGAGCCCGCCCTCGTACATGAGGTCGACGATGAGCTTCAGCTCGTGGAGGCACTCGAAGTAGGCGCTCTCGGGCTGGTATCCGGCCTCGACCAGCACCTCGAACCCGGTCTTCACGAGCGCCGCCGCTCCGCCGCAGAGCACCGCCTGCTCCCCGAAGAGATCGGTCTCGGTCTCCTCCTTGAAGGTGGTCTCGAGCACGCCGGCGCGCCCGCCGCCCACCGCCCGGGCGTAGGCCAGGCCGATGTCCTTCGCGTTGCCGGTCGCGTCCTGGTGGACGGCGATCAGGCACGGGATGCCGCGCCCGTCCTGGAACTGGCGGCGCACGAGGTGCCCGGGGCCCTTGGGCGCGACGAGCAGCACGTCCACGTCCTTCGGCGGGACGATCTGCCCGAAGTGGACGTTGAAGCCGTGGGCGAAGAGGAGGGCCTTGCCCGCGGTGAGGTGCGGCCGGATCTCCTCCTCGTAGACCTTCTTCTGGGTCTGGTCGGGGAGGAGCACCATGATGACGTCGGCCTCCCGCGCCGCGTCGGCGACGCTGGTGACCCGCAGCCCGGCGCCCTCGGCCTTCTGGCGCGACTTGCTCCCGGCGTGGAGCCCCACCCGCACGTCCACGCCGGAGTCCTTCAGGTTGAGCGCGTGGGCGTGCCCCTGGCTGCCGTAGCCGATGACCGCCACCTTCCGGCTCTTCAGCACCTCGGGCTTCGCGTCCTTGTCGTAGTAGATGGTCGCCATGTCGATCGTTCCGCCTTCCGTCACTTGAGGTTGGGTGGTGCGAGGGTCTTGAATCCGCGCTCGAGCGCGATGCGTCCCGAGCGGCAGAGCTCCTGGATGCCGTAGTGGGCGAGCCGGTCCTCCAGCGCGTCGAGCTTGCCCGAGTTCCCGCTGGCCTCGATGACCAGCGCGTCCGGGGAGACGTCGACGATCTTGGCCTCGTAGGTCTCGGCCAGCGCGCGCAGCTCGGCGTGGTTCTTCTCCGGCGTGCGGATCTTCACGAGCAGGAGCTCCCGCTCGATGAGGTCCACCGGCGAGAGCTCGCGGACCTCGACCACCGGCACGAGCTTCTGGACCTGCCGGACCACCTGCTCCACGGTCTTGGAGGCGAGGCGGACCACGATGGTCATGCGCGAGTACTCGGGGCGCTCGGTGGGGCCCACGGTGAGGCTGGCGATGTTGTAGCCGCGCCGGGAGAAGAGGCCGGCGATGCGGTGGAGCACGCCGGGCTTGTTCTCGACCAGCAGGCTCACCGTGTGGGTGCTGCCGGAGGGCAGCCTCTCGTCGCGTTCCATGTGGGTCCCCTCACTCCCCGTCGATCATGTCGTTGAGCGGCGCCCCGGCGGGCACCATGGGATAGACGTGCGCGTCGGGCCGGGTCCGGATGTCCACGATGACCGGCCCGCCCCGGTGGGCCAGCGCGCGGTCGAGTACCTCCTCCAGCTCGGAGGGCTTGCGGGCCCGGAGCCCCAGGCAGTGGTAGGCCTCCGCCAGCTTCACGAGGTCGGGCAGATCGCTGAGGGGGGTCTCGGCCAGCCGCTTCTCGTAGAACAGGTCCTGCCACTGGTGGACCATCCCCAGGAACAGGTTGTTCAGGATGAAGATCTTGATGTCGAGCTTCAGGTCCACCGCGGTGGCCAGGTCCTGCAGCGTCATCTGGAACGAGCCGTCGCCGTCGATGCCCACCACGAGCGCGTCCGGCCTGCCGAGTTGCACGCCGATGGCGGCGGGCAGGCAGAAGCCCATGGTCCCCAGGCCGCCGGAGGTGATGAACTGGCGCGGCTGGATGGTCTTCCAGTACTGGGCGGCGAACATCTGGTGCTTGCCCACGCCGGTGGTGACGAGCGCCTTGCCCTGGGTCTTCTCCCAGATGCGCTGGATCACGTGCTGGGGCTCGATGTGCTCCTCGCCCTGGGGCGCGAAGCGCAGCGGGTGCTTCTCCTTCCAGGCCTCGACCTTCTTCCACCAGGCCCCGATGTCGGCGCGCCCGGACGCCGCGAAGGCCTTGCGGGTCTCCTCGGTGAGCTGGGGCAGGAGAAGCTTCAAATCCCCCACGAGCGGCACGGTGGCCGTCACCAGCTTGCTGATCTCGGCCGGGTCGATGTCCAGGTGGACGATCTTCGCCTCGGGGGCGAAGGTGGAGAGCTTGCCGGTGACGCGGTCGTCGAAGCGGGCGCCGAGCGCGATGATCAGGTCCGAGTCCTGGACGGTGTAGTTCGCGAACTTGGCCCCGTGCATCCCGAACATGCCCAGGCACTGCGGATGGGTCTCGGGGAGCGCGCCCTTGCCGTGCACGGTGGTCACCACCGGCGCCCCGACGAGCTCGACGAACCGCCGCACCTCGTCGTAGGCGTTGGAGGTGCGGACGCCCCCGCCCAGGTACACGACCGGGCGGCTCGCCGCGCGGATGAGGGCCGCGGCGTCCTTCAGGCGGGGCTCCTCCCGGACCGGGGGATGGTAGCCGGGTATGTCGACCCGGTCCGGGTACTCGAACTCGAGCTCGGCGTTCTGCACGTCCTTGGGGATGTCCACCAGCACCGGACCGGGACGGCCGGTGCGGGCCACGTAGAAGGCCTCCTTGAGGATGCGCGGGAGGTCCTGCACGTCCGTCACCAGCCAGTTGTGCTTGGTGATGGGCATGGTGATGCCGGTGATGTCGGCCTCCTGGAACGCGTCGCTCCCGATGAGCGCCGAGGAGACGTTGCCGGTGATGGCCACCATGGGCACCGAGTCCATGTAGGCGTCGGCGATCCCGGTGACCAGGTTGGTGGCGCCCGGCCCGGACGTCCCGAAGCACACGCCGACCTTGCCGGTGGCGTGGGCGTAGCCCTCCGCGGCGTGCGCGCCGGTCTGCTCGTGGCGTACCAGCACGTGCTTCACCTGGGTCGAGTCGAAGAGCGCGTCGTAGATGGGCAGGATGGCCCCGCCCGGCACGCCGAAGACCCACTCCACGCCCTCGGCCTCGAGCGCCTTCACCACCGCCTTCGCTCCCGTCGTCTTTTCCTTTGCCATGATCCCTCTCGAAGTCCTACACCCGGCCCAGCGCGCCCTTCTCCTCCTGCTCCTGCTCCTCGGGACGGATGCGCAGCGCGATCCGGTTCACCACGTCGAGGAAGGCCCGCGCGCTCCCCTCGATGACGTCGGTGGAGAGCGCCCGGCCCCGGTACACGCCCGTCTCGTGCTCCACCTCCAGGCTGACCTCGCCCTGGGCGTCCTCGCCGACGGTCACCGCCTGGATGCGGTAGTCGCGCAGGCGGGCCTCGATCCCGGTGATCTTCTCGATGGCCTTGAAGACCGCGTCCACCGGCCCGTCGCCGGCGGAGGCGTCCTGGAACCGCTGCCCGCCCGACCGGACCAGCGAGATCGAGGCCGCCGGCAGGGTCCCGGTGCCGGAGGTGGTGGAGAGCGCGGTCATCTCCCAGAGGGCCTGCCCCTTGAGGAGCTGGCCGTGGATCACGAGCGCCTCCAGGTCGGCGTCGTAGATCTCCTTCTTCTTGTCGGCGAGCAGCTTGAAGTCGGCGAAGACGCGGTCGAGCTGCTCGTCGGTGAGCCGGTAGCCGAGCTCGACCAGCCGCTCCTTCAGCGCGTGGCGCCCGGAGTGCTTGCCCAGCACGAGCTGCGACTTCGTGAAGCCCACCTCCTCGGGCCGCATGATCTCGTAGGTCTCGCGGTGGGTGAGCATGCCGTGCTGGTGGATGCCGGCCTCGTGCGCGAAGGCGTTCTGGCCGACGATGGCCTTGTTGCGCTGCACCGGGTTGCCGGTGACCTGCTGGACCATCTTGGAGGCGGGATAGAGCTTCTCGGTGTGGACCCCGGTCCGGACCCCGAAGACGTCGCCGCGGGTCTTGAGCGCCATCACCACCTCCTCCAGGGAGGCGTTGCCGGCCCGCTCGCCGATCCCGTTCAGCGTGCACTCCACCTGCCGCGCGCCCACCTGCACGCCGGCCAGGCTGTTGGCCACCGCCAGGCCCAGGTCGTTGTGGCAGTGGACCGACATCACCACCCGGTCGATGCCGCGCACGTTCTTCCGGAGGTAGGAGAGGGTCTCGGCGTAGGTGGAGGGAAGCGCGTAGCCCACCGTGTCGGGGATGTTGAGCGTGGTGGCGCCCGCCTCGATGGCGGCCTCGACCACCTGGGCCAGGAACTCGAGCTCGGTGCGGGCCGCGTCCTCGGTGGAGAACTCGACGTCGTCGAAGCGCTCGCGGGCCATCTTCACGCCCTCGACGGCCCGGCGGACGATCTCCTCCTTGGCCATCTTGAGCTTGAAGTCGCGGTGGATGGGGCTCGTGGCCAGGAAGACGTGGCAGCGTTTGCGCGGCGCGTCCTGGAGCGCCTTCCAGGAGGCCTCGATGTCGCCGCGCGTGCACCGGGAGAGGCTGCAGATGATCGGCCCCTGGACGCTGCGGGAGACGCCCTGGATGGCCTCCAGGTCGCCCGGGCTGGCCGCGGCGAAGCCAGCCTCGATGACGTCCACGCCGAGCTCCTGGAGGGCGCGGGCCACCCGCAGCTTCTGCCCGAGGTTCATGGAGAAGCCGGGGCTCTGCTCGCCGTCGCGGAGCGTGGTGTCGAAGATGACGACGCGATCGCTGGACGGGCCGGGAGGCGTGGCGGGCTTCTGGGTCTCGTTCGACATGGCGGTTTCTCAGGCTCCGGTTCGGGGCCGGAGGAGCGAGCTCGCCATCGAGATCGATCCCCCCGGCCGTTCAGGCGGGAGGGATCTCGGCGCAGCGTTCAGCCTCGCCGGGAGTCCACTCCCGCCGGGCGAAGAAGTCGATGCTCGCTGCGTACGAAAGACACGGAAGGATCAGGATACGGGTCCTGGGGGGGCGTGTCAACGGCGCCGGTCAGTATGGCGCCGCCGCCTCGCTGCGGAGGAGCTCCACGAAGGCGTCGAGCGGCATGGTCCGGAGATCCTCGCCACCGCGCCGCCGGGGCGAGACGCCGCGGGTCTCGACCTCCTTCTCGCCGACCACCACCGTGAAGGGGATCTTCTGCAGCTGGGCCTCGCGGATCTTGGCGCCGAGCTTCTCGCTCGTGTGGTCGAGCTCCACCCGGAACCCCTCCGCCTCGAGCCGCGCGGCCACCTCGGCGGCCCAGGCGTTGAACCGGTCGGAGACGGTGACCACCCGGGCCTGGACCGGTGCGAGCCAGGTGGGGAAGGCCCCGGCGAAGTGCTCGGTGAGGATGGCCAGGAAGCGCTCGAACGAGCCGTAGATGGCGCGGTGGATGACCACCGGCCGGTGCTCGGCGTTGTCGTCGCCCACGTAGGTGAGGTCGAAGCGCTCCGGCGCGAGGTAGTCGAGCTGGATGGTGGCGAGCTGCCACTTGCGCCCGATGGAGTCGGTGACGTCGAAGTCGATCTTGGGGCCGTAGAAGGCCCCCTCCCCCGGCTTGACCTCGAAGGGCAAACCCACCGCCTCGAGCGCCCCCTTGAGCGCGGCCTCGGCCCGGTCCCAGGTGGCGTCCTCGCCGAGCTTCACGGCGGGACGGGTGGAGAACTTGGCCGTGTACTCGAGCCCCATGGCCCGGTAGACGACGTCGATCTGGCGGACCAGGCTGCGCACCTCGTCCACGATCTGCGACTCGGCCAGGTAGATGTGCGCGTCGTCCTGCTGGAACTGCCGCACCCGGGTGAGCCCGGAGAGCGTCCCCGAGGCCTCGTTGCGGTGCAGCACGTCCTGGGTGTGGTAGCGGATGGGGAGCTCGCGGTAGCTCCGCTTCGCCATGGCGTAGAGCAGGTGGTGCGACGGGCAGTTCATGGGCTTGAGCGACTGGGTGCAGCGGTCCTCGAGCGGCAGCTTCTCGTCGGTCTCGCTGTCCACCACGAGGAACATGTTCTCGCGGTACTTGCCCCAGTGGCCGGAGGTCTCCCAGAGCCGCTTGTTGAAGAGCAGCGGCGTCTTCACCTCGACGTAGCCGTTCTTGCGGGTGAGCCGCCGCATGGCGTCCCCGAGCAGGTGGTAGAGGGTGGTGCCGTTCTGCAGCCAGAAGGCGGCGCCGGGGGCGTAGGGGTGGAAGGTGAAGAGGCCCAGCGCCGGCCCCAGCTTGCGGTGGTCGCGCTTGCGCGCCTCCTCCATCCGCGTCACCCACGCGTCGAGCTCCTTGCGCGTGAAGAAGGAGGTCCCGTAGATGCGCTGGAGCATGGGGTTCTTCGGATCCCCGCGCCAGTAGGCTCCGGCCACCGAGAGGAGCTTCACCACGCCGATGCGCCCGGTGGAGGGGCCGTGCGGCCCGAGGCAGAAGTCGACCCAGTCGCCGTGCCGGTAGAGGGTGAGCGTCCGCGCCCCCTTGGCGGCGATGTCCTTCACGATCTCGACCTTGTAGCCCTCCCCCATGCGCTCGAAGAGCGCCAGGGCCTCGGGCATGGAGACCTCCTCGCGCAGGAAGGGCTGGTCGGCGGCGATGGCCTCGTTCGTCGCCTTCTCGATCCGCTCCAGGTCCTCGGGCGTGAAGGGCGTCTCGCGGGCGAAGTCGTAGTAGAAGCCCTCCTCGATGGACGGGCCGATGGTGACCTGGGTGCCCGGGTAGAGGCGCTGCACCACGCTCGCCATCACGTGGGCGGCGTCGTGGCGCGCCACCTCGAGGGCCTCCGGGCTGCGGGTGGTGACCACCTCCAGGCGCGCGTCGCGGTCGATGGCGCGGGAGAGGTCCACCGGCTCGCCGTCGAGGCGGGCGAGGTAGGCGGCCTTGGCGAGGCCCGCGCCGATCTGCTCGCGGACGAAGTCGACCACGCGGGTCCCGCGCGCGGCCTCCTTGCGGGAGCCATCGGGGAGCGTGACGTGGACGGTGTCGGACATGGCGAGGTGTGGTAGCACGCGCCCCGGGGGGTCGCAACCCCGCCCGCCATTCACTCCGAGTAACCGTAGCCCCCGGTGCGGACCCCGGCGACCCGGCCGTCGCGGACCCGCACGTGGCGCACCAGCGCGCGCGGGCCGAAGTCGTAGGTCCAGGTCTCGACGACGATCACCGTGGAGGCGCCGGCCACCACCCCGCCCTCCTGCTCGGCGACCGAGACCTGCTCCTCCCGCACGTCCCGGAACACCGGCTCGCCGCAGGCCGCGAGCAGCTCGTAGGTGCTGTCCCCGGCGCGGATCGCGGCGGGCTCGCACGGGGCGCGGGGGATGGCGTTGCCGCGCGGACGCTCGACCGCGCCGCGGCCGTAGCCGCCGGTGCGCACGTCCACCACCCGGCCGCCCTCCAGCCGGGCGTACTGGACGAGGCGCGAGCTGCCCAGGTCGTAGGTCCAGGTCTCCCGGGTGATGGTGACGGTGCGCCAGGCGCCCTGGAGGCGATCGCCCACCCACTCGGTCACCTGGGCCGGGCGGGACTCCACCAGCGTGGGAGGGCCGCACTTCCCGAGGAGATCGAGGCGGGAGTCGCCGACGGAGATCACGCCTCCCGGACAGCTCATCCCGTCGGCGGCGCGGCCGGGCCCGGCGGCCATCGTCGACGCGACGACGAGGAGTGCGAATCCCATCGCGGGGGCGCGTGCGTGCTCCACGGGTCCATCCTAGGCGGTCCACGGCGCGCCGGTGCGGATTCGACGCGGCCCAGCACTGAACGGAATGTCAGGCCCCCGTGCTCTCCTGTCTGCGTGGAGGAGAGCCATGAAGGACCTGAGGGAGAGGGAGCTGGAAGCCAGGGCGCGGCTCGCGGAGCGGCTCAAGCGGTTGCGCGCGGAGATCCCGCGGCGGCCGGTCGCGAGCGGGGCGGGCCCGCGCATCCGCCCTCCCCGCCCGCGGGTGGAGCCCGAGCAGCCCAGCTGGTGGTGGCAGCAGTAGGCCGCCCGTTCCCGGGCGGAACCCGGCTCAGCCTCCGGTCGCGGCGAACCAGGCGCCGGCCGGGCTCGTCACGAAGACCACCGGCGCGATGCACGGGCTCGGCAGCTCCAGGGCGGCCTCGATGTCCGCGTTCCCGGTGGTCGTGGCCGGGAAGTCACCCGTGGTCACGTTCGCCGTCACCGGGGCCCCGGCCGCGTCCACGGTGAGGCAGCTCACCACCACGCGAAAGTTCGGGATCGGGTTCACGAGGCGCCGGGCGGCCGGGACCGCCGGGTCGTCGGCCAGCACGAGCCCGTGCACCTTCACCTCGACCGTGCCGTCGGCCTTCACCTCGCCCTTGCCCTTGCGGATGACCCAGGGAAGCCCGCCGCCGGGCACGCCCCGGATCGCGTTCGCGGCTCCGGTGTAGGGCCGGACGACTCCCGTCATCGACTCGAAGGAGAGGAGCTTCTCGTCGGCGAGGGCCGCCGGGGCGAGCAGGGCGGACGCCACGAGCACGGTCATCACCTTCCACGCGGAACGGACTGGCACCATGTTCTACCTCCTGGTTCCCGTTCGGGAACACGAGGGCCCGCGGCCGATCCGGGGCCACCAGCCCCTTCACCCCCCAGACCGTGCCCGGGTGCCACGGGACATGGGCCGGGTGCCGTTTACCGTCGTGATTTTAAGTATTTATTTATCTAGCCGTCCCTCGGTGAAGGTACGTGCATCGGCTAAACAAAACAACATACATGAGAACAAATCAATCTCGACGGGATGCATCGATTTTGTTTCCAGTGCAATCCGGTCGATGGAAGGCGCAGTCTCGGACCTGCGGGGGCCCAGATGGCGGAGCGGCAGACCAGCGAGAGCCAGAGAGACCAGGTGGTGGCCCTCTACCGGGAGTTCGGCCCGGTCGTGTACCGGAGGTGCCTCCGCCTCCTCTCGGATCGCGCGGCCGCCCAGGACGCCACGCAGGAGGTCTTCGTGAAGCTCCTCGCGAGCATCGCCCGGCTGCAGGACCGGGAGACGGTGCTCCCGTGGATCTACCGCGTCGCGACCAACCACTGCCTGAACGTGCTCCGCGACTCCCGACGCCACGGCGGCGAGTCCACCGACGAGGACGACGATTTCCTCATGCCGGCCGATCCGGGCACGCGGACCGACGCCTACCTGGACTGGGAACTGGCGCGCTCGGTGCTCTCCCGGTTCGACGCCGAGACCCAGGCGGTCGCGGTGGGCGTGTTCGTGGACGGCATGAACCACGACGAGGTCGCCGGCGCGCTCGGGATCTCGCGGCGGACGGTGTCGCGGAAGCTGGAGCGATTCGTCGACGGGGCGCGGCGGTTCCTGGCCGTGGAGGGCGTCCTGCCCGACGGCGAGCGCACGGCGGCGGGGACCTAGAAGGCCCCGCGCGACGCTACCGGTGGTGGGCGACGAAGGCCTGCTGGCCGTTCCAGCTGGGTCCGTAGATGAGGCCGTCCACCTGGGTGGGCGTGGTGAGCGCCCCGCGGATCCAGAACTGCTCGAGCCCGGCCGGGCTGAACAGGATCACCACCTCGTGGGTGGCGTCACCGGTGGCGGCGACCGACCCCGTCACCGAGCGGCAGGCGCTGAAGGTGCCCTGCCCCGTCGCGCCGTCGATGGTCATCGTTCCCGGGCAGTCGGCGGCGCCCCGGGGGTAGACGAAGTCCCAGGTTCCGTCGAGCGCCGGCGCCGGACCCGTGACCACCGGGGCCGAGGCGACGACCTCCGAGGCACCGCAGCCGGAGGCCAGGAACGTGAGGGCGACGAGGCCCAGTCGGGCGAGAAAAGCGCGCATGCTGGTAGGCCCGGGCAGGATTGAACTGCCGACCCCTACCGTGTCAAGGTAGTGCTCTACCACTGAGCTACGGGCCTGCATACCG
>JBBIOL010000074.1:0-16268 GCA_037443385.1 Anaeromyxobacteraceae bacterium
GGGGCCGGCGGCGCGGCGCCGTCGCGGGGCAGGATCCGCTTCGGGCTCGGCGCGGTGAAGGGCGTCGGCGACGCCGCGGTCGAGGCCGTCCTGGCCGCCCGCGCCGAGGGCGGCCCGTTCCGGAGCCTCTTCGACTTCTGCGGCCGCATCGACCCGCGCCGGGTGAACAAGAAGGTGATCGAGGCGCTGGTGAAGAGCGGGGCCTTCGACTTCGAGGGCGTCCCCCGCTGGCAGCTCGCCGCCGGCATCGACGCCGCGCTCTCCGCCGGCTCCTCGGCCCACGCCGACCGCCAGAGCGGGCAGGCGAGCCTCTTCGGCGCCATGCCGGTGGCCGAGTCCCGGCCGCGGTACCCGCAGCCGGGAGACCGCGTGGGCGACGTGGAGGTGGCCGAGTGGCCGGAGCGGGTCCGGCTCGCCGCCGAGAAGGAGGCGCTCGGCTTCTACATCACCGGCCACCCGCTCGCCGGCTACGAGAAGGAGGCGCGGCGCTACGCCTCCACGAACTGCGCCCAGGTCCAGCAGAAGCGGCAGGGCGACAAGGTCTCGGTGGTCGGCGTCGTGCGCGAGCTGCGGGAGCGCCAGAACAAGGACAAGGGCACCCGCTTCGGGTTCTTCTCCCTCGAGGACCTCTCCGGCTCGGTCGAGGTGATCTGCTGGGGTGGGCGCGCGGCGTCGGGCAACCGCCCGGCGCAGAAGGGCTGGGCCGACTGGGAGGCGGCGGTGAAGGCCGACGAGCCGCTGCTCGTCCACGGCGAGGTTCGGCTCAACCAGCGCGACGAGGACCACCCCACCTGCGAGATCGTCGCCACCGACGTCGAGCTCCTCGCGCAGGTGCGCAGCCAGAAGACCTCCGAGGTGGCGCTGCGCATCGACGCCGACCGGCTGCGCCCGGAGACGTCCGCGCAGCTCAGGGCCCTGCTCGCCCGCCACCCCGGCGCCTGCGCGGTGACGGTGCGGGCCGTCATCCCGGAGCGCAGCGAGACCCGGCTCAAGCTGAAGGACCGGGTGGCCCCGAGCGACGAGCTCATCGAGGCGGCGCGCCGGATGGGGTTCGAGGTGGAGCTGCGGTAGGCGGGACGGGAGCCGGCGCCCCGGGGGAGTCCGCGGCTGCCCCGGCCGGGCCGCGGCCGGCCCAGGCGAGGAGCGCGAGCACCAGGAACGCCGCTCCCGCCGCGCAGGTCCCGGCCCACCCCCAGCGCGCCCAGGCGCGCACGCCGAGCCAGGTGCCGAGCGCGCCCCCGGCGAAGTACGACACCATGTACACGGTGTTCCGGCGGCTGCGGGCTGCCGGGTCGAGCGCGTGGACGCGGGCCAGGTTGGCGACGTGGGCCGACTGGATGCCCACGTCGAGCAGGACCACGCCGGCGACGAGCCCGGCGAGCGAGCCGCCGGCCACGGCGAAGAGTCCCCAGGAGAGGAGCGCCACGCCGAGCGACACGCCGGTCGCGAAGCGCGGGCCGCGGCGGTCGGAGAGGCGTCCCACCACGGGCGCGGCGAGCGCCCCGGCGAGGCCGATGAGCCCGAAGAGCCCGGCCGCCTCGGCGCCCAGGCGGTACGGCGGCGACTCCAGGTAGAAGGCGAGCGAGGTCCAGAACACGCTGAACGAGCCGAAGACCATGGCGCCCACGAGCGAGGGCTGGCGCAGCTCCCGCTCGTCGCGGACGAGCGGCCAGAGCGAGGCGAGCAGCTCGACGTAGCGCACCTGCCGCTCCGGCGGCGAGGGCGGGAGGAGCCGGCGGAGCGCGAGGGCGACGAGCACCATCCCGGCCGAGGCGAGCGCGTAGACCGTGCGCCAGCCCAGCGCCCCGCCGACGAGCCCGGAGGCCGCGCGGGCGAGCAGGATGCCGGCCAGGACGCCGCTCATGATGAGGCCGATGACGCGGCCGCGCTGCGAGGGGGGCGCGAGGTGGGCGGCGAGCGGCACGGCCACGTGGGGGACCACGGTGAAGAAGCCCACCGCGAGGCAGGCCAGGGCGAGGAGCGTGACGCCGGGGGCCACTGCCGCGAGGGCCAGCGCGGCGGCGGACGCGAGGACGAGCGCCAGGATGAGCCGCCGGCGCTCCACCGTGTCGCCGAGCGGGATGAAGAGCAGGAGGCCAACGGCGTACCCCGCCTGCGTCAGGACCGGGACCCACCCGACCTGCTGGGCGGTGACCCCGAGGGACCGGGCCATCTCCGGGAGCAGCGGCTGGGCGTAGTACAGGTTCGCCACCGTCGCGGCGGCCGCGAGCGACAGGAGGAGGACGAGGCGCGGGGAGATTCCTTCCGTCCCGCCCCCGGTCCCGCCTTCCGTCCCGGTCGCCTCGGCTTCGGAGTCGTCGTTCAACGGGGTTCCCTCGCCCATCGCGCCGCATACCCCCTCTTATGGGGATTCTTCCCTCCCAAAAGTGGGTCGCGGTGGTAGATTACGATGGTTCTCGGGAGTTCACGCAGTTCGGGGGAGGGCGATTCTCATGCTTCGTTCCAATGCACGGCTCCTGCCCAGGGGGGCATCCGCCCACGCGGACGTCGATGGAGCGCTGCGCTGCGACCGGGCCGGCGAGGACATGTTGCGCGCCTTCTGGCCGGGAGTCGCCGAGGGCGTGACGTTGCCGGCCGAGCTCCGCGGGCTCGCCGACGGCGCCCAGGCCGGACCGCCGGGCGTGCGCCGCACGCTCATCATGGAGCACGCCGGAGAGCGGCTGCGCGTCGAGGCCACCGCGGTGGGCAAGGGACGCACCCAGTTCCACCTGTGGCGGGAGCTGCTCCCCGGGGTGGTCGAGAGCCCGGCCGTCGTGGAGGAGGCCACCTCCGACGGTCTCACCCAGCGGGAGCGGGAGGTGGCGCTGCTCGTGGCCGACGGGCTGCGCAGCCGGGAGGTCGCCGAGCGGCTGACCATCGCCCCGCAGACCGTGAAGAGCCACCTCAAGACCATCTTCGACAAGCTGGGCGTGCGCAACCGGGTGGAGCTGGCCCGGCGCCTGTCGAGCCGGTAAGCGGGTCGCGTGGTCACCCTGGGCGAGGTGCGGGCGGCGCGGGATCGCGTCCGCGACGCCATCTACGTGTCGCCCTGCGCCCGCACCGAGACGCTCTCCCGGGTGTCCTGGACGCAGGCCTGGCTCAAGCTCGACAACCTGCAGATGACCGGCGCCTACAAGGAACGGGGCGCGCTCAACAAGCTGCTCACCCTGGGTCCGGCCGAGCGGGCCCGCGGCCTCATCGCCGCCTCGGCCGGCAACCACGCCCAGGCGGTCGCCTACCACGCCGGCCGGCTCGGCGTGGCCGCCACCATCGTCATGCCGGAGACCACCCCCATCATGAAGGTGGCGCGGACGCGGGGGCACGGCGCCCGGGTGGTCCTCGCCGGCACGAGCTACGACGAGGCCTACTCCGAGGCGCGCCGGATGGAGCGGGAGGAGGGGCTCACCTTCGTCCACCCGTTCGACGACGAGGTGGTCATCGCCGGGCAGGGGACGCTCGGGCTCGAGGTGGTGGAGCAGGTCCCGGGCCTCGACGCCGTGCTCGTCCCGGTGGGCGGCGGCGGGCTGGTCTCCGGCGTGGCCGTGGCGGTGAAGGCCCTGTCTCCCCACGTGAAGGTGATCGGCGTGGAGGCGGAGGCGCTGCCCTGCATGCAGGCCGCGGTGGAGGCCGGGGAGATCGTCACCCTCGACCCGGCCTCGACGCTCGCCGACGGGATCGCCGTGCGCCGCGCGGGGGAGATCACCTTCGAGCACGTGCAGGCGCTGGTCGACGACGTCGTCACCGTCACCGAGGAGGAGATCGCCTCGGCCATCCTGTACCTGCTCGAGCAGGAGAAGACCGTCGCCGAGGGGGCCGGCGCGGTGGGCGTGGCGGCGCTCATGCACCACAAGCTGCCCGCGCTCGAGGGCAAGCGGGTCTGCTCGGTCATCTCCGGCGGCAACATCGACGTGAACGTGGTGGCCCGGGTCATCGAGCGCGGCCTGGTGAAGGACGGCCGGCTGGTGCGCATCAACATCCGGCTGCTCGACAAGCCCGGCCAGCTCACCATCGTGTCCGGGATCATCTCCGGCCTGCGGGCCAACGTGATCGAGGTCCACCACTCCCGCGCCTTCTCGGAGAAGTTCGGCGACACCACGCTCCTCCTCACGCTCGAGACCCGCGGCCTCGAGCACGTCGAGGAGATCCTGGGGGCGCTGCGCGAGCGGGGCTACCGCGTGGACCAGGTCTGAACGACGGACCGGCCGCGCCGCGGACCGGATCTGCGACGGACCGCCCGATTCACGGACCGTCCGTCACGCGACCGACCGCAGCTCGGACAGGAACGCGTCCACCTGGTCCGTCGTGTGGCCGGCGGTGAGCGATACGCGCAACCGGCTGGTGCCCGCCGGCACGGTGGGCGGCCGGATGGCCTTCGCGAGGAAGCCCCGCTCGCGGAGCCGGCGCGAGGCTTCCAGCGCGCGCCGTTCCTCGCCCAGGATCACCGGGAAGATGGGCGCCACGACCTCGGCGACCGGGAAGCCCAGGGCGGCGAGGCCGGAGCGCATGCGGCCGGTGACGTCGGCGAGGTGCCGCCGCCGATCCGGCTCGGCCGCGAGCACGTCCAGTGCCGCCAGCGCCGCCGCGCAGGAGGGCGGGGGCAGCGCGGTGGTGAAGACGAAGGTGCGCGCCCGGCTGACGAGCCATTCGGAGAGCGCGCTCGAGCCCGCCACGAAGGCCCCGAAGCTGCCGAGCGCCTTGCCGAGGGTGCCCATGAGCACGTCCACCCGGTCGGTGACCCCGAGCGCCTCGGCGAGGCCGGCGCCGGTGGGGCCGAGGACGCCGGTGGAGTGGGCCTCGTCCACGTAGAGCATCGCCCCGTGCCGCTCGCAGAGCCCGGCGATCTCGCGGAGCGGCGCGGCGTCCCCGTCCATGCCGAAGACGGCGTCGGTGACGACGAGGCGTCGCCGGGCCCGGCACGCCCGGAGCAGCTCCCCGAGCCCGTCCACGTCGCGGTGGCGGTACACCTGCACGTCGGCCCGGGAGAGGCGGCACCCGTCGATGATCGACGCGTGGTTCCAGGCGTCGGAGAAGACGGCGTCGCCCGGCCCGACCAGCGCCCCGACCACGCCGGCGTTGACGTGGTACCCGGAGGAGAAGAGGAGCGCCGACGGCGTCCCCTTGAGCCGGGCGAGCCGCGCCTCCAGCGCGTGGTGCAGGTCGAGATCGCCCACGACGAGACGGGCCGCACCCGAGCCGGCGCCGAGCCGGCCGGCGGCCTCGGCGGACGCCGCGCGGACCCGGGGGTCGGCGGCGAGGCCGAGGTAGTCGTTCGAGCACAGGTTCACGAGGTCCCGTCCGTCGACGCGGACCACCGGCCCCTGCGGACCGGAGATGGGCTCGAGGCGGCGGCGCAGCCCCCTCTCCTCCAGGGAGGCGAGCTCCCCGGGGATCCAGTCGAGCGCGTGGCCGGGCATCGATCGCGGTGGCGTCCTGGAAGCGTCCCCGGCGGACGTCTAGCGGACCACCCGCAGCGAGCGGCGGCCGGGCTCGGTGACACGCCGGTTCCAGCGGGTCTCGGCGGGCGCGTCGCCGTGGAAGGCCCAGCGCTCCGGCTCGGGCGTGGGACGGACGCTCATGCCCTGGCCGGTGATCATCTCGATCACCTGCTCGGGCGTCTTGCCGGCGCTGGTGAGGTAGTTGCCGACCATGGTCCCGTTCGCGCCGGCGCGGAAGATGTCCTCCTGCCGGTCGCCCAGGTTCACCTCGCGGCCGCCCATCACGAAGATGTGGGCGGTGGGCATCATGAGGCGGTAGACGGCGACCGCGGCGAGGCACTCCTCGGAGGTGATGGCCTTGAGGTGCCCCATGGGCGTCCCGGGCCGCGGGTTCAGGAAGTTCACCGGCACGCAGTCCACGTCGAGGTCGCGCAGCACCTCCCCGAGCTCGACCCGCTGCTCGGGCGACTCGCCCATGCCCAGGATGCCGCCGGTGCAGAGCTTCAGCCCCTGCGCCTTGGCGCTGCGGATGGTCTCGATCTGCTCCGCGAACGTGTGGGTGGTGCAGACGTTGCCGAAGTGGCTGGGCGCCGTCTCCAGGTTGTGGTGCAGGTGCATGAGGCCGGCCGCCTTGAGCCGCGCGATGTCCTTCTCGCGCATGAGGCCGAGCGACGCGCAGGGCTCCACGGTGGTCTCCGCCTTGATGAGGCGGATGGCCTCCTCGATGACCGAGAGCTCCTCCTCCTTCGAGATGCGCGTGCCGCTGCAGACGATGGAGAACTCGCGCGCGCCGGCGGCCTCGGCCGCCTTGGCCTGCTCTACGATCTCCCGCGCGGAGAGGAGCGCGTAGGTCGGCGCGTCGGCGTCCTTGTAGTGGGCCGACTGGGAGCAAAAGCCGCAGTCCTCGGGGCAGGAGCCGCTCTTGGCGTTCGTGATCCCGCAGAGGCTCACCTCCTCGCCGTGCACGGCGTGCCGGACCGCCGCGGCGCGGTCGAGGAGCGCCTCGAACTCCGGACCGGTGGTGAGCCGGATGAGGCGGCGTGCCTCGTCGGCGGAGATGGGCTCGATTCCGGGGGGGAGCGCGGCGCGGGTCTCGCACATGAGGCGGAGAAGATACCCGCCCGGGTCGAGTCGTCAACCGGGGGCGGCGACTCGGTTGACGACAGTTCGCCCGGGCGAACTGGATCGGACCCACCCCGAATGGGTGATCTGGCGTCAGGGATGCATGGCAAGTTTCCGCCATGGCCCGCGCCCTCCCCCGCCAGAAGAGCGTCTACGCCTGCGCAGAGTGCGGCCACTCCTCGCCGAAGTGGCTGGGGCAGTGCCCGTCCTGCCACCGCTGGAACACCCTCCACGAGGAGGTCGTGGAGGAGGCGCGGGGTGCGCCGCGCGGCCCCGCCCCGGGCGGAGCGACGAAGCCGGTGCCGCTCCGCGACGTCGTCGCGAGCGAGGAGGAGCGGTTCCGCACGGGCATCGGCGAGCTCGACCGCGTGCTCGGCGGCGGCGTGGTCCCGGGCATGCTCGCGCTCCTGGGCGGCGACCCGGGCATCGGCAAGAGCACCCTGCTCCTCACCGCGCTCGACCGGCTCGCGAAGCTCGTGCCGGGGCGGCGCATCCTCTACGTCACCGGCGAGGAGTCGGCGCGCCAGGTGAAGCTCCGGGCCGACCGCCTGGGCGTCGACGCGCCGAACCTCGACATCCTGGCCGAGACCGACGCCTCCCGCGTGCTCCTCCTCGCCACCCAGGCCGGGCCGGCGGTGCTGGCGGTGGACTCCATCCAGACCCAGTACCTCCCCGAGCTCGCGAGCGCCCCGGGCACGGTCACGCAGATCCGCGAGGTCGCGGCCCGGCTCATGGGCTACGCCAAAACCACCGAGACCCCGGTCTTCCTGGTGGGGCACGTCACGAAGGACGGCTCCATCGCCGGCCCGCGCGTGCTCGAGCACATCGTGGACACGGTCCTCTACTTCGAGGGCGGGGGCGCCCACCCCTACCGCGTGCTCCGCGCCCACAAGAACCGCTTCGGCTCGGCCAGCGAGATCGGCGTCTTCGAGATGAAGGCCCGCGGCCTCGCCGAGGTGGCGAACCCGTCCGCACTCTTCCTGGCCGAGCGCCCCCGCGACGCCGCGGGCAGCGCGGTCACCGCCGCCCTCTCCGGCACCCGCACGCTGCTCGTGGAGGTGCAGGCCCTGGTCGCGCCCACCGGGTTCGGCACCCCGCGGCGCACCGCGCTGGGCCTCGACCCGGCGCGGGTGGCGCTGCTCGCCGCGGTGCTGGAGAAGAAGGTCGGCCTCGACGTGCTCGGCTGCGACCTGTTCGTGAACGTGGCCGGCGGCATGACGCTCGAGGACCCGGCCGCCGACCTCGCCACCGTGGCCGCGCTGGCCTCGTCGTTCCGCGACCGGGCCATCGACGCGCGCACGCTGGTGCTCGGCGAGGTCGGCCTGGCGGGCGAGGTCCGCGCGGTCGCCCAGGCCGAGGCGCGCCTCTCCGAGGCTGCCCGCCTGGGCTTCCGGCGGGCCGTCGTCCCGGCCGGGAACGCCCGCCACGTCGAGACGCCGGCGGGGATCGAGGTGGTGGGGGTCGAGACGGTGGAGGAGGCGCTGCAGTCCGTCCTGTGACCCCGGACGGGGTCACGCCCGCTCGAGCGCCCACCTCCACCGGGCGTGGAGCCGGTCGCGCGCCTCCGGGCGCATCCGCGGCGTGAACTTGCGGTCCACCTTCCAGGCCCGGCCGATCTCGTCGCGCGACTTCCAGAACCCCACCGCCAGCCCGGCCAGGAAGGCGGCGCCGAGCGCGGTGGTCTCCACCATGCGGGGGCGGATCACCGGCGTCTCGAGCAGGTCGGCCTGCAGCTGCATGAGCAGGTCGTTCTTGCAGGCGCCCCCGTCCACCTTGGCCGCCGACGGGCGGTGGGGGATCTCCTGGCGCATGGCCGCCACCAGGTCGAAGACCTCGAGCGCGATCCCCTCCAGCGTGGCCCGGGCCAGGTGCCCGGCGCGGGTGCCCCGGTCGATGCCGGCGATGACCCCGCGGGCCTCGGCCCGCCAGTGCGGCGCGCCCAGGCCGGTGAGCGCCGGCACGAAGACCACCCCGCCCGTGTCGGGGACGGTGCGGGCCAGCGCCTCGACGTCGGCGGCCTTGCGGATGATCCCGAGCCCGTCCCGGAGCCACTGCACGGCGGCGCCGGCGATGAAGGCCGACCCCTCGAGCGCGTAGGCCACCTCGCCGGGGATCGACCACCCCACGGTGGAGAGGAGCCCGAGCTTCGAGGCCACCGGCGCCGGGCCGGTGTTCGTGAGCACGAAGGCGCCGGTCCCGTAGGTGATCTTGGCGTCGCCAGGGGCGAAGCAGGCCTGGCCGAAGAGCGCCGCCTGCTGGTCGCCGGCGATCCCGGAGATCGGGACGCCGTCGGGCAGCACGCGCAGCCCCATCGTCACCCCGTACACCTCCGAGCTCATGCGGATGTCGGGGAGGACCGACGCCGGGACGCCGAACAGGTCGAGCAGCTCCGGGTCCCAGCGCAGGGTGCGCAGGTTCATGAGGAGCGTGCGGCTGGCGTTGGACGGGTCGGTGACGTGGGCCTTCCCGCCGGTGAGGCGCCAGGCCAGGAAGGTGTCGATGGTCCCGAAGGCGAGCTCCCCCCGGGCGGCCCGCGCCCGCGCGCCCTTCAGGTGGTCGAGCTGCCAGCGGAGCTTGGTCGCGGAGAAGTACGGGTCGAGGACCAGGCCGGTGCGCTCGCGGATCCAGGGCTCCCGGCCGGCCTCCTTGAGCCGCTGGCAGTCGGGGGAGGTGCGCCGGTCCTGCCAGACGATGGCCCGCGAGAGCGGGGTCCCGGTGCGCCGGCTCCAGAGCGCCACCGTCTCGCGCTGGTTGGTGATGCCCACGGCGGCGACGTCGCGCCCGGACACGCCGGCGCGCACGAGCGCGCGGCGCAGCGTGGCGAGCGTGGAGTCCCAGATCTCCTCGAGGTCGTGCTCGACCTGGCCCGGCCGGGGGAAGTGCTGGGGGAACTCGGTGGTGACCTTGCCCTTCACCGCGAGCTTCCGGTCGAGCACCAGCACGGTGGTGCCGGTGGTTCCCTGGTCGATGGCCACGACGTGCTTCGCCATGCGTCACCTCGTCGCTTCGGTGGCCCGCGCCGCGCGCGCGGGGATGGACTCGAGGAAGGCCTGGACGTCGGCGGCCACCCGCTCGCGCTCGACGTCGATGGCGACGAGGTGGCGGCTGCGCGCCAGCGTGACGAATCGCGCCCCGCCGCCGAGCCGACCGGCCATGCGTCGCGCGCCGGCCACGGTCACGGTGGTGTCCCGGGCGCCGGCGATCACCAGCGCGGGACAGCGCACCCGCGGCAGCAGCGGGTCCACGTGGGCCTGGAAGGCGACGAGCTCCCCGACGGCGCGCAGCGGGATCGACTCCATGCAGGGGTTCATGGCCCGCGCCTCGGCGTCTCCCACGTCGGAGCCGCCGCCCTTGGGGATGGCGGGCAGCCAGCCGGCGAGCGGCGTGCTCCGGGCCAGCCAGCCCGCCAGCCGCCCGAGGGGCTGCAGCTCGAGCGCCGGCGCGAGCAGCGCCACGCCGTCCACCCGCCCCGGAACCTCGGCGGCGAGCGTGCAGGCCACGAGCGCCCCCATGGACGAGCCCACCACGAGCGTGCGCCGGGTCTCGCCGAGGGCGAGGAGGGCGTCGCGGGCCCCGCCCACCCAGTCGAGCCAGGAGGTCCGGGCGAGCGCGTCGGTGCTCTCGTGGCCGGGGAGCACCGGCGCGAGGCAACGCACCCCGGCGCGGGCCAGCCGGTCGGCGACGGGGCGCAGCTCGAAGGGGGTGCCGGTGAGGCCGTGCAGGAGGAGCGCCGCGTCGGTCCCCCCGGGACGGCCGGGGAGGTCGTAAGGGCCGGGGTCGCCCCGCATCGGCTTCTGCGCCGCCACCCCGGTCCCTTAGCACGCCGGCCGGACGCCCGGCACGGCCCATTCCGAGGTACGCTCCCGCCATGTCCGACAAGCCCGCCGCCCCGGCCGCCCAGCAGGTCCAGGTGCAGATCGAGATCGACCCGGCCACGGCCAACGGGGTCTTCGTGAACTTCGCCATGGTGAACCACACCGACAGCGAGTTCACCCTCGACCTGCTCTACCTCCACCCGGAGGCGCCCAAGGCGACGGTGCGGGCCCGCGCCATTCTCACTCCCCGTCACATGAAGCGGCTCATCCAGGCCATGCAGGAGAACCTGGGACGCTACGAGTCGCTCTTCGGCGTGGTGGACGCCACGCCCTCGCCGCACTTCCCGAAGCCCACCGGCGTGAACTGACGGCGCCGATCGGTCCGCGCCGCACCCGCGCCGGTCCGCGCCGCGGGCCCCGGCGCGGCGCCGGGGCCCGGGATCCCGCGCCGCTCCCGCGGGCACGCCCGTTGCTCTCCCTCGCGGCGAACCCGCAGCAAGGGAGAACGCACGATGAACGACGCGAACGGCGGCCCGAACGGCCGCAAGCCCCTCGCCGTGTACGCGGTCCTCGACCGCAAGGACGGCGGCAAGCCGTACTGGATGAAGATCGGCGCCGCATTCACCAACCGGGACTCGAGCCTCACGGTGGTGCTCGACGCCTTCCCGGCCTCCACGAACCGCCTGCAGATCCGCGAGCCGCGCGCCTTCGAGGAGGGAAGGACCGGCAACGGCGGCGGCGCCAGCCGGCCGGAGGAGGAGGCGCGCTCGTGAGCGGGGCGCGGGGCGCCCTCCCGCTCCTCGGGCTGCTCGCCCTGCTCGTCGCCGCACCGGCCCGGGCGGAGAAGAAGCCGCCCGGGCCCGGCGAGCGCATCGACCTCAACTCCGCCACCACCGCCGAGCTGATGCGCCTGCCCGGCGTGGGGCGCAAGAAGGCCGAGGCCATCGTGGCCACGCGCGACAAGCGGCCGTTCCGCAAGGCCGACGAGGTCACCCGGGTGAAGGGGCTCTCGCCCGCCTGGTACGCGCGGGTGAGGGGGATGGTGACCGTGGGTGACGCGCCGGCGGCCCCGGCGGCGACGCCGGCGCAGCGGCCACCCGGCGCGGCACGGCCGGCCCCGCCCCCCGCGGCTCCGTCCGCGCGCGGCGGGTGACGCGCGGCGTCGCCCGGACGTGAAAAGGCCCGGCGTGCGGCGGCACGCCGGGCCCCGTCGTCACCCGGCTCGGGCTACAGCTTGGAGGTGCAGGCCGAGTAGTTGCCGAAGAACTGGAGGACGCCGTTCAGCGTGTCGCCGCAGAAGAGCGCGCCGGCGTTGGCGGGGTTCCCGTCCTCGACGCCGATGAGGTACGCGCTGGCGACGATGCCACCCTGGACGGAGCCCGCCGGAACCGTGGCGGTCGTGCACATGGCGGCGACCGGCGGCGGGTTCGTCGGCGTGAACGGGTACACGCACACCGACAGCGTCAGGCTGGAGGGGAGCCCGCTGGAGGGGATGACCAGGTAGCCGTTCGCGTCCACCACGCCGCCGGTGGCGATGCCGGGGAAGGCGAGGTTGCCGAAGAGCGAGGTGTAGGCCGTTCCGGCCAGGTAGCCGATGTTGAAGGCGAGCCCGGGGGCGAAGGCCGTCGCCGAGACCGGCTGGACGCCGGCGTTGACGAAGCGCAGCGCCACGCTGGTGCTGGGGACGCTCACCTCGTCGGTGAAGGCGCGGGCGGTGAGCGCGGCCGACACGCCGGACACGGTCTGCCCACCCTCGATGCCCTCGAGGGCGATGGTCTTGTAGCCACCGTCGGTGATGGTGACGCCGGTGATGGTCGCGACGGGATTGGCGCAGCTCCCGCCCGCGGCGGTCGACATGATCTTCACGTCGTAGGTGCCGGGGGCGTAGCCGAAGTACTTCGAGACCTGCTTCGTCCCGGCCGCGGTCGAGCTGCCCGGCAGGTCGTACTTGATGCCCTCCGGGGATCCGGACGAGCTCATCACCGGGGCGGAGACCGTCCCGCCGGTGGGGGCGATGCAGAAGTCGATCGACGGGACGCCGGGGGCGAGGTTCGCCACGCGGATGAAGCCGCTGGCGCCCGAGCTGCTGCTGCCGCCGCAGGCGGCGAGGAAGGTCATGACCGAGAGCAGTGCGATCCTGCGCATGGAGTCTCCAGTGCGTTCGAGGGTGGTCGGAAGCGACGCGTCAGGGCCGCCGCCAGAATGCGAGCATCCCACCATGTTTTCCCGCCTCCGCCGCGGGATCGGCGCTCCCCGCCGTCCGGGCGGGGCACCCGGGAGACTAGGGAGATGCGAGCCGCGAGGCAAGAGAACTGCCGGGTATTCCGGAGGGGGCGTGACCGGACGGGGCGCGCGCCACCGCCGACCCCGCCCCTGCGCGCCTTGACAGGGCGACCTCCCGGGGCGTACGACGGCCGGACATTTTGCCCGGGGGACCAGGGAAGCCGGTCGAAGTCCGGCGCGGTCCCGCCACTGTAGCCGGGGAAGAGGTGCCCGCGAGAAGTCGCCACTGCCGCGCGTCGCGCGACGGGAAGGTGGCGGGCGCCGACGGCCAAAGCGCCGTGCCCCGGAAGCCAGGAGACCTCCCCCCGGGCGGGGCCGCGAATGGTTCGCGACCTGCAGTCCCGCGTCCGAAGGAGACGCGAAGGACATGCGACTCGCGCCCGCGCGCACGGTGCTCGCCGCACTGGCCGTGACATGGGGCCGGATGGCCCTCGGCGCCGGGGATCCCCCCCCGGTGGTCCTCGACGAGGTGGTGATCCCGCTCCCGCGCGCGCCCGCGCCGCAGGACCCGACCGCGGCCGCCACCGTGGTCGAGGCCGAGCGCTTCGCCGGCGAGCTGAAGGGCGTCGCCGAGCTGGCCGCGACCGCCCCGGGCGTGTCGGTGCGCAGCTACGGCGGGCTCGGCCAGATGAGCACGCTGTCCATCCGCGGCTCCAACGCGGCCGGCGTGCGCGTCCTGCTCGACGGCATCCCGCTCGACACCGCGGCCGGCGGGGGCGTGGACCTCTCCACCATCCCGCTGCACTGGGTGGACCGGGTGGAGGTCGTGCGCGGGGCCGAGGGTGCCTACTTCGGCGCCGGCGCGCTGGGCGGCGCGGTGAACGTGGTGACGCTGCCGGCGGTGGCCGGGAAGTGGGGCGCCGAGCTCACCGGCGGCTCGTTCGGCACGGTCTCGGCGGTGGCCGACGCCGGCGTGGGAGGGGATCGCTGGGCCCTCCTCCTCGCCGCGACCGGGAGCTCCACCACCGGTGACTTCCCCTTCCTGACGCCGATCTCCCCGTCGGTGCCGCAGAGCCCGCTCGTCGAGCAGATCCGCCAGAACGACGCCGCCGCCCAGGGCGGGCTGCTCGTGAAGGGGCGCTTCACCCCCGGTCCGGACCGGGTCGACGGCGTGGCCCAGCTGTCCTGGGGGTGGCGCCAGCTCCCCGGCGTCCCGTCGGCGCCGACGCCGGACGACTGGCAGCGGGGCGGGCGCGCCTCGGGCGCGCTGCGCTGGTCGCGTCCGCTCGCGTCCGGCTTCACCGTGGAGGCCATCGCCTCCGGGCGCTACGAGGTGCTCGACGTCTACGCCGCGCCTCCGGGCGGGGGTGCCACCGACCAGCGGGACGCCGCGGGCGGGGCGGAGGCCCGCGCCACCTGGGAGGCCGGCCCGAGCCTGCTCAAGGCCGGCGCGCTGGCCTCGCTGGAGCGGCTCGACTCGACCGCGAGCGGCGACCACCGGCGCCCCACCCTCGCGGCCTGGGTGGCCGACGACCTGACCCTGGGCGAGGACGCCGTGCGCATCTCACCAGCGGTGCGGGTGGACGCGGTGGGGCCCTACGTGGGGACCTCGGCCAAGCTGGGCGGCGCCGCGCGCGTCTCCGGCCCCTGGTCGATCCGGGCCAGCGCCGGGCGCTCCTTCCGTCCGCCCAGCTTCTCCGAGCTCTACCTCGTGCAGGGGCCGTTCGAGCCCAACCCCGACCTCCGCCCGGAGGTGGCCTGGAGCGTGGACGGCGCGCTGGTCTACGACGGCCCCCTGGGCCGGGCCAGCGCCGGCGGCTTCGGCGTGCTCTGGGACGACCTCATCGTCTACGAGGCCGGCCGGGTCCCGGGAACGTTCAAGCCGCAGAACACGCTGCGCGCCTCGTCGGCGGGCCTGGAGGTGGAGCTCGTCACCGCCGCGGCCCGCTCGCTCTGGGGGCTCCAGGGCCAGCTCTCCTACACCTTCCTCGCCACCGAGGTCCTTCGCGGCGTCCCGGGGGTGGTGGGCAACGCGCTGCCGCAGCGCCCGCGCAACCGCGCCTTCGCGCGCGCCTCCATCGACCCCGGGCCGGCCGGCGCCCACCTCGAGGCGCAGTACGTCGGCCTCCAGTACCTCGACTCGCGCAACATCCACTCCGCTCCGGCCAGCCTGGTGGTGAACGCCGGCGCCTTCGCCCGCATCCTCCGCAGTCCCGAGGTCCGCATCGCCGCCGAGGTGAAGAACCTCCTCGACGACCGGACCTTGCAGGACGGCTTCGGTTATCCCCTCCCCTCCCGCACGGTGCTCGTCACCGTGTCGGTCGGCTCACCCCCGGAGAACTCGCCATGAGCGCCCGCATCGCCCGCCTCGTCCCCGTCCTGCTGCTCCTGTCCCTGCTCGCCGCCTGCAAGGCCGAGGTGGTCTGCACCACCCAGCAGGTCACCTGCGGCGGGCAGTGCACCTCGCTCGCCAGCGACCCCGCAAACTGCGGCACCTGCGGGCGCACCTGCGCCGCCGGAGAGAGCTGCGCGCTGGGCCTCTGCTGCACCGGCGAGAACTGCTTCCCGGCCGTCTACGCAGCCTGCTTCAACACGGATTCCGTGCAAGGGGCCTCGAGCCTCCTCGTGCCCGTCGGCGCTCCCGTGGCCGTCGACGACGGCCCCATCTCGTTCGCCTGGCGAGGCCCTTCGCTCTGGGTGGCGAACAGCCTCTCGAGCACCCTGGATTCGATGAAGGAGACGCCGGTGGGGCTCCAGATCGGCGGGACACCCTCCAAGGTGAAGATCGACGGAACCAAGTTCGACCTCGAGTACGTGGCCGAGCGGGATGCCCTCCTCTACGTCTCGAACGCTGCCGTCGGGTCGCTCGTCATCATCGACCCGGTCGCGACACCGCCCGTCCTGGCGGAAGTTCCCTTCGGCGGTTTCTCCTTCCCGCAGGGTATCGCCTTCTCGGGAAACAAGGCCTACGTGGCGCTGAACGGCTTCGGCTTCAACTCCGTCGCGGTGGTCGACCTCGTCACCCGCACCCTCACGAAGACCATCGACCTGTCCGGCCTCGTCGCTCCCGGCGCCAACGCCCTGCCCGCCCGCATGGTCGTGTACGGCAACCGGCTCTACGTGACGCTCTGGAACCTCGACGCGAACTACTTCCCGGCGGGCAACGGCCTGCTCGCCGTCGTGGACACCAGCACGGACCGGCTGGCACCGGCGCCCAATCCGATCGACCTCGGCGTCTCCTGCAAGAACCCGGGAGGCATCGCGCTGCTCGGGGGGACGGCCTGGGTCACCTGCGGATTCTTCGCTTTCACCGCCACGAACCCCGCGGAGATCGAGGGGGCGGCGTTCGTACCCGTCGACGTCTCCGGCGCCATCCCCGCCGTCGGACCCGCCGCGCTCGCGACCGGCACCGCTCCAGGACCCATCGTCTTCTGCAACGGCAAGGGGTACGCTGGCGATCGGTTCTCCGGGGACGTCCTCCGCTTCGACCCCACCACGATGTCCATCACCGCCCGTGGCCTCGTCTGCCCGGCCATCGCCGGAATGTCGAGCTACATTCCCGATCTCGCCTGCGCACAGTGACCCACCCCACCGGCATCGTCGGCACCCGGGTCGCCCCGGCCGCCGCGCTGGCGGCGCTGCTCGGCGCCGCGTGGCCCGCCGGAGGCGCCCG
>JBBIOL010000075.1:0-16183 GCA_037443385.1 Anaeromyxobacteraceae bacterium
CTCCCGCGCGCCGCGGCGCGCACTCCAGGCCAGCGCGAGCCCCCCCGGTATCGCCGCCACCCAGGGGAACGTCCCGGCGGCGATCCAGCCCGGGTACGCGGCCGGCCCGGCCCCGCGCGCCGGCTCGTGCGCGCCGGCGAAGAGGCGGCGCAGGTGATCGTGGATCCAGAATCGCTCGACGAAGGTCCAGCCCGACGCGTCGCGCACCGGCCAGGCGGCCATGATCGCGAACCAGGGCAGCGCCACGGCCAGGAACGCGAGCGGCCCCGCCGGCACCGGGACGCCGCCGGGCCGGACCACGCCGAGCAGCCGGCCGGCCCCGCTCCGCTCGCCGGAGAGGAGCCCCCACGCGAGGAAGCCGGCGAGCGGCAGGAGGCCGAGGGGTCCCTTCGCGAGCGTCGCCAGCCCGAGGAGCGCCCAGCCCCCGATCGCCCAGGCCCGGCCGGCGCCGGGCGCGAGGAGCGCCACCGCGAGGGCCAGCCCGCCCGCGGTGGAGAGGAAGACGAGCGGGCCGTCCGGGACCGCCTGGCGGGCGAAGAGCGCCAGGAAGGGAGCGGTGGCGAGCGCCACCCCGGCGAGCAGGCCGGCCCGGCGCCCGGCGAGCCGGGAGACCGCCGCCGCCGAGAAGGCCACGGCCGCCACGGCGAGGAGCGCCCCGGGGAGCCTCAGGCCCCACTCCTCCCCGCCCTCCCCGGCGAGCGCGAGGCCGGCCGCCCCGCCCCACGGGACGAGCGGCGGCTTGGAGAGGAAGGCCGCCCCCCTCCACCACGGGTGGATCCAGTCGCCGCGCACGAGCATCTGCCGGGAGACCTCGGCGTAGTGGGGCTCCCACGGATCGAGGAGCCCGACCGAGCCGAGCCGGGGGAGGAAGACCGCAGCCGAGAGCAGGGCGGCCGGGAGCCAGGCGGGGATGCGGCCCACGCCGGACTTATCGCACCCCGATCTCCCGGGGGGGAAGCGTACCCCCGCGCGGGGACGGAGCCCTTCCCGCCCGGAGCCGTTCCTTGGCTCCCCCGTCGGCGGGGGATATCCTCCGCCCTGCGTGGCCTCCCCGGCACAGACCCCCGCGGCGCCGGAGTTCAAGCCGCACGTCTTCGGCAAGTTCTTCCTCCTCCAGCGGCTCGCCGTCGGGGGGATGGCCGAGATCTTCCGCGCCAAGGTGGCGGGCGCCGAGGGCTTCGAGAAGGAGCTCGTGGTGAAGCGCATCCTGCCGGCGCGCGCCCAGGACCACGGCTTCATCCAGATGCTCGTGAACGAGGCCAAGCTCACCGTCCAGCTCACCCACAACAACGTCGCCCAGGTCTACGAGTGCGGCTCCATCGACGGGACCTACTTCATCTCGATGGAGCTCGTGAACGGGGTGTCGCTGAAGGACATGATGGTGTCCTTCGCGCGCGCCGGCACCGCCATCACGCCCGAGCAGTCGATCTTCATCGTGCTCCAGCTGCTGCAGGGGCTCGAGTACGCCCACAAGAAGGGCGACGCCCAGGGCAAGCCGCTGCGGATCGTCCACTGCGACGTCTCGCCCGACAACGCCTTCGTCTCCTGGCAGGGCGAGGTGAAGCTCCTCGACTTCGGCATCGCTCGGGCCGCCACCGGCCTCTCCAACTACAAGGAGGGCATGCTCATGGGGAAGCTCGGGTACGTCGCGCCCGAGCAGGCCTCGCTCGACCGTCCCTGGGACCACCGGGTCGACGTGTTCGCGGCCGGGATCATCCTCTACGAGCTGCTCACCCGCCAGAAGCCCTTCCAGCGCGCCGTGGACGTGGAGTCGCTCATCCAGTCGCGGCAGGGGAAGGTGGTCCCGCCCTCCTCCATCGACGAGCGGCTGCCCCGGGAGCTCGACGCCATCGTCCTGCGGGCGCTGGCCGCCGATCCCGAGGAGCGCTACCCGGACGCCCGCACCTTCGCCGACGCGCTCGTGGACGTGCTCTTCCCCACGCCCCAGTCGGCCGTGCAGGACCACCTCGGGCGCCAGATGCACCAGGTGTACGAGGAGCGCATCGCCCGGCAGCGGGCCGCCCGGGCCCACGACGCGCTCGTCATGAAGGTGCTGCGCAACGTGGCCGAGCAGCAGCGGGGCACGGTCTACGACTCGGTGGCCCGGGCCGAGACCACCGGCCCGCTGCCGGCCTCCGCCCCGGCGCTCGCCGAGCTGGGCACGCAGAGCATCGACATCGACGTGGACCGGTCTCCGGCGCGCTCGCCCCCGGTGGGGCCGGAGCGCTACCGCACCGTGCGGGTGGGCGCGGGCCGGGCGGTGGCGCTCGGGATCGCGGCCGGGATCGCCGTGGCCGGCGCCATCCTGGCCGCGGCGCCCTGGCTGCGCGACGGCGTGCTGGTCGTCACCACCACGCCCCCCGGCGCGCAGGTCACGCTGGACGGCCGCCCCGTCCCGGGCACGACGCCGCTCGTGGTCGAGGGCGTCCGGCTCGGCGCCGCGCACCGGGTGGAGGCCACCTCCCCGTCGCAGCGCTCCGCCGCCGCCGAGGTCGCCGTGCAGCCGGGCCGGCTGGTGGGCTCGGTCCACCTCACGCTGCCGAGCGCGCTGGGCGCCATCTCGGTGGAGAGCATCCCCCCGGGCGCCGAGGTCCGGCTGGACGGGGTGCTGGTCGGGCGCGCGCCGGTGACGGTGGGGGACGTCCGCGTCGACGCCCGCCACCGCATCGACCTCTCCCTGCCTGGCCACGACATCGACCAGTTCGTGGTGCTCCCGGAGAAGGACGGCGACCGCTTCGTGCGCACGCTGGTGCCGCGTCCGCGCGGGTAGCCTCCCGGCCCGCGCCGCGCCGCGGGCCGGTTCACCGTCCGTCGAAACGGGGCGTGCGGCGCTCGGACCATGCGCGCCGGCCCTCCCGCAGGTCGGCGCTCTCGAAGGCCCTGGAGCGGAGGGCCGAGACCTCGGCGCGCTCGGCGTCGGTGAGGCCCCGCTCGTGGGTGGACTCGAGCAGGCGGAGGATGCGCTTCATCCCCTGCACCGCGATGGGGGCGTTGGCGGCGATCTCGTCGGCCAGCGCCAGCACCGCCGCCTCGGCGTCCACCGGCGGCGCCACCCGGTCCACGAGCCCCATGGAGAGCGCCTTGGCCGCGTCGACCGGGCGACCGGTGAAGAACATCTCCCGGGCGTGCGCCGGCCCGACCAGCGCCAGGAAGCGGCGGATGCCCGCGGCGGCGTAGACCACCCCCAGCTTGGCCGGGGGCATGCCCATCCGCGCCCGCTCGCTGGCGATGCGGAGGTCGCAGGTCACCGCCAGCTCGCAGCCGGCCCCGAAGGCCGGGCCGTTCACGAAGGCCACGGTCGGGCAGGGCACGGCCTCGACCGCCTCCATGGCGCGCTCGGTGGCGAGGTCGGGCCGGTCCCCGCCGGGGCCGTCGCCCTCCATGGCGTCGATGTCGAACCCGGACGAGAAGGCGTCGCCGGCGCCGCGCAGGACGAGGCAGCGCACCCGGTCGGACGCGGCGCGCGCACAGGCCCCGGCGAGCTCGGCCAGCGAGCCGTAGTCGAAGGCGTTGCGCTTCACGGGGTTGTCGACGGTGAGGACGCGCACGAAGCCGCGGTCCTCGACCCGGATGCTCCCGCGGGCGTTCGTCATGGCGGGCAACCTACCAGGGAAACGAAGAGGTCCGCCACGGGGGCGGACCTCGGTGAGACGGGGACGGAGTTGCCTCTCGTCCTTCGGCCGGTGGGCGACCGGCCCTCTCTGCGGATCAGTTTCTCCCCCGGGGCCGCGCCGGGTCAACCGGGTCGCGCGGAAAATCGTCGGGCTTCCGGGGGGCCTCCTCCGTGGGGGCTTGACGGGCGGCGAGCGGCGCTCCCGGCTGCGGGCCGGCCCGGAGCAGGGTCCGGACCGTGGCGACGATGTCCTGGTACTTCACCGGCTTCTGCAGGAAGAAGTTGGCGCCCAGCCGGCTCACCCGCTCCCGCTCCTCGTCGCCGGCCGAGGAGATGACGACGATGGGCAGGTGGCGCAGCCGCGGCTCGGCCCGCACCTTCTCCACCAGCGCGAAGCCGCTCATCACCGGCATGTAGACGTCGGTGATGATGAGGTCGATGGGCGGCTGCGCGTGGAGCCGGGCGAAGGCCTCGTTGCCGTCCACCGCCACGTCGACCGCGAGGCCGCCCATGCCCTCGGTGGCGGCGAGCCGCCGGAGCGCCGAGGCGTACATGGCGGCCACGAGCGAGTTGTCCTCCACGAGCAGCACCCGGTAGCCCGGCCGGCTCGACTCGGCCTGCGCGGCTGCGGCGACGGCCAGCCGCTCCAGGCGGCGCCGGTCCTCGACCCGGTCGGGCGGCACCCAGACCGCGACGCCCGGGGTCTGCGACGTGCCGCCGGGACGCATCCGCACCACCTCGACCTCGAGCTCGGCGGGCTCGAGCAGCTCGGGAAAGGAGAGGAGCAGCGAGAGCCGCTCGCCCACCTCGAACTCGCGCTCGGTGCGGATGAAGAGGCCGCCCGCGGAGAGGTTCTCGGTGTAGTCCCGGACGGTGGAGGCCGCGCCCGGGTAGTCCACGGCCAGGATGAGCGGGAACCGCGGATGTGATCGTTTCTCCGTGCCCATCGATCTCCGGCCGCCCGTCCCCCTCTCGCCGACGCGTTGGCTACCGATTATGCCCCGACCTCGCAAGAAATCCGCTTCGCGTCCACATCCGGGACGACGATTTCACGGAGGTTGAAGGTGGGTCTGCGGGCCGGTAGTCTGCGCTCCTACATGATCCGCCGAAGGCATCGTCGCGAGCGCATCCTCCTGCCGGGCGAGCGGGACGGGCGCCGCGGCTTCCTCAAGTACGGCCTGGCCGGCGCCGCGCTGCTCGCGGTCGGAGGCGGCACCTTCCTCGCCACGCGGCGGACGCGTCCCTCCCCGGGCCTCACCGGGCCATTTCCGGTGCTCACCCCCGAGGAGGCCACCGTCCTGCTCGAGCTCTCCGAGCGGCTGCTGCCCCCCCGCCCGGGCTTTCCGGCCCCGCTCGACGTCGACCTCCCGCGCCGCATCGACGGCCTGCTCGGCCTCATGCCCGCCGAGGGGCAGAAGGAGGTCCGCCAGCTGGTCGGCCTCTTCGAGAACGCGCTCGCCGGGCTCGTCCTCGACGGGCAGTGGCGCACCTTCACGGCCTCCACCCACGAGCAGCAGGACGCCCGCATCCGCGCCTGGCAGCAGAGCCGGTACGTGGTCCGCCGCACCGGCTTCCGCGCGCTGAAGAAGATCGTCTACTCCTGCTACTACGGCGCGCCGGAGACCTGGAAAGCCATCGGCTACCCCGGGCCCCCGCCCACCGGCGGGATGGTGGAGCGGGAGCCCCGCTTCGTGCCCGGCACGCTCACCGAGGGGGCCATGCCCTCGCCGCTGGTCCCCGCCCCGCCCGTACCCGAGGTGAAGCCGTGAGCGACACGGTCGGGCGCATCGTGGACGCGGCTGGGCTCCGCAAGGACGTCGACGAGCGGCCCGACGTCTGCGTGGTCGGCTCGGGCCCGGGCGGCGCGGTGGTGGCGGCGCGGCTGGCGGCCCGCGGGCTCCGGGTGGTGGTCCTGGAGGAGGGGGGGCACTTCCCGCCCGAGCAGATGAAGATGGACGAGTCGTGGGCCTACCCGGCGCTCTACCAGGAGCGGGGGATGCGGGCCACGGCCGACCTGGCCATCACCGTCCTGCAGGGCCGGGGCGTGGGCGGCGGCACGCTGGTGAACTGGACCACGAGCTTCCGCACCCCGCCGCGCGTGCTGCGCCACTGGGCCCAGGCGTTCGGGGTGACCGGGCTCGACGAGGCCGCGCTCCTCCCCCACTTCGAGGCCGTCGAGCGGCGGCTCTCCATCGCCCCCTGGCCCGTCGAGGCGGCCAACGAGAACAACCGCGTCCTCTGGGACGGCGCGACGCGGCTGGGCTGGAACCCGGAGGTCACCCGGCGGAACGTCACCGGCTGCCAGTCGCTCGGGTACTGCGGCACCGGCTGCCCGGTGGGGGCCAAGAACTCGCTCGACCTCACCTACCTCGACGACGCGGTGAAGGCCGGGACGAAGATCTACGCCCGGGCCCGGGTGGTGCGGCTCGAGAAGTCGGGGCGCCGCGTCTCCGCGGTGCACGCGGTGGGGCTCGACGCGGGGTTCCGGCCCGGGTCGCGCAAGATCGTGGTCCGCCCCCGCCTGGTGGTGCTCGCCGCCGGGGCCATCGGCACGCCGGAGATCCTGCTCCGCAGCGGCTACGACCCGAACGGGAAGGTGGGGCAGCGAACCTTCCTGCACCCGGTGGTGGGGATGGCCGGCACCTTCTCCCGTCCCATCCGCCCGTTCTACGGCGCCCCGCAGTCGGTGGCCTGCCACCACTTCGCCGAGCGCGGCCCGGGCAAGGTCTCCTTCTTCCTGGAGGCCTCCCCGGCCCAGCCGGTGCTGGCCGCCACCGCGCTGGGCGGGTTCGGCGCCGAGCAGGAGGAGCAGATGAGCCAGCTCGCCCGCACGAGCGCCCTCATCGCGCTCGCGGTGGACGGCTTCCTGCCCGAGGAGAAGGGGGGCACGGTCTCGCTCCGCAGCGACGGCCGGGTCCGGCTCGACTACCCGATCCGCCCCGAGGTCTGGGAGGCGCTCCGCGAGGGGTCGAAGGCGCTGGCCCGCGTCCACCTCGCCGCCGGCGCGGAGGTGGTCCGCTCCTTCCACGAGGACCCGGTGGTGATCCGCAGCGAGGCCGACGTGGCGCTGCTCGACCGCGCGCCCTGGGAGCCGCTCCGGGTGGCGGTGTTCAGCGCGCACCCCATGGGCGGTTGCCCCATGGGACGCGACCCGGAGAAGTCGGTGGTCGACGCGCGACTCCGGGTGCACTGGCTCGACAACGTCTGGATCGCCGACGGCTCGGTGTTCCCCACCGCGCTGGGCGTGAACCCCATGGAGTCGATCCTGGGGATCGCGCACTGGGCGGCGGACCACGTGGCGCAGGCCACCTGAGCCGGGCGCGGCGGGTCCCCGCGCGCCCCGCGGGCGCGTCCGTCGCTTGACTCGGCCCGGTCGATCGGTTCCGATCGCCCCCCTTCCCTCCTCCTCCCCCAGGGGCACCGCACCGATGCAGACCAAGTACCTCCTCTCCGAGAACCAGATCCCCACCCACTGGTACAACGTGATCCCCGACCTCCCGGGGCCCATGTCGCCGGTGATCCACCCGGGCACGAAGCAGCCCGTGACGCCGGCCGACCTGCTCCCGCTCTTCCCCATGGGGCTCATCGAGCAGGAGGTCAGCCAGGAGCGCTGGGTGAAGATCCCGGACGAGGTCCGCGAGATCTACCGCATCTGGCGCCCCAGCCCGCTCTTCCGCGCCCACCGCCTGGAGAAGGCCCTCGGGACCCCGGCCCACATCTACTACAAGTACGAGGGAGTCTCCCCGGCCGGCTCGCACAAGCCCAACACCGCGGTCCCGCAGGCCTACTACAACAAGATCGGCGGCACGAAGCGCATCGCCAGCGAGACCGGCGCCGGCCAGTGGGGCAGCTCCATCGCGCTCGCCTGCAAGATGTTCGGCCTCGAGTGCACGGTCTACATGGTGAAGGTGAGCTTCGAGCAGAAGCCCTACCGCAAGAGCATGATGCAGCTCTGGGGCGCCGAGGTGCTGGCCTCCCCCTCCCCGCGCACCAACGCCGGCCGCGCCATCCTGGCGAAGGACCCGGGAAGCCAGGGCTCGCTGGGCATCGCCATCAGCGAGGCGGTGGAGGACGCCGCCCTGCGCGAGGACACCCGCTACGCGCTGGGAAGCGTGCTGAACCACGTGTGCATGCACCAGACCGTGATCGGGCTCGAGGCCCGGGAGCAGATGAAGCTCGCCGGGGAGACGCCCGACGTGGTGGTGGGCTGCCACGGCGGCGGCTCCAACTTCGCCGGCATCGCCTTCCCCTTCGTGGCCGACAAGGCCACCGGGTCCCGGGTGCGCCTCGTCGCCGCCGAGCCCAGCTCCTGCCCCACCCTGACGAAGGGCGTCTACGCCTTCGACTTCGGCGACACCGCCCAGATGGCCCCCATCGCCCGCATGTACACGCTGGGTCACGACTTCATGCCCCCGGGCATCCACGCCGGCGGCCTGCGGTACCACGGCGCCTCGCCGCTCGTCTCCCAGCTCGTCGACGCCGGCGTCATCGAGGCCCGCGCCGTCGGCCAGCTGGCGGTCTTCGAGGCCGCGGTCACCTTCGCCCGCACCGAGGCCATCATCCCGGCCCCGGAGTCGGCCCACGCCATCCGGGTGGCCATCGACGAGGCGCTCCAGGCGAAGCGGGAGGGCAAGGAGAAGGTCATCCTCTTCAACCTCTCCGGCCACGGCCACGTCGACATGGCGGCCTACGACGCCTACTTCTCCGGCAAGCTCGAGGACTTCGAGTACCCGGCCGAGAAGGTGAAGGAGTCGCTCGCCCACCTGCCGCGGATCGAGCTCGCGAAGTAGGCTCCCCCGCACCCACGGAGCGCCCGTGCGCCCGACCCGCGCCGTCCTCCTCGCCCCCGTCCTGGCCGCGCTCCTCCTCGGCGGCAGGGCCCGGGCGGCCGACGTGGTCCGGCTCGGCAACCTCAAGTTCGCCCACTACGGCGCGGTCTCCTACATGAAGGAGCACTGCGGGAGGTTCGGGCTCGAGGTCCGGGAGATCGTCTTCCCGAAGGGGATCGACATCTTCCCGGCCATCGTGCGGGGCGAGGTGGACCTCGCCGCCAGCGCCGCCGACGCCGCGGTGGCGAACCGGGCCGGCGGCGGGCCGGTCCTGGTGGTGGCGGGGTTCGCGAAGGGCGGCGCCCGCCTGGTGGTCCGGCCCGACCTGCCGATCGCGTCCGTGAAGGACCTGAAGGGGAAGAAGGTGGGCGTGGCCCGCGGCGGCGCGCAGGAGCTCCTGCTGCTCGCCGAGCTGGCCCGGAACGGGCTCACCTGGTCCGACCAGCCCGGCAAGGCCGACGTGCAGGTGATCTACCTGGCCTTCGCCGACCTGAACCAGGCGCTGCTCCAGAAGCAGGTCGACGCCATGTGCCAGTCGGAGCCGCAGTCGTCCCAGGCCATCAACAAGGGGTTCGGCCGGGAGCTCCTGAAGCCCTACGACACCGAGCTGGGCGAGCCGGTCCGGGTGCTCGTCATGACCGAGAAGATGTACCGGGATCGCCCCGACGTGGCCCGGCGCGTGCTCGAGTGCTTCGTCGACGCCACCCGCACCTTCCAGCAGGATCCGGTGCTCGCCGAGACCTACGTCCGCGAGAGGATGTTCAAGGGGCAGATCTCCCCCGAGGACTACCGGGACGCCATGTCGAACGCGGCCTTCACCTACGACGTGACCCCCGAGCACATCCAGGCCACCACCGACCTCATGGTGAGGTACGGGGTGGGCAAGATGGCCTCGCCACCCCGGGCGTCCGACTGGGTCCGGCTCGACCTCCTCGCCGCGGCCAAGCGGAAGCTGGGCGTGAAGTAGCCCATGGGCGGTCGCGGCGGCCGGCTGGCGCGCGCCATCCTGGTCCCGGCGGCGGTCCTCGTGCTCTGGGAGGTGGCCTCCCGCACCGGGGCGGTGTCGGCCATCGTCATGCCGGCGCCGTCGCGGGTGGTGGTGCGCTGGTGGGAATACGCGGCCTCCGGCGAGATGCTGGAGGACGCGCTGGGGAGCCTGTGGCGCGTGCTCGGGGGCTTCGTCATCGGCGCCGGCCTGGCGCTCCCGCTCGGCCTGCTCATGGGCGCGAAGGAATGGGTGAACGATCTCTTCGACCCCATCCTCCAGGTGCTGCGTCCCATCCCGCCCATCGCCTTCATCCCGCTCGCCATCCTGTGGTTCGGCCTGGGCAACCCGCCCGCCTTCTTCCTCATCGCGCTGGGGGCCTTCTTCCCGGTGCTCGTGAACACCATCGCCGGCGTGCGCAACGTGGACGCGATCCACGTCCGGGCGGCGCGCAACCTGGGCGCCCCGGAGTGGACCATCTTCCGGCGCGTGATCCTCCCGTCGGCGATGCCCCACGTGCTCTCCGGCATGCGCATCGGCATCGGCGTGGCCTTCATCGTGGTGATCGTGGCCGAGATGACGGCGGTGAACCAGGGGCTCGGCTACCGGATCCTGGAGGCCCGCGAGTACTTCTGGTCGGACAAGATCATCGCCGGGATGATCACCATCGGCGTCATCGGGCTCGCCATCGACGGGGTGATGGGGCGCATCACCGCGCGCGTGCTGCGCTGGCACCGGGGGATCGAGGGATGAGCCCGGCCCCGGCCATCCGCGTCGAGGGCGTCCGGAAGACCTTCGCCAGCGGCGGGCGCGAGGTGGTGGCGCTCGCCGGCATCGACCTCGAGGTGGCGGCCGGCGAGTTCGTCTGCCTGCTCGGGCCGTCCGGCTGCGGCAAGTCCACGCTGCTCAACGCGGTGGCCGGCTTCTCCCCGCCCAGCGCCGGACGCATCCTGGCCGCCGGACGAGAGGTGACCTCGCCGGGGCCGGACCGCGCCATGGTCTTCCAGGAGTACGCGCTCTTCCCCTGGATGACCGTGGCCGAGAACGTCGCCTTCGGCCTGGAGGTGAAGGGGGCGCGCGACGGCGCGATCCGCTCCACCGTCGACGCCTGGCTCGAGAAGCTCCACCTCCTCGAGTTCCGCGACCGCCATCCGAAGGACCTCTCCGGCGGCATGCGCCAGCGGGTGGCCATCGCGCGCGTGCTCGCCATCGACCCGCCCATCCTGCTCATGGACGAGCCCTTCGGCGCGCTCGACGCGCTCACCCGGCGGAACCTCCAGGAGGAGCTGCTCCGCATCTGGGCCGGCTCCGGCAAGACCGTGCTCTTCGTCACCCACGGCATCGAGGAGTCGGTGTTTCTCGCCGACCGGGTCGTGGTGATGACCCACCGGCCGGGCACGGTGAAGGAGATCGTGCCGGTCGGGCTGCCGCGCCCGCGCGATCCCTCCTCGGCGGAGTTCAACGCGCTCTCCCGCCGCGTCACGTCGCTGGTGATGGCCGAGCAGGCGCGCCACGAGCGGGACGAGCGGGGCGACCGGGAAGGTTGAGCGGCGCGTCGGTGTAGTCCGGCAGCATCTCCACGAAGGCGCGGAAGTTCTCGAGGCCCACGCCCCCCGGGCCGTCGGAGGCGCGCACCGGGAAGCGGCCGGCCGGGACGAGGAGCAGGGCCTCCCCGCGTGCCGGATCGACCATCACCGCCCGGATCTCGTCCCAGCGGACCGCGTGGAGCACGCTGCCGTCGCCGCGCACGCGACGGAGCCCGGTGCCGTCGAGCACGAGCACGCCGAGGCGGGCCGCCTCGTCCCTCCGGGCCACCCAGAGCAGCGCGCCGGCCGCCGCCGCGGGCGCGAAGAGCAGCGCCGCGAGGGTTCCCGAGCCGGGCGCGAGGAGCGCCGCGAGCGCCCCGGCGAGCGCGGCGCCGAGGAGGAGGCCCACGGGGGCGAGGTGGAACGGGCGGTAGCGGAAGGTCATGGACTCGGGAAATCCGGGGCGCTCCTCCGAGACCTTCCTCCCGGACCCGGTGCGCCGCCAGTTCTCGGCCGGTATCGCCGCGCCCCATCCGTAGCGTGTAGGTCCCGCACCTCCCACTATCCCTGGAACGCCGGCTAGACGTCTGAGCAGTGCAAGCATCGGTATCTCCGGGGCTTCTTGACTTCGGGGGGCCGATCTCCGTAGATCGCCCTGTCGGTGGGAAAAGGTGTCACTCAGCGGATCTTGGTGGCAGGATCGGACAAGCCGTGTTCTTCGGGAACTTCCAGCACGCGATCGACGCCAAGGGGCGAACCAGCCTCCCGGTGAAGTTCCGGGAGGCGCTCGCGGCCGCCGGCGAGTCGAAGCTCGTCCTCACCCAGTACCCGCACTGGCCCGCCGTGCAGGCGCTCCCGCAGTCGGTCTGGAAGGAGCTCGAGAAGAAGGTGCTCGCCACGAGCCCGCTCGACTTCCGCGCCCAGCGCAACGTGCTCCGCTTCTACTCCTCGGCGCACGAGGTGGACCTCGACGTGCACGGCCGCGTGCTCGTGCCCCCGGCGCTGCGCGACTTCGCCGGGCTCTCGAAGGACGTGGTCTGGGTCGGCATGGGCCGGACCATCCAGCTCTTCGACCGCGCCGCCTACGAGGAGCAGATGCGGCGCGAGATCCCCCCCGAGGACGTCGTGGACTTCTTCGGATAGGCCATGCACGTCCTCCGCGAAGAGCCCGGCGTCACGGTCCTCCGCTGCTACGGCGAGCTCGCGCTCGCCGAGCTGGCCGGCATCGCCGCGGCCGCCGCCCGCGCGCGGGCCGCCGGGCGCACGGTGGTGATCGACCTCTCCCGCGTGCGCCACCTGCACTACGCCGGGGCGCGACTCCTGCGCGAGGTCCCCGGGCTGCGGCTCGCCGGCGCGAGCCGCTACCTGCGCGACCTGGTCCACGCCGGGGGCGGCTTCGGCGTCGAGTTCCACCCCGACGTGGCCCACGCCCTGGGGGCCGGGTGACCGGGTTCACGCATGAGACCGTCCTGCGCGAAGAGGTCGTCCACCTGCTCGAGCCCCGGCCCGGGACGCTCATCCTGGACGGCACGCTCGGGGGCGGCGGGCACTCCGAGGCGCTCCTCGAGCAGGGGGCGAGCGTGATCGGCACCGACCGCGACCCGCGCGCCGTCGCCGCCGCCCGCGCCCGCCTGGCCCGCTTCGGCGAGGCCTTCCGCGCCGTGCGCGCCGACTTCCGCGACGCCGAGGGCGTGCTCCGCTCGCTCGGGATCGAGCAGGTGGACGGGGCGCTCGTCGACCTGGGCGTCTCCTCCCCCCAGCTCGACGAGGGCGAGCGCGGCTTCTCCTTCTCGCGCCCCGGTCCGCTCGACATGCGCATGTCCGGCGAGGGGGAGACCCTCGCCGAGCTGCTCGAGCGGGCCGACGTGGCCGAGCTCACCCGCATCCTGCGCGAGTACGGCGAGGAGCCCTTCGCGCGCCCGGTGGCGCGCGCCATCCACGAGGCGGTCCGGCGCCACGGCGCGCGCGGCCTCGACACCGCGCGGCTCGCCGAGGTGGTGGCCGGCGCCATCCCGCGCAAGGCCTGGCCGCGCAGCATCCACCCGGCCACCCGGACCTTCCAGGCGCTGCGCATCGCCGTGAACGACGAGCTGGGGGCGCTCGCCGCCTGGCTGGAGGCGCTCCCGCGCGTGCTCGGAAAGGGCGGGCGCGCCGCCGCCATCAGCTTCCACTCGCTGGAGGACCGGGCGGTGAAGCGCGCCTTCCAGTCGCTCACCCGCGCCTGCACCTGCCCGCCGGGCCTGCCGGTCTGCGCCTGCGGCGCGAACCCGGCCTTCCGCCCGGTGACCCGCAAGGCGGTCACCGCCTCGGAGGCCGAGGTGGCCCGCAATCCCCGCTCCCGGAGCGCGCGCCTGCGCGCGGTGGTGAAAGTCCGGTGAGGTCCCCGGCCCGGCCCGGCGGCCCGTCCGCCGTCCTCCTCGCGGTGGCGCTCGTGGCGCCGCTCGCCGCCGTGGGAACCTTCCACGTGTGGTCGAGGACCCGCGTGCAGGCCGCCGGGTACGCGCTCGGAAGGCTGGAAGCGGAGCACCGGCAGCTCCTCGCGGAGCGGGACCGGCTGAACCTCGAGGTCGCGACGTTGCGCTCGCCGGGCCGCCTGGAGCGGTTCGCACGCGAGCGACTGGGCATGGCTCCGCCGGCACCGGGTGCGGTGGTGGCGGGTATGGCGGGCGGGAAGGCGTGGGTTGGTGGGGTTGGCGACGGGGCAGGCCAGCGCCCCGGCCCGGCGGAGCCTGACGTGAACCGGACGACGAGGCGGCGGGAGGCCCGCACCGGGCCGCTTGCCCGGGTGCCCGACCCGGCGCGCCCCTGAACGGCATGCGCGCCGGGATCGAGCCCCGCACCGCGCGCTGGATGACGATCCGCATCGGGGTCGTCGCGGCGGCGTTCGCCGCGGGCTTCGGGGCGGTGGGGTGGCGGACCGTCCAGCTGCAGGTCCTCCAGGGGGACCGGCTGGGCGGCATGGCCCGCGACCAGTACCTCCGCGAGCTCACCCAGAAGCCGCGGCGCGGGGCCATCACCGACCGCAACGGGGCGGTGCTGGCCGGCAACGCCGAGGCCGACTCGATCTTCGTGGACCCCCGCCTCTTCCCGGCCGGTCAGCGCGGCCGCGACCTGGCCCGGCTCGCGAAGGCCCTCCAGCTCGAGCCCCGGGCGCTCGAGCGCCGGATCGCGAAGGGCGCCCGCTTCGCCTGGGTGAAGCGGCGCGTCTCCCCCGCGGAGGCCGAGCAGGTGCGGGGCATGAAGATGGCCGGCGTGGGCTTCGTCACCGAGACCCGTCGCTACTACCCGCGCCGCGAGCTGGCCGGGCAGGTCCTGGGCGTGGTGGGCGACGACGGCGAGGGGCTCGAGGGCGTGGAGAAGGCCTGGGACGACTCGCTGCAGGGCGAGGCGATGCGGGTCCCGTCGCTGCGCGACGCGCGCGGCGCCCACCTGCTCGCCGCCGGGCCGGCGCCGGAGCGGGTGCTCGAGGGGGCCCGGGTCGAGCTCACCATCGACCAGTCGCTCCAGAACGCGACCGAGCGGGCGCTCCTCCAGGCGGTGCAGCAGGCACGGGCCGCCTCGGGCATGGCGGTGGTGCTCGATCCGGCGTCCGGGGAGATCCTCGCGCTCGCCAACGTCCCGCTGCTCAACCCCAACGCCCCGCGCCGGGAGGACATGCGCAACCGCGCGATCCTCGACACCTTCGAGGTCGGGTCGACGGCCAAGGCGGTGGTCATCTCCCGCGCCCTCGACGAGGGGGCCATCCGGCCCGACACGTCGCTCTTCTGCGAGAACGGGAAGTACGTGGTGGGCAAGCACACCATCCACGACCACCGGGGCCTGGGCTGGGTGCCGCCGGCCCGGGTGATGGCGGCGAGCTCCAACATCTGCTCGGCCAAGATCGGCCAGCGCATGGGCCGGGAGCGGCTCCAGAAGGCCTTCCTGGCGTTCGGGTTCGGGGAGCGCACCGGCACCGGCATCCCCGGGGAGCCCCGCGGGCAGATCCCGTTCCCCAAGGCGGAGATCGCGCTCGCGAACCAGAGCTTCGGCCAGGGGCTCACGGCCACGCCGCTCCAGATCACCCTCGCCATGGGAGCCGTCGCCAACCGCGGCGTCCTCATGAAGCCCTGGCTCGTCCGGAGGGTCGTCGACCCGGTCACGGGCGAGGTGCTCTCCGAGGCCGTCCCCACCCCGGTGCGCCGGGTGGTCTCCGCCGAGACCGCCGCGCAGGTCACGCGCTGGCTGGAGGGGGTGGTCGCCGACGCCGACGGCACGGGCAAGCGGGCCCGCATCGAGGGCTGGCGGGTGGCCGGAAAGACCGGCACGGCCCAGAAGGCCGACGCGGCGACCGGGGGCTACTCCGCCGACAAGCGGTTCTCCTCGTTCGTGGGCTTCGTTCCCGCCGAGGCCCCCCGCTTCGTCATCGGCGTCTTCGTGGACGAGCCCAGGGGCGAGGTCTACGGCGGGGAGATCGCCGCCCCGGTCTTCCGGGAGGTGGCCGAGCACGCCCTGAAGGCCCGGGGCGTCCCGACCACCGGCTCCGCCGTGGCGACGCTTCCGCCCCCGCCCCCGGTCCTGGCTCCCGAGCCCGGCGTCGAGGGCGACGACGCCTCCGGGCTGCCGCCCGCCGACGCCCCCCGGCGGCCCGCCCCCGGCGCCGGAGCCGTGGCGGTCCCCGGGCTCCAGGGGCTCCCGGCCCGGGCGGCGCTGCGCCGGCTCGAGACCGCCGACCTCTCCGGCGACCTCCGGGGGAGCGGCCGGGTGACGGCGCAGGTCCCCCGGGCCGGCGAGATGGTGAAGCGCGGCACGCGGGTTCGACTCACCCTCGCACCGCCGGGTTGACCCCCGCGGGATTCGGGAGCAAAAAGCTGCACCCGATATCGGCCCGGGCTACCCTCGGGAGGCGATCGGGAAGGGCCAGGGAATGGTGCTGTCCAGGGTCATCGAGGGCACGGGCGCGACGCTCGGGCATGCGCCCGACGTCGACGTGCGCCGGGTCACGTCCGATTCACGGAAGGTGACTGCCGGCACGCTCTTCGTGGCCGTGCCCGGCACCTGCGCCGACGGCGCCGACTTCGCGCCGGCGGCCGCACGCGCGGGCGCCGTCGCGGTGCTCGCCGAGCGGGAGGTGGACTGCCGCCCGGCCCCGCTCCTCCGCGTGCCCTCCGCGCGGCGCGCGCTGGCGATCGCCGCCGGCAACCTCGCCGGCCGGCCCGGGGAGCGGCTCGCGCTCTGCGGGGTCCCCGGCACG
>JBBIOL010000076.1:0-15986 GCA_037443385.1 Anaeromyxobacteraceae bacterium
GCTGCAGGCCGCGTTCCAGCGCTGGTACGACGTCTACCCCGGCCCCTGAGGACGTACGCCTCCGGGGCGGTTCGCGGGCGGCTCAGCCCTGGGCCACGACCACCTCGGAGCCGTCCGCGGGCGGGCCGTCGGGCGCCGAGGGTGCGGCCGCACCGTCCGTGGCCACGGGCCCGAGGCCTCCGGCGCGCCCGCCTCCGCGGCCACCGGAGGCCCGTCCGGGACCGCCCCAGGTCCAGCGCAGCCCGACGCCGCCGCCGCCGGACGGGGACCCGGTCGCCCGGCTGCTCACCGAGACCGCCGTCTACCTCAAGTACGGTCTCCACCAGAAGGCGCTGGAGCACGTCGCCCGGGTGCTCGACGTCGACCCCGCGAACGTCGCCGCGCTCGAGCGCATCCGCGACATCCGGGCGGCGCTGGGCGACCCGGAGGGATCCGCCCAGGCGGCCGAGCGGTTGCGGCAGCTCGTGCCCGGCGACGCGCCGGCGCAGGTCGCGGAGCCCGCCGCCGACGTCCTTCCCCTCCCGGACGACGAGCCCCTCTCCGGCGTGGCCACGGCCACCCTGCCGGAGGTCGCCGGGCCGCCCGTCGCCGAGGCGGTCGAGCCCCCGGCCGCCGACGCCGGTGCCGCCGCACCGCCGGCCGTCGAGGTGGCCGGACCGTCCGACCCGGAAGAGGAGGTCGTCCTCGTCGTCCCCCCCGACGAGGAAGGCCCGATGCCGGTCTCCGGACCGGAGGGTCCCGCCCCGGTCGAGGACGACGAGTCACCGGCCGTCGCCGCCGCCTACCCGCACGTCATCCTCGGGGATGCCTCTCCCCTCCCGGTGGACGACCCGGGCATCGCGGTCCAGGTCGCGGCCCCTCCTCCGGGGACGGAGTTCGAGGAGGTGGAGCACGCGGCCGTGGAGGAGGTCCAGCCGGCCACCCCGCCGCCGCTCCAGGTCACGCCTCCTCCCTTGCCGCTCTCCCCGGCCCCACCGGAGACGCCGGCCGCCGCGGAGACGCCGGCCCCGGTCCCGGCGGAGGCGCCACTCCCGGAGCCGCTCGACGCCGAGCTGGACGAGATCGCCTTCTACGAGACCCAGGGGCTCCTCGACGAGGCCCTGCTCGCGGCCCGCGAGCTCGCCGCGGCCCATCCCGGTCATCCCGCGGTGGCGCCGGTCCTCGCGCGGCTCGAGCAGCTCGCCACGCTCGAGGCGGGCGCGGACGACGCCTCGACGTCGGAGGTCGAAGTCACCGTCGACGAGCCGGAGGACGCGGCCCCGCCCGAGGCAGACGTGGCGGCGGACCGCCCGGAGGCGCCCGCGCCGGCGCCCGGCCCGGCCTCCGCCCCGGCGGGCGGGTATGCCTCGACCGGGACCACGGGCATCTTCGACCTCGGCGCGGAGCTGTCCGCCGAGCTCGGCCCGGAGCTCACCCCGACCCCCACCGGCGAGTTCCAGTACTCGGTCGCCGACGTCTTCGACCAGTTCAAGCGCGGGCTGGAGAAGACCGTCCGGCCCGACGACTCGGCGACGAAGTACGACCTGGGAATCGCCTTCCAGGAGATGGGGATGCTCGACGAGGCGCTCGAGCAGTTCCGATCCGCCCTCGCCGGAGGCGACCGGCGGCGGGAGGTGGAGATCCTGAACATGATCGGGGTCTGCCTGGGCATGAAGGGGCGCCACGCCGAGGCCGTCGAGGCCTACCGGCAGGCGCTCCGGTCCGCCTTCCTCACCGGCGAGGCCGCCAAGGCCCTCCACTTCGAGCTGGGAGCGGCCCACGAGGCGCTGGGAGAGCCGGATGCCGCCCTGTGGTACTTCCAGAAGGTCGCCCATGCGGACCGGGCCTACCGGGGGGTCGCGCCGCGGATCGCGCGCCTGGGAGGCGGGCCGGGGGTGGCCCCGGAGGGCGCCCCGGCCCCGACCGTCCCGGTCGCGCCCCCGGAGAAGAAGGCCCGAAAGCGGTAGAGCGGAGTTGGCGCACGGCTCCCGGAAGGTGAGAATGCGCCCGTGAAGCGGCGCATCGCGCTCGGGTTCCTGGCCTTCCTGGTCGCCGCCATCGGTGGTGCGCTCTGGCTGGCCTCCACGCCCTGGGCCGGGCGCAAGCTGTGCGAGCTGGCCACCACCCAGGCGCGAGACGCGGCCGGGCTCGAGATCGCCGTGGGGGCCTGCCGGGTGAGGCCGCTGCGGCTCTCCGTGGAGTTCGACGAGGTCCGCGTCGGCCCGGCGGACCGGCCGGTCTTCGCCGCGGACGCCGTCTCGGTGAAGATCGCCCCGCTCCAGGCGCTCTCGAAGACCATCGCGCTCGACGAGGTCTCGGTGGTCCGCCCGCGCGTGCACCTCGACCTGCCCCCGGCCCGCCCGGACGCGCCCCCGGCCCCGTGCCCCCCGCCCATCCTGCGGCAGTTCCACCTCCGCCGCCTGCAGGTGGAGGACGGGACCGCGACCATCCGCCTCCCCGGCGGCGACGAGATCCTGGTCGGCCGCGTCGACGTTCACTCCCGGTCAGAGTGGATCCCCACCGACCTGGAGGCGCTCCTCACCGGCGCCCGGCGCAGCCGGGTCACGGTCGCGCTCGGTCCCACGCTGGTGGAGGCGGCGGGGCGCCAGACCCTCCTCGACCAGGGCTCGCTCGACGCCGACATCGCCTTCGACCTCTCCCGCCTGTCGCTCCGCGACCTCCGCCTGGAAGGGGAGGGGGTGAGGCTCTCCGCCCACGGCACGGTGGGAAACCTGTGCAAGCCGCGCCTGGGCCTGGAGCTGGAGGCGGAGGCCCCGATCCCGGCGCTCCTCTCGCTGGCGCGCGTCCGCAAGGAGTCGGCAGGCACCGCCAAGGTCCGGCTCCAGGTCTCGGGGCCGGCGGCCTCCCCCGACGCGGCCGGGCAGGTGGAGCTCACGTCGGCCCGCTTCGGTCCCTACGTGCCCGGGGACGCGCGCGTGGCGTTCCGGCTGCGCGGGGAGGAGCTGGAGGTCTCCTCGATCGAGATCCCGTTCCAGGGGGGCACGAGCGTCTCCGCCCGGGCCACCGTCCGGCTCGGCGCGACGCCCACCATCGTGGCCGAGGCGGAGGTGAAGCAGGTCGAGTTCGCGGAGCTGCTCGACCGGCTGGGGCTCGACCACGCGCGCGTCATGATGAAGCTCGACGCGCGCGCGCGGGTGGAGGGCCCGCTCTCGCCGCTGCGGCTCACCGGCCAGGCCGTGGTCGACGCCCAGGACTTCCGCGTCCTGGACCGCTCCTGGACGCGCTGGAAGCCCGGCCTCGCCACGGTCCTCGACCTGCCCCGGGGGCGCGTCGAGGCACCGGTGGTCATCACCGCCGACGGCGTGGAGATCCTCCCGGGTGGCAAGGCCATCGCCGGGGAGGAGACCCTCGGCGTCCACGGCAAGCTCGCGTTCGACGACGCCGGGGGCTTCGACCTCCTGCTGGACGGGGGCGTGGACCTCACGGCGCTCCGCCACGTCGCCACCGTCCCCATGGCGGGGAAGGGCACGTTCCAGGGCCGGGCGGTGGCCGCCCCCTACGGCCCTCCGCGGGTCGAGGGTGCGCTGCGCGTGAAGGGCTTCCACTTCCTCCAGCTCGACCTGGGGGAGGTCACGGCCACCGCGCTCGCCACGCCCGACCTGGTCCTGCGCATCCGCGACGGCGAGGGTCGCTCCGGCGAGAGCGCCTACGAGGTCGAGACCACCATCGACCTGGGCGCCCACCCCATCCGCATCCTGCCCTCCCGGGCCACGGCCCGCGGACGGCTCTCCGACCTCTTCTACGTCGTCCTGCCCTGGCTGCCCACCGCGAGGCTCTTCCAGGAGGCCATCGACGGGAGCGTCCAGGTCACCATGCCCTTCGAGGGAAACGTACCCAAGGTGAACATGGGCTTCCAGGGCACGCTGGGGCGGGGCACGCTCTGGGGGCGCGCCTTCGACTGGGGACGCTTCGACGCCCGGGTGGTGGAGGGGGAGCGGGCGGAGATCGAGGACGCCGAGCTCCACCTGGGCGAGGCGGTCGCGCAGGCGAAGGGCACGGTCCACTTCGAGGCTCCCTCCCCGTGGAACCTGGGCGTGGAGTTCACCGACCTCCCGCTCGACGGGCTCGACCTGCCCGGGGACGGCTGGGGCGGCACCGTGGACGGCGACGCGGAGTTCGGGGGCTCGGTGGAGCACCCGGTGATCCGCTTCTCGGCCAGCGGGGACGACCTGCGCGCCATCGGGATCCCCATCGGCACGGTGGACGCCGAGGGCGTGCTGCGCGGAAGGGAGCTCGAGCTCACCGCCGGGACCGCCGGCGTCTCGTTCCGCTCCCGGGCCACGCTCGAGGGCGCCATGCCCTACGAGGCCTGGGCCGACGTCGACGTGGAGGACCTGACCCGCTTCCTGCCCGGCGGCCCCCCGGCCGGCCTGCGCGCCCAGGCCCACGGCAAGGCCTGGGCACGGGGGACGCTGGAGGACGTGCTGGAGTCCCAGGCGCGGCTCGAGCTCGACCGGGTCCGCGTGGGCTACGCCGACTTCCGCGTGGGCAACAAGGACCCCATGGTGCTGACCGTGCAGCGGCAGCGCATGGCGGTCGAGTCCTTCACGCTGCAGGGAACGAACACCGAGTTCACCGCCACCGGGGAGCGCTCCCGGGACGGCGCGCTCGACTTCACCGCGGCCGGCACGCTCGACCTGCGCCTCCTGGGCGGCCTCCTGCCCGGGATCACGCGCACCCATGGCCGGCTCGCCGTGGACGCCAAGGTCTCCGGGACCCTCGACGAGCCGCTCATCGTGGGCGGCGGCCGCCTCGGCGACGCCGGCTTCCGCTTCCGGGAGCTCCCGGTCGAGTTCGCCGGCATCGCCGGCGAGCTCTCCTTCTCCCAGAACCTGGTCCTCTTCGAGCGGCTCGAGTCCACCGTGAACGGGGCCCCCACGGCGCTCCGCGGGGAGATGGGGCTGCGCCGGTTCGTCCCCACCCAGGTGCGCGTCGAGGCCGACCTGGACCGGGTGCCGGTGGCGATCCCGTCCTGGCTCCCGACCGTCCTCTCCGGGAAGCTCGAGGCCTTCGGGTCCTTCGACGCCATGACGCTGGCCGGCTCGCTGCGGGTGATGGCGGCCCGCTACACTGAGCCGTTCGACCTCGACAAGCGCATGCTCCAGGTGGGCGCCGCCCCGGCCGCGCCGCCCCGCCCGTACGACCCGGCCGGCGAGTGGCTCCGCTTCGACATCCGCTTCCTGGTGGACGGTGACGCCCGCGTCGACAACGACCTCGTGCGCGGCCAGGCCCGGGGCGAGCTCCAGCTCACCGGGACGCTCGCGTCCTTCGGGATGACCGGGAGCATGGCCTTCCTCCCGGGCGCGCGCGGGTTCTACCGGGGCAACGAGTTCGTGCTCTCCCGCGCGGTGGTGGACTTCACCGACCGCAACCGGATGCGGATGGTGCTCGACGTGACCGGGGAGGCCGCGCTCAAGGACTACCGGGTCTTCCTGCACGTCTACGGCGACTTCGACGACCTGAAGCTGCAGCTCACGAGCACGCCGGCCCTCTCCCAGCAGGACATCATCACGCTGCTCTCGCTCGGGTACACGAGCCGCGACGCGTCGCTGGGCAGCAACCTGGGCGTGGCCGCGGGGACGGCGGCCGCGCAGGCCCTCTTCTCGGTCTCCGGCCTCGAGCAGCAGCTGCGCCGGTTCGTCCCGCAGGGCGGGTTCCTTCAGGACGTCAACGTCCGGCTGACCAGCGCCTACTCCAAGACCAGCCTGACCGTCGAGCCGCGCTGGGAGTTCGAGACCAAGGCCATGGAGGGCAAGCTGCGCGTCCGCTACCAGGCGCCGCTCGCCAACCAGACCCGCGGCCAGAAGGCCCAGGTGGAGTATCGTCTCGGCGACCGGGCCGGCGTGCAGCTGCAGTGGGACAACGACAACACGGACGTCTCCGGAGGAGACCTGGGCGCCGACTTCAAGCTCCGCTGGGAGTGGAACGATTGAGCGCGCTGGCGGTCCTCGCGGCGCTCCTCGTCCAGGCGGCGCCGGCGGCGGCCGGGCCGGCCCCGGAGCCGCGCCCGGTGGTGACCGCCGTGGAGCTCCGCGTCCCGCCGGGGGAGGACCCGGCGCCGCTGCGCGGGATGATCGCCGTCCAGGCCGGCCAGCCGCTCTCCCCGGGGGCGACCCAGCGCACCGTGCGCGCCCTGTACCAGACCGGCAGGTTCGGCAACGTGGAGGTGGTGGCGGTGCCGGACGGCGGCACCGCGGGGGAGCCGCGCGTCCGCATCCTGGTCCGGTGCACGCCGCGGAGGGTGGCGGCCTCGGTGCGCGTGGACGGTGGGGCCGCGGGGCTTCCCCTGGCGGAGGACGCGCTGCTCCAGGCCGCGGCGCTCCCCCGGGGCGCCGAGGTCTTCCCGGGCCGGCTCGTCGCGGCCTCGGCGGCCATGCAGGCCTTGCTCGCCCGACACGGGTACCGGCAGGCGAGCGTGACGCCGGAGGAGGCCGGGGCCGTCCAGGTCGACGTGACCTTCCGGGTCGCCCCGGGGGAGCCGACGCGCGTCGCCTCCATCTCCGTCGGCCCGGATCCCGGCATCCCCGAGCCGAGCCTCCGCGCGGTGGTCTCGACCGGCGTGGGGGACGTGGTCGACCAGGACCTCCTCGACGCCGACCTGCGCGCGCTGCGGGACGCGCTGCGCAAGGGCGGCTTCTACCGTGCCCGGGTCGACGCGCCCCGGGTGACCTACGACGGCCTCTCCGCCCGGGTCGACTTCCCGGTCGCGGCCGGACCCCGCTTCACCTTCCGGTTCGCAGGCGACACGCCCTTCGGGCCGGCGCAGCTCCGCGCCCGGCTCGGCTACGACGGCGACGTCCCCCTCGACGCCACCACCATCGAGGCCTCGTCCGAGCGGCTGCAAACCTTCCTGGCGTCGTTCGGGTTCGTCCGCGCCCGGGTCTGGACCGAGGAGCAGGCCTCCGCCGGCGAGGTCGTGGTCTGGTTCCACGTGGATCCGGGCCGGGCCTACGGGATCCGGAAGGTCCGGGTCGCGGGCGCGGCCGACCACGACGAGGCCTGGGTTCGACGCCAGCTGGAGGAGGGGTTCGTGCTGGCGCCGCGGGCCGAGGCCGACCAGTGGCGCGCCGACATGGACACGCTGGCCTTCCGGGCCGGGCTCGCCCCGCGCGACCCCGTACCCTACCAGTCGTCCGATCCCCGGGTGGTCTACAACGAGGAGGCCTGGCGGGCGGGGGCCCAGTTCGTCGCCGACCAGTACCGCCAGGACGGATTCCTCGAGGCCATCGTCGAGGTCCGCCGGCTGGTGCTCGAGACCCCGGTGGGCCAGGTCGACGTCGAACTCCAGGTGAAGGAGGGCGTCCGGACCCTCGTCGACGGGGTCGACGTCGAGGGCAACGTCAGCCTGCCGTCCGAGAAGCTCGTCACGGCCGCCCGCATCGAGCCGGGCTCCCCGCTCTCGCTCTCCCGGGTGGCGGCGGCGCGGCAGGCGATCCAGGACACCTTCTTCCGGGCCGGCCACGTCTACGCGCGCGTCGAGGCCGCCGAGGATTTCGGGCCGGGCCGGACCCGGGCCCGGGTCCGCTTCCGCGTGGACGAGGGTCCCCAGGTCCGCGTGGCGTCGGTGGTCGTGGAGGGGAACAAGCGAACGCGCACCGCCCTCATCCAGCGGGTGGTGGGGATGCGGGCCGGGCAGGTGTTCGACCCGGAGGCGGCCGCCACCGCCCAGACCGACCTCCTGCGCCTGGGGGTCTTCCGCGCCGCCACGGTGCACCTCGCCGACGCCGACGTGCCGCAGGAGTCGAAGACGGTGGTGGTCCAGGTGGAGGAGCGCCCCTGGCAGACCGTGGTGGGCACGGCCGGCATCTCGCTCGCCGAGGGGCCGCGGGCCGGGGTGGAGTACAGCCTCCCCAACCTGGCCGGGAACGCCATCGAGTTCACCACGCGCCTGCGGGCGAACTACCCGCTCGCCATCTTCCGACCGGACCTGATCGTCATCCCGCCGGCCGAGCGGCTGGAGTGGCTCGGGGAGCTGGGGTTCCGCCAGCCGCGCGCCTTCGACCTCCGCTCGGTGGCGCTCCGCGCCGACGTGGTGGCCCAGCACAAGATCCAGGCCTCCTACCAGCTGCTCCGCGGGGCGCTCATCCTCGGCGCCGACCTGGTCCGGCTGGGGCGGTTCTCGGCGTCGCTCACCGGGCAGCTGGAGGTCGACGACGTCACCTCGCGCACCGCCTACCCCATCATCGACGCCACCAACCCGCAGGAGGCGCGGCAGGTCTTCCCCCAGGGGCTGACCTGGCTCTTCTCGCTCCAGCCGCGCGTCTCCTTCGACCTGCGCGACAACACCGCCCGCCCGACGCAGGGGCTCTACGCCGAGATCCTGGCCGACTTCTCCCACTCCATCGGGAACGCCGACACCGTCTTCCGCAGCGACACCCACATCAACCTGGTGAAGCTCCAGGGCACGCTCTCCGGCTACCTGCCGCTCTGGGACCTCGTGCTCGCGCTCTCCGCCCAGGTCGGCCAGGTCTTCGCGCTCGACAGCGCGTCGGTGACCATCGCGCCCAAGCGCTTCTACCTCGGCGGCGGCACCACCATGCGCGGCTACGGGGAGAACGAGATGATCCCGCAGGACCAGCGCGGCGTGGTGGCGGCGCAGACCGAGCGCTGCGCCAGCGTGCTCTCCGGCCTGGGATGCTCGCCGCAGCTGCAGAAGCTGGTCTCCCAGGGGATCATGCTGCCCAGCCAGGGAGCCCAGTTCTCGGTGCTCTTCCGGGCCGAGCTGCGCGTGCCGCTCTCCAAGGCCACCGAGCTCGGGTTCTTCGCCGACGTCGGCAACCTCTGGTACGACCCGCTGCTCGTCGACCTGAAGTACCTGCGCACCAACCTGGGTCTGGGGTTCCGCATCATCACGCCAGTGGGCCCGGCGGCCTTCGACGTGGGCTTCAACCTGAACCCGGAGTACCAGATCAACGAGCCGGTCTTCGCGCCCCACTTCTCGGTGGGGTTCTTCTAGGGACGCCGCGGGGTCAGCGCGGGAAGCCCGCCATCACCTCGTGGAAGTCCCGGAAGGCGAGGTGGGGGAGCCCCCGCCGGACGCAATGGTCGACCAGCCTGCGGGTGGCGAACACGAAGTCGGCCGCGTCGGCCGCGCAGCGGTCCGCCGTGCCGTCCCCGCAGACCACCACCCGGTTCCCGGCCGCCTGGAGCTCGCGGACCACGCTCCCCTTGCAGAATCCGCAGTGCCCGCAGCCGTCCTCCCGGGACGGCCGGTGGAACTCGAGCGAGAGCCCGGACGGCGAGCAGCGCGCCCGGTTGGAACGCAGCTCCACGTGGCCGCGCAGCCGGGAAGGGAGCCGCGCCAGGACCGGCTCGATGTAGACGTCGAGCCCGGCCGAGCAGACGACGAACGGGCGGCCCGCCTCCACGCAGGCCTCGACGAGCGTCTCGAAGCCCGGGCGCAGCACGGCGCGGGAGCGGGCGAAGGCGGCGATGTCCGCGGCGTCGGCCGTGATGGGCTCGAAGATCCGGCGCAGGAGCCCGGCGAAGTCGAGCTCGCCGCGCGCGTAGGCCTCCTCGGCTGCGAGCCAGGTCCCGCGGCCGGCGAAGTGCTGCGAGACCGCGTCGCCCAGGTCCTCGGTGAGGGCGGTGCCGTCGAAGTCGCAGACCACGGCCCAGCCCTCACGCACGGGAACTCCCGGCGCCGAAGCGATCGTGGAGCAGCCCCCAGCGGACCCCCCGATCGGAGACGGTCAGGGTCGCGAAGCCTCCCAGGTCCATGGCGCAGGCGACCAGGATCCCGCCGGCGACGATCACGTCGGCCCGCTTCGGCTCCATGCCGGGCAGGCGCGCGCGCTCCGCGGTGGGGAGCGCCGCCAGCCGCGCCAGGAGCGCTCCCAGCGCGTCGCGCCGAAGCGCGGCCCCGTGGACCCGGAGCGCGTCGTAGGCGGGCAGCGCCTCGGCCACCGCGGCGAGGGTGGTGACCGTCCCGGCCACGGCGACGAGACGGGCCCCGTCGAAAGCGCCGCGGGCCCGGAGTTCGGCCACCTCGCCGAGCGCGTCCCGGGCCATGCGCTCCATGGCGGCGAGGTCGGCGGGCGAGGGCGGGTCGGCGGGCCGGGCCCGCTCGGTCAGCCGGACGGCGCCCATCTGGAAGCTTCGCCGTCCTGCCGGGTCCGGGCCGGCGCCCCAGGTCACCTCCGACGAGCCGCCGCCCACGTCGAGCACCGCGAGCGGGGTCCCGGGCGCGCCGAAGTCCCCCCACGCCGAGAGATGGACCAGGCGTGCCTCCTCCTCGCCGGCGATGATCTCCGGGGCGACGCCGGCCTCCTCCCGGCAGGCGTCGAAGAACGCCTCGCCGTTCGAGGCGTCGCGGGCGGCGCTGGTGGCGACCGCGACGATGCGGGCCGCCCCCAGCGCGCGGGCCTCCGCCGCGAAGCGCGCGACGACCGCGACCGTCCCGGCGATGGCGGCCGGGTCGAGCCGGCCGGTGCGGTCCACCCCGCGGCCCAGCCGGGTGATCTCGGCGCGCTCGACGACGGGCCGGAAGCCGGCGCCGTCGGGCTCGGCCACGGTGAGCAGCACCGTGTTGGTGCCCACGTCGATCACCGCGACGCGGCCGGGGGCGGTCACGGGGCGAAGGGTCCCCAGGCCGGCGACCCGACCACGCCGGGCTCGGTGGTGATGACGCGCTGCCGGTCGCCGACCGGGTTCGACACCACGAGCTGCGAGCGGCCGCCCCGATCGCTTCCCAGGACGAGGAGCCGGCCGTTCGGGGCCCAGGAGGGTTCCTCGTTGGTGGGCCCCTGGTCCTGGGTGACCCGGGTGATGCGCCCGGACTCGGGGGAGACGAGGAACACGTCGAAGACGCGCCGCTCGTCGCGGGCGGTGAAGGCGATCTGGTCCCCGCGCGGGCTCCAGCGGGGCGTCTGGTTGTAGTTGCCCTTGAAGGTGAGGCGCCGCTGGTCGGACCCGTCGGCGTTCATGACGTAGATGTGCGGGTTGCCGGACCGGCTGGAGACGAATGCGATGCGCCGGCCGTCCGGGGACCAGGTGGGCGAGGTGTCGGTGGCGGGATCGGAGGTGAGGCGCCGGACGTCGGTGCCGTCCACGCTGGCCACGTACACGTCGGAGTTGCCGTCGACCGAGGCGGTGAAGGCGATGCGCCGGCCGTCGGGGGAATAGACCCCGCCGCTCGCCAGGTCGCCCATGGCGATCACCGGGCGGGGCGCGCCGTCGGGGACGCGGAAGGCCCACAGCTCGGGCTTCCCGGAACGGTAGCTCGTGACCAGGATCTCCCCACCGTCGGGGCGCCAGGCGGGGAGCAGGGTGATGGTGTTCTCCCGCCGGAGCACCTCCACGCCCTTCCCGTCGGCGTCGAGCAGCAGGATCTCCCAGGCGCCGCGGGACTTGCGGATGGCGGCGATGCGGGTGCGGAACACGCCCGGCTCGCGCGTGTAGTACTGGAGCACGTCGTCCGCGAAGCGGTGGGCGAGCGCGCGGGCGTTCCGCTCCCGGTACACCCGGTAGAGCACCTCGCGCCCGGCGCGGACGTCGTAGAGGTGGAGCTCGCCCCCGAGGAGCGCGCCCTCCCGCTTGACGGCCGCCTTCACGAGCCCCTCCGCCCCCACGTCGACCCATCGGGTGAACTGGATGGAGGACGCGGACGTGCCCTCCGACGCGCTGGCCAGGAAGGAGCGCGGGTCGAGCAGGTCGAAGATGCCGGTCAGCGCGAGGTCGTCCCGGAAGGTCTGCTGCACGTCGGTGGCGTCGGCCAGCGCGCCCGGGCCGGACGCGAAGGGGGCCACCGCCAGCGCGAGGGGGCGGAAGTCGGGGGAGCCGACGTCGATGTACTGGCGCTGGGCGAGCGCCAGGGCGGGCAGGAGGAGGAGGGCGGCGGCGGCGAGCTTGCGCATGCGGGAGGGACCTGGCTAGACCTTGAAGTTCACCCCGAGTCCGACGGAGCGGTAGCGCTGCCGGAGCTCGGGCGGGGGAGGGGGCAGCCGCGCGTCGCGCACGGCCCGCTCGAGCGCCTGGTCGAACGCGTCGTTGCCGCTGCGTCGCTCGAAGCGGAAGCTGGAGACCCGGCCGTCGGGCTCGATGGTGAGCACCACCGTGGCCCGCAGGTGCAGGCGCTCCTGCTCGGAGAGGGTGGCGGGGAGCCGGTAGGACGACTGGAGGGCCTGGGTGACGAGCCCCAGGTAGCGGTCGCCCTCCGAGGCATCCGTGGCGTCCCCCTCCGGAACGCCCGAGGGATCGCCCCAGCGCTCCCGGGACGCGAGCTTGTCGTCCTTGCGCACCTTGTCGAGCGCGCGGGAAAGCGCGTCGGAGCCCTTGCCTCCGGTGGTGGCCGAGGCCGGACGGGGCGGGGTGGGCTTCGGGGCCACCTTCGGCGCGGGGAGCGCCACCGTGCGCTGCGCCGGGGCCGGGGGACCGGGAACGGGGACCGGTACGGCGTCCGGGGCTCGCGGCGCGGCCTCCGGGGGCGGGACCTCGCGGCGCGGCAGCCACTGCTCGGGCCGCTTCTCGCCGAGGCGCACCAGGCGGGCCACGATGGGCTTCTGCTCCAGGTCCACGATGGCCGGGGGGCGGACGAAGAAGGCCACGCCGACGAAGCCGGCGTGGAGCGCCACCGACACGAGCAGGAGCGGCCAGAGCCGTTCCGGGCCGCGCAGCAGCGCGCTCTCCCCGGTCACCGGCCGCGGCCCTCCGGGTGGTCCGGGACGGGGTCGGTGATCATGCCCATGTTCTGCACGCCGGCCCGCTGCACGGCGGCCATGACCTCGACCACGAACCCGTAGGGGAGCGACCGGTCGGCCATGAGGTAGAGCTCGCGATCGCGCGCCACCCGCGCGTTGGCCTTGAGCTTCTCCTCCAGCTCCGGGAGCGTGAGCCGGGCGGGCTTGTCGTCGGTGCCGAGCCACAGGCTGCGGTCCGCCTTGATGGAGAGGACGAGCTTCTGGTCCTCGGCCTTCACCGGCTGGGCCTTCACCTGGGGCAGCGCCACCTCCACGCCCTGCTGGATGAGCGGCGCGGTGACCATGAAGATGATGAGCAGGACGAGCATCACGTCGACGAGCGGCGTGACGTTGATCTCCGTGAGCGTCTGGCGGCCGGAGCCGCTCGTCCCGATGGCCACGCGCGGTCCCTAGCTGAAGAAGTGGCGCTTCACGATGTTGAGGAAGTCGTTGGAGAAGTTGGTCATCTCCGCGTCGAGGACCCGGATCCGGGAGACGAAGAGGTTGTAGAAGACCACCGCCGGGATGGCCGCGAAGAGGCCGACCGCGGTGGCGATGAGGGCCTCGGAGATGGGCTTCGCCACCGTGGCCAGGTTGGCGTTGCCGGCCTGGTAGATGTCGTGGAAGGCCCGCATGATTCCCCACACCGTGCCGAACAGGCCCACGAAGGGCGCGGCGCTGGCGGTGGTGCCGAGGAAGGGGACCATCGCCTCGAGCTGGGTGACCTCGGCCACGGCGGCGCGCTTCAGTGCGCGCTCGACGTTCTCGATGCCGCCCAGCTGCTCGGCCATGGCCCCCTCGGGCCCCTTCTGGCGGGCGGTCACCTTGGAGAGCTCCACGTACCCGGCCCGGAAGACGGCGGCGATGGGGCTCGACGGGAGCCCCTCGGCGGCCTGGTAGATGGCGTCGAGCCGCTTCGACTGCCAGAAGACCTCGAGGAACCTCGCCGACTCGGCCTGCGCCTTCCGGAGCGCCATCCACTTCTTCAGGATGATGGCCCAGGAGACGATGGAGGCGAGGAGGAGCAGGGCCAGCACGCCCCCGACCACCACGCCGGAGTTGAGGACGATCTCGATGTAGTCGATCTCGCCGCCGCGGCCTGCGTTGGCGAGGAGGTCCAGCACGGGGAGGGGGACGTTCAGGCGAGGCTCCGGGAGGGGTGGGGAGGTGCCCCGTACCTAGCACGACTTCCGGGGGGCGTCATGGGGGAGCAACCCCGCGCCGCGCCGGGAACTCCCGGCGATCCGCGGGGCGCCCCGAGGACGGATCCGTGCCTTCGCCGTTCCCCTGAATAGAATGACCCCGGGTCGACGTCCAACGCCCGGGAGGCTCACCATGAACCGCACCGCCGCCGTCCTCGCCGCGCTCCTCGCAGCCACCTCGGCCTGCGGGCCGGCCCCCGTCCCGCCCTACACCGACGTCACCTTCTACTGGCAGTTCCGGGACCAGGACGGGAACCTCTACGGCGACGGGACGGCCGCCTTCCCGGGATGCGACGTGGCCAACGTGGACCAGGTGCGCGTCTCCATGACCGGACCGGCGGGCTCGTGGACCCAGACGGTCCCGTGCATCGCCGTGAACGGCATGCCCGGCGCCAGCTTCACCGCGCTGCCCGCCGGCTCCTACACCTGGTTCCTCGAGGGGATGCGGCTCGGCTTCCCCGTGTTCGCCGTCGAGGGGGCGGGGAACGTGGTGAACTTCCCGTTCTTCTACCCGGTGCTGGACGCCATCTACCCCAACATGGACCTGTTCTACCAGCTTCCACCTGGCGTGAACTGCACAGGCATCTCCGAGATCCAGTTCGAGCTCGACAACCTCGACGCCCGGGTGGTCGAGTACAGCAGCGCGAACGCCTTCGTGGCCTGCGTGCCCCCGCCCGGGAACGGGTTCACCATGCCCTCCATCCCGGGGCCCAACAACTACGGGTACCGCTACGTCTCGGCCGTCGACGGGGTCGGGCGCGCCCTGTACCAGGTGTGCGGTCTCGGCTACCCGCCCCAGGCCCCCATCGTCCAGGGGCCGGGCGGCGTCAGCGCGCTGGCCCCGCTGCTCCCGGCCACCTTCACCTGCCCGTGACCCGGCGTCCCGAACCGCGCGCCGGGCCCCGCCGCGGCCCCGGGGCGGGGCTCCTGGGGTAGACTCCGGCGGTGCCTCGCATCGGGATCTTCGACTCCGGCGTGGGCGGGCTCACCGTCCAGCGCGCCATCCTCGAGGCCCTGCCCGGCCTCTCCACCGTGTACCTGGGCGACACCGCCCGCGTGCCCTACGGCACGAAGTCCCCCGAGGTGGTCACGCAGTACTCGGTCCGCAACGGCCGGGTGCTCGTCGACCACGGCGTGGAGATGCTGGTCGTGGCCTGCAACACCGCCTCCGCCGTGGCGCTGCCGGCCCTGCGGCTCGCCTTCGACGTCCCGGTGCTGGGCGTGGTGGAGCCGGGCGCCCGGGCCGCGATCCGGGCCACGCGCACCGGGCGGATCGGCGTGCTCGGGACCCAGAGCACGGTCACGAGCGGGGCCTACCAGCGCGCCCTCGCGTCGCTCCGCCCCGGCGTCGAGGTGACCGCCCGGGCCTGCCCGCTCTTCGTGCCGCTCGCCGAGGAGGGCTGGACGGATCCCGACGACGACGTCGTCCGGCTCGTGGCCCGGCGCTACCTCGCGCCGGTTCGGGACGCCGGCGTGGACGTGGTGGTGCTGGGGTGCACCCACTACCCGCTGCTCGCCGACGCCATCGCCGCCGAGCTGCCCGGGGTGACGCTGGTGGACAGCGCCGAGGCCATCGCCACCGAGGTCCGGGAGCGCTTCCCCGGCGCGGCGACCGCGGGGCCGGCCGAGCACGCCTTCCTCGTCACCGACACGCCGGACCGGTTCCTGCGGGTGGCTCCCCGGTTCCTGGGACGCCCGGTGGAGGCGGCGCGGCACGTCGACGTCTGATGGGGCGTGGTACATTCCGGGCATGCCGCCGGGGCCGAAGAGGATGGTGGTCGGCTTCAACCACAACATCAAGTACCGCGGCCAGACCTACCACGCGCAGACCGAGGACACCGGCCCCGACCGCGGCCAGGTGGTCACCCACCTGTTCCTCGGGGGCAACATCGTGGCCAGCAAGCGCACCGGCTACGCCGACATCGCGGCCGCCGAGAACCTCCCGGAGGTGGTGCGGGCCCTCATGGAGGAGCAGCACAAGGAGGTGCTGCGGAACCTCGTGCACGGGGTGTACGACCACGTGGCGCTCCCGCGGACGCCGCCGACCGAGCGCGCGCCGTCCCCCACGCCGCGGCCGGAGCCCGCCCCGGAGGTCGTGCCGGCGGCC